>CACXCG010000029.1 GCA_902766125.1 uncultured Spirochaetaceae bacterium | reverse complement strand
TCTGATAAGTCTGCAAAAAATCTTACGGCGCTTAAGGCAACCGTTTCTGATGCCCTCGATTTTCTGGAAGTTGAACATTCTTTCGATGATGTGCGTTCTCAGATGAATCAGGCTCAGGCTTCTCTTTCTTCTGTTGACCAGCTGCTTTCTGATGCACGTTCCGGTAAAGATTCTTCTGCACTGCGTGTCATTCAGGGAGCACAGTCTTTTACTGAATGGACAGAACGCATTCAAAAGTCCCTCTCTGAGCCTTCGCTTACCGACGGAACACTTTCTGACTGGCAGAACTTTTCAACGGTATACCGCCAGAAACTTACGGCATTAGGAAAAGACTGCAGTACTGCTTCTTCTGACGCATGGAAACTGTGTGCAACCTGGTGTGACAAAGCTGCTGCTGCATTTGTTACTGATGACACCCGTCTTTACAAAGAAGCACAGGCCTTTATGCCCGGCGGAAATTCAGCAAAACAGTATCCCAAGCAGGCACTTGAAGCGGTTCAGAAAATGCAGGCAACTGTCCGTTCCGATATTACGGTGCTTACCTCCTTTACACAGACTCTTTCTGAAGGTAAAGCATCTTCTCAGACGGGAAGTCATCTTGTTTCCATCAACAGTAAAATCGAAACGCTTAAAGATTTGCTTTCTAAGGGAGATGCACTTTCTCAGTCAGCAAGTGAACTTTCAAGTAAGGCATATCAGGCTCAGCTTGACGGTGACAGTCTGTTCCGCGATGCACAGAATGCGTACAACCGCCGCGATTATACGACTGCACTGCAGAAACTGGAAGCTGCTGCAGAAAAGTACGACGAAAGTCTTGCCATTCAGGATGATGAACAGATTCGCGAAAAACGTAACACGACACTGCTTGACTTAAGTAACCGCATTGCCCGTGCAAAATATGAAAACATTGTGCGTGAAGTCCGTCAGCTTAAAGACAATGCTTCAACCCTGTATTATTCCGGCGAATTTGAAGCGGCAGAAGCATCGCTTAACAAGGCAGAGCAACTGTGGACAGACATTACCGTAGAAGTTGATGATGAACTGGAACGCTTAAAGACTCTTGTTAATACAGCCCTTACCATGAATATTGGACGCGTGCTCTCAACCGACGATCCGCTGTATCCGGAAATGTCACAGATTCTTTCCATTGCAAACAGCTACTATTCAGAAGGTGTTTCGCTCAAGCAGAAAGGTGACAGTGACGGTGCACAGAAAGTCCTTGATCTTGCAAAACAGAAACTGGAAGAGCTGCAGCGTGTGTATCCGCTTAACCAGGCGGCAAACATTCTTACCCTGCGCATAAACCGTCTGCTTGATCCTGTTGAATTTGAACGCAGCTTTGAAAGCCGCATGAAGGTTTTGTCTGGTGTAAACTACGAAGCAAGGGACAGTCTTGCAACTCAGTCTTATACAGAATTAAAAGACCTGTACATCATAAATCCCAACTATACGGGAATTGCAGCACTGGTAAATAAAGCCGAAATTGCATTAGGATTAAAACAGAAACCCGTTGCCGCAAGTACGTCTCAGCGTGCTGCAACTATAGCAAAAGAAGCCCAGTCTTTACTGCAGCGGGCCGGTTCAGACGAAAATCTTCTTGCTCAGGCTCAGACCCGTGCGCAGGAAGCACTTGAACTAGATCCTAATAACAGTGTTGCCAAAACCGTGCTTGACGAAGTAAAATTGAAGTCGGGTTCTCAGGACTCAGGTGTGCTTTCTTCTGAAGATGAAGAACAGTTCCAGCGTGCAAAACAGCTGTTCAAAAATAACTTTATTGAAGAAGCGTATGAAGTTATCTCTGAACTTGCAAAAAAGAATCCGTCTTCTAAACGTATAAAGAACTTAAAGGAGCGCATTGAGCTTAAACTATGAGTAAAAAAAACCGTTTTCTCTGTAAACTCTCTGCTCTCGTTTTATTTGTGTGTGTTGCACTTCCGCTGAATGCAGTCTCTCTGTATTGGGAAAATCCACGGACTATAAGTTCTGCTTCTGCTACCTGTTTATTCCCTAAATCAGTGTGGTCACAGAACAATGCAAACGGTGCCGTCTTCTGGGAAGAAACAGATGCCTCTTCAAAGCAGGTGTATCTTTCCTGTGCAATCACACAGAACGGTTCAGTCTGGAATACCAAAAACCGTTTTGCAGGTCCGTTTGCCTATTCGGGTGATGTTCCCGACATGTATTCGGTGGTAATGGGAGATGATGGTTCCATTCTGCTTGCAACGGTAAGCATAGACGGCGTGATTGAACTTTCTGTTTCTCATGACGGCGGAGCTTCCTTTAAAAAGGTTCATTCATTCTCACATCAGAATCAGCTGCTTGCACCCCGTCTGTATGTTTCTTCAAACGGAACATATTTCCTGTTTGCATCGCTTTCAAAAGGAGAAAGTTTTTCAATCAAGTATGCTTCGTCCCGTGACGGTTCTTCTTGGACTGAACTTTTAGATTTTGCACCCTCTGCTTCGTTTTCAAATGCAATGGTTCCGTACCTTGCACCGGTTAAAGGCGGAGATATGGTTGTATTCCAGGCACACTATACCGTCGGAAACCGTAATACCTTCCAGCTGTATGCAAGTACCAGTTCAAATAACGGTCACTCGTGGTCTAATCCGGTACTGATTACCGGTTCTGCTTCAGTTTTAAAATCAGATTCATCCGGATTTGAAAATTACAATAACCAGAGTCCGGTTGTTCTAAATGCAAACGGTACCACCTATCTTGCATGGGAACGCTCTCGGTATGGTTCAACTGCATCAAATATCTGGGTTGCTGAACTGAATCGGGATGCAACGCCTGCTTCTGTTCCCGAACGCATTTCTACGCAGGGTAAGGCAAGCCGTCCGTCTCTGTTTGTTTATAAAAATACTGTCTGTGTTGTCTGGTTTGATACCCGAAGCGGTGTAAGCCAGGTGTACTGCAATCAGAAAACAGACATCAACTGGGATACCGAAGATGAAATGCTGCTGTCGGTTGCAGGAAGAGCCTCTTCATTTGCAGTTCCGGTTATCTGCGGAAAGGGCAGTGTACTTTCGTTTGCATGGCAGGAACAGCCTTCCAGTTCTGTTTCAAGAATTGCAGTTCTGGTAAGCGATGCAACCTGTGAACCTCCAGCGGTACGTGCAGTTAACTTTGTTTCAGGAAAAACCTATGCGTCAGAATCTGCCCGCGTAAGCGTTACGCTTTCAAGTGATTCGTCCGGCGTTGCAGGTTTCTCTTATATCTGGACAAAAGATGCAGATGCCTTACCTCCAAAGCAGCTGCAGCACATGCCTCACGAAGCTGCAAGTCCCATAACCGTGCGCGCTGAGTCTGACGGTCAGTGGTTCTTTAAGGTCATGCAGTGTGACAAAGCAGGCAACTGGTCTTCTGTCCGTTCTGTTTCATACAACTATGATGCAACTCCTCCGCATAAGCCGGTTGTTTCTGGCCCTTCTCTTGACGGTATGGGTTTTGTTGCATCTTCTGCATTTAACCTTGACTGGAAAGCTGACAGCGAAGATAACGATATTGCCGGTTACACCTGGAACATAACATACCTTATGCCGCTTCCCGAACAGCTTGTGTCAAACCGTCACCATCCGCTTACTCTCAGCGAATCACAGGCATCGTTTGAAGTTAGTGAACTGATCCGCAAGGCTGAAGAAAGCTTAATTACAAACGTACAGCCTCCTCAGCGTCTTATGGGACGTTCAACTCGTGCGTCGTACAGTAACCGCCGTAACGGTGTGTATGTGTTTACGGTTGCCGCAGTTGACGAAGTAGGACATGTAGGACCTGCTGCAAAAACCGTTCTTGTTATAAATAAATACAATCCGTCAACCTGGATTTCTTCTCTCAGAAAAGTTCAGAATGAAAACGGTTCCCTTGCTGTTTCAATTGCAGGAAGCGGTTTTACCTATGACGGAAAAATTACAGCAGTATACATTGACCGTGACGGTCTTGCTCCGTATGACATAACCCTTCTTGCATCTGAAAAACAATTTACGGTTGAATCAGATTCTGCAATAACCGGAATTCACCTTGAAGAACTGGAAGCAGGCTCTTACTTTGTCGGTGTAGAACATCCTGTCCGGGGAATTTATTTTGTTCCGCAGGGTAGTGCCGCAATGCTTACCGTTGAAGAAAGCGGTACTGTAAAAATCAATGATCCGTATACATACGTTCCTGCATGGTCTGCATTCAGGAAGTTCATCAAATACAACATAAACATCACGATGGTGGTGCTTGCACTTGCGTTAGTGCTTGCACTGATTGGTTTTGCCGCAGCACTGCATGGTATTGCTAAAACAGCAAAAGAAGCTGTGCTGGTTCGCGCAGAAGTAGATGCCATTGTGAAGGGAGGTGTTATGCCCCAGGAAAAGAAAGCGCAGAAACTGAAACAGAAAACGACAAGCCTTAAGTACAAATTGATAGGATACTCAGCAAGCCTGGTTATTACCATTGTGGCTCTTATTACGTTCCCGCTGGCACTGTACATGACCAGTCAGCAGAAACAGACTTTGTACGAAGGACTGCAAAGCCGCGTTCATGTTCTGCTTGATGCACTGGTATCAGAAGCAAAGACAAACCTTCCTCCTGCACCCGCAGAAGACCGTGATAAACTTGATAATCTTCCCGATCAGATGGATGCCTTGACCGGACGGACTGCTTCCGGTAATCCGCAGAATTTTGTAAGTGCTGTCCGTGAATGGATTATGGAAAGAGCAGGTCTTACTGATTCAGATTCACTTGCGGGCGAAGCCGTTTATGTTACCATCACCGGTTTTGATGATGACATGCAGTCAATCAATTACGATTATGTCTGGGCAACAAACGATGAAGCATTAAATCCGCCGTTACAGAATGCAGATGATATTTCAAGCTTTACTCCCGGTGCTGACCGTTTGTACGACTTTAAAGACGGTACAGAAAAAGAATACACCGCAGGAATTCTTTCTGTCTGTGCTCAGATAAATCAGGAGGTTGCATCAGAAGCAGCTTCTCTTTCTGAAATGTACGGACCTCAGAGTGCAACTCCCAGTGCAAAGCGTCTGCGTGATGAACTGGATGCACTTTTAGTTTCGCGTGCGTCAGAAAGCATAGGTTCGTTCCCTGAATATGACCTTCAGAATATGGACGAAAGCGTTGATGAATTCATTTTCTATGAACCCGTCCTTGATACACCCGGCAGTGCAGAAACAACCGGTTCATACGTGCGCGGTATTGTACTGGTAAAAGTCAATACGCAGTCACTTAAGGCTTCTGTTAAGAATTCCCGCATAGATATTCTGCTCATTACCTTTATGGTTATTCTGGTTGCCGTCCTTATCGGTCTGTTTGGTTCACTTTTGCTTGCAAGCATCATCATTAAACCGATTAAGATTCTGGTAAGCCATGTTGCTATGATCCGCGATACCGAAGATAAGGAGCAGCTTGACGGAAAAGACATTGCGGTTACTTCCCGTGACGAAATCGGTATTCTGGGGGATACCGTTAACGAAATGACTCATGGTCTTGTTCAGGCAGCAATTGCTTCTAAAAACCTTATTGTCGGTAAGGAAGTTCAGACTCGTTTCCTTCCGCTGCAGACAGACAACCGCGGTTCTCAGCTTACCACTGGTGCACTTTCTGTTTCCGGTGCAGACTTCTTCAGCTATTATGCCGGTGCAGATGAACTTTCCGGTGACTATTTTGACTACCGCCAGATTGATAAAAACCGTTACGCAATAATCAAGTGTGACGTTTCCGGACACGGAGTTCCTGCTGCTTTGATTATGGTTGAAGTTGCAACGCTCTTCCTTAACTACTTCAGCAAGTGGAATCCCAAACAGAATGTACAGAGTGCACTGCAGATGATTGTCGGCCGTATCAATGACCTGCTTGAACAGCGTGGCTTTAAGGGACGTTTTGCAGCCTTTACGCTGTGTGTTCTTGATACAGAGACAGGAGAAGCCTTCTTCTGTAACGCGGGTGACAATCTTGTTCAGGTGTACGACGGCCAGACCCAGACCAAGAAGACTGTTACGCTTCCCGAAACCCCGGCGGCAGGTATGTTCAGTACAGACCTTGTTGAAATGAAGGGCGGATACCCTGTGTCGCGCTATGTGCTCAAAAAAGGAGACGTGCTGTTCCTGTACACTGACGGTATCGAAGAAGCAAAACGCAACTTCCGCGATGCAGACAGTAAGATTGTTCCCTGTGCAGAACCAGGACTGGAACAGGATGCAGATCACGGAAATCACAAAGTAGGCGAGACCAGTGAAGAAATGACTCCCGAACGCGTTACGGCAATCATCGAGAGTGTATTCCGCAAACAGACCTACGAACTGGAAAAATGGCATAATCCTCATTCCGAAGAACAGTTTACCTTTGATTTCAGTACCTGTTCAGGAACCGCAGAAGAAGCAGTCATGGCTCTGGTAAGCGTAGAAAAGATTTTCCGCATTTACAAGAATACTGAAGTAAAGCCGTCTGACCGTGTAAAAGTCGACAAAAAAATCGATCAGTTCCTTGAAGCACACTTCCGTCAGTACCGCTCGTATGCCGGAGACAAGACAACCCTTGAAAACGACACACAGAATGTCTACTGGCGTGGCGTCTGTGAAGATCCGCAGTACGATGACCTTACCCTTATTGCAATTAAAAAGAATTAAAAAAACATTGCGGTTTGCGGTAAGGTGTGGTAAAATATCATGACATGGAGAAAATATGTTAGGATTAAAAACCAAAATTAACTTGACGACTGTAGCAATCCTTGTACTGGTTAGTCTTTCTATTGTAGTTGTTTCCTGGAAGAGTGCATCTGATGAATTAAGTTCTGCCGTTGAAACCGGCACGCTTGATCTTGCACATGCAGTTGCATCGGATATTTCGATTGTCAACACTTCAGAATTTAAAATGCTTGAAAGCCTTGCGAATTTGAGCACTATCAGAGACCCCAAGGTTGACATGCACGATAAATGGGAGCTGGTAAACAGCGCCGTAAAGGGAAACAGCCGCTACTACGGATTAGGTTTCTTTAATTCTGACGGTATCGGTTATGCCACTACCGGTAAGTGGAGCGACCTGCATACACGAAAATACCTTTCTGTTTCTATGCGCGGTAATAATGCACTGCAGGATCCCGACTGGAGTGCGGTAAACGGACACTTGTGTTCATACTATGCTGTTCCTGTAAATGATCCTCAGGGCATGCAGATTGCAGAAATTTCAGCTGTTGTTGATGCAACCGAACTGTGCGATACCATGCTCAATATCAATGTCGGTACCAATTCACATCCGTTTGTCATGAACCGTGTTACCGGTAACTATGTTGCTCATCAGGATCCGGAACTTATTAAAACAACAACTGCTGTTGTCGAAAAAACATCTGTTTCATTCAGACCGGTGCTGGACCGCATCTGTGCAGGAGAAACTGCAACCGAAGTGTATGTAGACAGCGATGACAACCGCAAATATGTTGTTGCCTATCAGCCTATAGATAATACGGACTGGTCAGTTGTACTTGTTGCTCCCTATAAGGATTTTTACAGCGGAATCAACAAACTGCTTGGTGTAATGATTGCCATTTCAATTTTTGCTCTGGTAGTTGCCATTATTGTTATGATTATCATCATCAATGGTTCCGTTAAACCGCTTCGTACGGTTTCCGGTGCTGTTGAAGGTATTGCAACTGGTAACGCAGACCTTACCCGCCGTCTTGCTGATGTTCCGTCAAAAGATGAAGTTGGCGGTCTGGTTAAAAACTTTAACCTGTTCCTTTCAAAAATGCAGACAATCATTCACGAAGTCTCTGTTTCTAAAGTAGACCTTTCTGAATACGGTGACCGCTTAGGCAAAAATGTTACCGACAATAACAAGCTGCTTGCTCATATTCTGGGAAGTATCCGTGATGTTGATATCGAGATTGATAATCAGCATGAAAAAGTTGGCAGTACCGTTCAGGCAGTAGAAAGCATTTCTTCTTCTGTTGATGAACTGCGCTCGCTTCTGGATAAGCAGACTGAAGGTGTTAACCAGGCTTCTTCGGCTGTTACCCAGATGATCGGTAATATCAATTCTGTTTCTTCTTCTGTTGATAAGATGGCATCTGAATTTGATGTGCTTGAAAAAGAAGTTGGAACGGGTATTCTTAAACAGCGTGAAGTTAACGAGCAGATCCAGATGATTGAACAGCAGTCTAAGATGCTCCGTGAAGCAAATACCGTTATTTCTTCAATCGCAGAACAGACAAACCTTCTTGCAATGAATGCCGCTATTGAAGCAGCACATGCGGGCGAAGCAGGTAAGGGCTTCTCTGTTGTTGCCGATGAAATCCGTAAGCTGTCAGAAAACTCTTCTGCTCAGTCAAAGAATATTGGTACTCAGCTCCAGGCAATTCTTGGTTCAATTGACACTGTAGTACGGTCTTCTGACGAATCAGACAAATCGTTCTCATCTGTTGCAGATAAGATTCGTGTTACCGGTAACCTGGTGCGTGAAATTGATGTTGCCATGTCAGAACAGTCTGCAGGTTCAAAACAGATCAGTGATACGCTGGGTTATATGAATGATGCAACTACGCATGTTCTTGCTGCTTCTGACAGTGTAGATAACGCTCGTAAAGAAATTACCGAAGATGTCAATGTTCTTAAACAGTCGTCAGATGCGGTTCGTGGTCTTATTTCAAACATGGAAGGCAGCGTAAAACGCATAGAAGAAGACGACAATGCACTGCTTAAGCTTGCAACGTCTATCAGTGAATCAATCTACCGCATAGGAAGTCAGATTGATCAGTTTACGGTCTGACAAAACAGTATTTTAAGGCTATATCTCTTGACATTTTTTTGTCACTCTGATATAGTCTTGAGCATAGCACATTTGTGTGCCATTCCCCGATTGTGTAATGGTAGCACCTCAGATTCTGGTTCTGATTGTGGGGGTTCGAATCCTCCTTGGGGAATAAAGGAAATGGCCGCTTCGAATATCGGTTTAGTTCGTCGCCCTCTCAAGGCGAAGAGACGGGTTCGACTCCCGTAGTGGCTAAGTGAATAATTCGCCTGATAAGCAAGCAGAGTGTCTGTTTGCTTTTTTTTATGCCTAAATCGTAAGAATTTAGGGAGTCGAACCCCTGTATTCCATTTGACATAACTCGCATAACATTCTAAAATTGTATTGAATTCAAGATTTTGTGGGAGAAGCCTGTGAGTTCATTTGACACTTTAGTTTCTGGTCTTTCAGATAAAGAGCGCCTGGAAATACTTCAGCGTATGAAATCAAGTGCCGCATCGCTGCAGTTGAATATGCAGTTACCTGAAAAACTTGACTTAATTGATGCGTCTATTGACATAAAAAAACGCCTGGAAAAACTTTCTTTTATGGAACGCATCATGCTGTGGATAAAAGCAACATTCACCAACTGTTCCATTGAAGAAGCTTACAACAGAAGCCGGGTAAGTGCCTATGCTCATGAAATCGAACATCAGTATTTAGGACTTATAGATTACCGTCACCGTCTGGTTCTTGATGTCATGCTCAATCATTTTCAGGAACTGAGGGCTGCTGCAAAATTCTTTGAACCGTATATTGCTGCCTATGAAAAAAATCCCGGAGCATTTTATGTACTGTTAGGGTCTATTGTTATGCCCGGAGAACATGCTGATATCGAAGCAGATATAGATCCGTATGCCTATCCGTTTACAGAAGAACTTGATCCTGACTTGCATTCTAATCTTTCAAAAAAACTGGAAGATGTCCTTGCCGGAATTCCTGATGCACGCCGTAAAACCATGTATGCATCTGTTGCATCGGTAGAGTGGCTGCGTGCGTTTGTGCGCATTCCGTTTGAACGCATGAGTTCGAAATTTTCTCTTGACGACAGCGGGCGCAAAACCTGCCACTTTGAAAACATGGGAAAGGACTTCTGTGATTTTGCAAGCGTAATGTGTAACGGAAAAGTGCTCAGCACAGAATCACTTCAGTCGCTCTTTATTTTTTACATGAAGTATGCAACACAGCCTGGTGCTGCTGAACAGGGAGCATCTCTGAGTGAAGAAGATTTTCTGCAGGCTGCATCGCTTCAGATGGTTGCCATCAGTTCTTATATCCGAACCGTTCCTACGCGGAAAATGGTGTGTGTCATTGCAAATAACGTTCAGTTTGTTCCGTCTGCAGTCAGCGGCGGTGAAGAATGGTTTGTAAAGTATAAGTCAGAATGGAAAATGCTTTTTGAACACAAGTGGTCACAGTGGATGTGTGACTATGAAAAAGAGCGTCTGAAAAAACAGGTAACAGCCTACTTTGGATATGACAATCTGCCGTTATTCCCGTACCGTCCTTGGTCTACTGTGTGGGAAGGAGTTCCGTTCCGTTACGAACTTTCGCTGGGATTTGCGTATGCTTTCTATAAAGATTATCTTATGGTATACATGAAATCCCTTAAGCAGATTGCGCTTGCCGGTGAATTTGCCATCAAAGAAAACCGCGTGGAATTTACTGATACGTGTAATACGCTGTATCAGGTAAACGATGATCTTGATGTACTTGCAACGCAGCTTTCTGCCGGTGGAGAATACGGTCTTCTGTTTGCAAAGTACGAAGGACAGGAAACCCGTAAGTCTGGTGACATAAAGACAATCCGTGATGCCCTGCGGCAGATAGAAGCCAGAACGACTAATACGGTAAAAGCTTTGCTGGGAGCGCTGCACAGTTTGCAGAGTCTTATGGGAGGAATTCTTTCTGAACATGTTACTTCATACTACGGACCGCTTATCAACCTGGGACGCATTCAGGCAAAAGACGGAAAGAACAGACAGTTTGTTCATTCGCTTCGGGAATGCCGTTTTGGTGTAAACCATGCGTATGACATTCTGACCGCAATTGAGCCTCTGGAACTTCCCACAGGCTTTACAGGCTGAACATGAATGGCGTTGATTTTATAACAGGACAGTTTTATTTTCATGGTAAACCGCTTTCCGGTAATGCTCCGTGCTGGGGAATGTCCCTGAAGAGTGCGGGCAACATGAGTTTCCGCTGGAATGAACTTAATTCTCTGCGTGAAAAATTTCTTCGGGAACGCGCCGAAGGAAAGCAGGTTTGTGCAGTAGAGTTAATCCATTCGCATACAGTCTATGCCGTTGATTCAGTTTCTGAACTTAATGATTTACAGGGTGACGGAATTATTACACAAAACCGTAACCTCATGCCTGTGGTAACCGTTGCAGACTGCATGCCCATTTTTTTGTATGAACCGGTAAACGGTGTGTTCGGTACGCTGCATTCAGGCTGGAAGGGAACCGGCATAGTGTGTGATGCAATCGTTAAAGCAGAACAGACCTTCGGTTGTGACAGGCGGAATTTCTGTGTCGTCATGGGACCTCACATTCATGACTGCTGTTACCGCATTGACGAAGAACGTGCACAGTATTTCCGCGTAAACTTCACTCCTGACTGCGTAAAAGAAAAAGACGGTGCGTTCTATCTTTCGCTTGCACAGGCTAACCGGCATGCGCTTTTAGAGCTGGGTGTGTGTGATGACAATATTGTGTGCAGCACAGAATGTACCTGCTGTTCAGAACGCTTTGGTTCTTTCAGAAGACAGACTGCGGGATTACCGCCTGACATGAGCCTGGAGGAAAAACGTCAGTATTTTACGGTTCAGGCTGCCTGGGTCAGATGGTAAGGCTTGTTTTTTTTGATGTACCGTCATATAATGTTGTATTGCTAAAAATGTGCGGAGGATTTGTATGCCTGTAAAACTGATTATTGCAATTGCACTTATGGTTCTTGTTGCCGTTCTTACCGGATTTAATCTTGATAATAAATGTGTCATCTGGTGTTTCCATACATTTGAAAATGTTCCTGTCATTGGGGCGATTTTAGGTTCTTTTGTTGCCGGTGTACTGGTTACACTTCCGTTTACATTCGGAAAAAAACGTGGAAAAACAGTTTCTTCTGCAAGTGCCGCTTTGTCTAAACGCGAGCAGAAAAAAGCAGAAAAAGCAGCTAAGTTAGCAGGGGAGAGTGCAAGTTCAGGTTCTGTTCCTGCAGCCGCTTCTGAAGCAGAAACAAAAACTGAGTCGGAAAAATAATCCCAAAATTTCCTTAAATTCTGCAAAAATCCTCAAAAAAGAATTTGACATCTGCGTAATCTGCCTTTATAATAGTACTATAATATAACCCCTAGGGAGGCCTTAAGTGGCAAAGGTAGAACTGAAGGGTATTGGTAAAATCTATGACGGTGGAGTTCGCGCCGTACAGAATGCCAATATCACTATCGAAGACAAGGAATTCTGCGTATTCGTAGGTCCTTCTGGAT
>CACXCG010000028.1 GCA_902766125.1 uncultured Spirochaetaceae bacterium | reverse complement strand
GCCGACACCTGCTCCCAAAGCAGACCTTTCTGCGTTAGACGATCTTTCTCCTGCTGATGATTTAGCACCTGCAGACGACCTTGCTCCCGCAGATGATTTAGCACCCGCAGATGACCTTGGTTCCGGCGGATTCCCCAAAGATGATCTTGGACTTGCAGATGACCTTGCTCCTGCAGAGGATTTTTCTGCTGCACTTCCTGCCGACGACATGCCTGCCCCTGAGTCAGAACCGCTTTCTGATGTTTCCGGTGGCGATGATTTTGGTGATTTTGCATTCGGTGGTGACGCACTGAACATGAACGAGGGATTACCCTCAGAGATTGATGAAGGTGCCTTTAAAGAGTCTTCTGTACCGCTTTCTCAACTTGATGTACCTGCAGAAGAAGCACCCGTCAGTTCTGAACCGGTAGACTATGGCTTTGGAAATGTAGAAGAGTATAAAGCTCCTGAAGATACCGGAGAGTTTACAAACCCCGACAACTTTACCATGCCGGATGCAATCGATGACGCGACTGCCTCTACGACTCCGGTTGAAGAAAAACCGCAGCTTTCCAGAGGCGATGATTTTGTTCTTCCCGATTTTGATGAAAGTGCCGGAAGTTCAGACACCAGTTTGGGCGGAGCGTTTGACAATCCTGACAACTTTACCATGCCGGATGCAATCGATGATGCGACTGCAATGGGAATGGGAGAAGGTAGCGCTGCTTCTGGCGGCGATGACTTTGCACTTCCTGACTTTGACGAAGGTGCCGGAAGTTCAGATACAGATTTTGGCGGTGCATTCGATAACGCTGACAGTTTTGCAATGCCGGGTGCAGATGGTGATATAGGTGTTGACGCCACTGCACGTGCAGAGGGGGATGCAGGAAGTAATGCCGCAGTAAGCGGTGAAGCTGCTTCTGACCCGTTCAGCATGGACGGCTTTGATGTGGGAAGTGATACTGCCGGTTCTTCTGGTGGCGATGATTTTGCACTTCCTGATTTTGACGATAACGTAGGCGGAGATGATTCGTTTGGCAATAATGCATTCGGTGGTGACTTTGGACTTGATTCTTCTGCAGCTGCTCCCGATGCAACTGAATCCGTAGAAGATGACACACCGGTTGAAACCTTTGATACATCTGGAATGGACGGTGTTGATTTTACTCCCGATGATTCCAGTACCGATTTTGAACTGGGCAATGTAGGTGGCGATGACGATGCATTCTCTATTCCGGGATTCTCTGATACTGTCGGTTCTGCAGACTTAAATAAAGCAAAACCCGATGTTGCTGTCGCAGATTTCAGCGATGCAATGGAAGGGCCCGACAAACCCAAAAACACATTCACTGACACTGAATATAAAAAGTTCCAGCAGAATCTTGCAGACTATCCGCTTAATGTACGCATAGCCATTGAAGACCTTGTTGTTAAAAATGAGTTTACCGATGATGCCGTATTTGCAGTCCTTGAAAAAGTTCTGCGTAAAGCTCCGGTTCGTCAGGTTGCCTCTGAACTTGAAAAAATGCTGGACATCTCGCTTGATGTTCCGCGTGATTTTGAAAAACGCAGTGCCGAAGAGTACGAAGCCTATAAGAAATCATTTGAGTATCAGCTTAAGAACAGAATCCTTCCTGTTGCAATCGTCGGAACGGGAGCTGCCCTTATTGTTACGCTGCTGTTTATGCTTACCTGGCGCTTTATTGTAACGCCGCTCAAAGCAAACAGTCTGTATAAGCAGGGTTATGCAAACCTTCAGCAGAATCAGTATGTTCAGTCTGAAGACCTGTTTAATCAGGCAGTGGGATACCGTCCGGTTAAAAAATGGTTCTTTACCTATGCAGAAGGATATCGTGACCACAAACAGTATGACCGTGCCACAAAGAAGTACCGTCAGATTCTGCAGCGTTACAATCATGACAAACAGGCAGGTCTTGACTGGGCCGACATGGAAGCAAACGAACTGTACAACTACGAAGAAGCGGTCCGAATCCTGCGGCGTGAAGTGCTGGACTATCATGTAAACGATCCCGATGCACTGTTGCAGCTGGGTGACACCTACTTAAGCTGGGCAGATGATACTGATCCTTCAAAATATGCAGATGCAAAAGAGATTTACGACAGTCTGCTTGACATGTACGGTGATAAGGGTAATGTAAACACGTATCTTGCCCGTCAGATGCGCTACTATATCCGTACCGACAACCTGCGTCAGGTACTTGCTTACAAAGAGTATTTCTATCCGCTTAAGAAAAAAGGTCTTGGTGCACAGGATTTAACAGAGCTGAGCGGTTACCTTCTGGACAAGCGCTACGGTCAGCTTAAGCCTTCTGAAGAAAGCCTTCGTTTCTCTATTGAAGACGTACGTGATCTTCTGGAACGTGCAGTTAAGGCTGATCCGTCTAACCCGGTAGCACTGTACAATATGGGCCGTTACTTTGTAGAAGCCCGTTCTGCTTCGGGAGTTCATGCGTATTTACAGAGTGCCATTTCTGCATTCAGTGCACAGAACAGACGCAATAAGAAAGACACCTACCGCTTTATAAATGCATACCGCCTTCTGGGTGAACAGTACCGTGATGAACAGGAATACATTCTGTCAGAAGAGCAGTACAATAAAGGCATTGCACTGTTTGAACACGAACAGGAAGCAAGCGGATTTGACAGTGATGAAAATGTAGGCCGTCTGTATGCTGACCTTGCAGATCTTGATTACTTTGTTTCAGGACAGATGGATAATGCACTTGCAAACTACATAAATGCAGTCAACTGCAAGAACGATACCGCATCGGTGCGTTACCGCATCGGTTACATTCAGTATACAAAACAGAATTACGAAGGTGCGTTAGGTTCATTTATCCGTGCATCAGAAACAGAAAGTGAAAACACACACGTACTGCTGTCACTTGCAAACACGCTGTCTTTGCGCGGAGACAATTACGCTGCTCAGGGATACTATGAACATCTTGTAAACATACTGGATCAGGAACGTGAGATTCTGGGCATTCTGTTACCGCAGGTCCGCGACGATCAGGCGGATCTGGTTGAGACTTACATGAAAGCCGCAAACAATCTGGGTGTCATTCAGTCACGGCTTGCTGCTGCAACAGGAAACAGCAGTCTTAATGCACGTGCTCTTGTTAACCTTCAGGAAAGTATGCGCGCCTGGGATGCACTTACCCGTAACCAGGAAACAATGGTTCGCCTTGAAGGTTCTAACCTTGCTGAACAGAACTTTAAGTATATTACTCATCCTGTTTCAGCCTACAACCCCGAGATTTACACTGATATACCGCGCCTGTTGACCGGAGAAAAGGGCTTTGAGTAAGCGGTGGAAAAAACAGCCGCTGCTTCCTGTACGCGAAGGTATTGCACGGCAGCAGTATGCGATTGTAATCAGAAAGGAACTGTTCCGCAAATCCATACACCTGTGTTCTGCCTTAGTGCCGTTTTTTTTAACCCTTGCACGCATTCCTGTTTTAATTGCACTAGTTGCAGCGCTTGTTGTGTATACGGTATCTGAGATTCTTCGTCTGCATGGAATAAACATTCCTGTTATTTCAGCCATTACCGATGCCGCTGCCCGTAAGCGAGATGAAAATAAATTTGTTCTGGGACCAGTAACACTTGTCTTAGGCATTCTGAGTGCCGCATTGCTGTGGAAGCAGATTCCTGCAACCGTGGGTATTTATGCGCTTTCGTTCGGTGACGGACTTGCATCTGTTGCGGGGCGTCTGTTTGGACGCGTAACCGTTCCGCTTACAAAAGGAAAAACTGCTGCGGGAAGCCTTACCTGTTTTGCCGCAATATTCATTTCGTGTTTTGCCATAACTCACAGTTCTTTTATTGCACTGTGCGTTGCCTCTTGCGGAATGCTTATAGAAATGTTACCCCTCAAGGATTTTGATAATATCCTTATTCCCATACTCCTCGGCGGCCTTTCCCAGCTATTGTTGCATCTGTAAAATTACTTCCACATGTAAATAGAATGTAAAGTGGTAAGATACATTCCTGTTCCGATAACAAACAGAAGGGTTCCTGCTCCTGCAAACAGATAGTTATCTGCGTAACACAAAAGCGTGTATCCGGCCATTAAAAGCGGGTAGGCGATGGCGGTTTTTATGTGTTCCCGGTTTCCTTTCCACACAATGGCAATAATAAAGGTTAATTCAGTAAGCACAAACAGGCAGACTCTCATGGTAAAAAAGAGCGGACGGTATCCCCACAGCACGGTACAGGCAGAAGAAGTCTGCGTAGTGTCCAGAGGCATAAGAACTCCTGCAAGCAGTGCTATAATCAGCATGACCATAAAGTTGCGTTCGACATACTGACGCTGATCGGTTTCGTTAAAGAGGGCTGCAAACAAAAGGCTTATAAAAGATAAAAGGCGCCCTGTAATAACGGCACGTCCGGCAATGACCAGCATCATGGAATAACTCTGCCACAAACCAAACAGCGGCATAAACAGCCTGAATCCCTCAGCCATGCAGGCAAGCAAAAATCCGCCGAAATAAATAAGTTCCAGAGACTGCGTGTTTCCAAAACCGCGGCTTACAATCAGCGAAATAAACGGAACATACAGAATCAATACAAAAACGGAAGCAATACTTGCCCAGAATTCATATCTTAACAGAAAGAAATCAGATTCAAACGGCATAAAACGAACCGGATTGTCAGGAGGTGTAATGGCTCCCGTAAGGGCTGCATACACAATCAGCGCCGCATACGAAAATGCCAGTATGGACATGAGAAGTGATGCAATCAAAAAAATGCGGTTTCGGTTTTTTAACGTCATGAGCCTAGCATACCGTCTTAACGCTCTTTTGTATAGTACTTAAAACATTAAAGACTTGGCGGGGTCAGGCCGATAATAGACATGAGTTCTAGTTTCGGGAGGAATTATGAAACGATTAGGTTCTTGTCTTGCAATTCTCTTTTTGTGTGCAGCCTCAAACGTTGTGTTTGCAGGTGATGCTGCCGTGTTTGATGACATAGGCTTTTCTGAGGATGGACTTACCTATCTGTTTGGTCAGTACGGTAAAACCGATGGAACATTCCAGGCGTGGGCAGAAGTATACACTGTTGATGTCGCAAAGAATGACTATGTTCCCGGCGAAGTGTATAAGACTAATCCCAGTTCTGCAACTGAATCTCAGTCTGGTAAAACAGCATACGAGACTCTGGTAAAAAACACTCAGTGGAAAACTGCTAAATACAAGGCTCGCCCTGCAAGTGCTGCAACCCTCCTGTACATTTGCGACAGCGAAAGCAAAAAGGGTACCGATCAGATTGTATTTAAGGATTTTGAAGCTTCTACTGCAACTTCTTCAGTCTACTATTATATAACTCTTGTTCCCACATTCTACGGTTCAGGTCTGGATGTACGCTCTTCTTTCTACATCAATGTTGAACGCCGCAATCAGAACGGAGACGTCATCAGCCGTCATAAAGTCGGAACTCCAGACATCAAGCGCAAGGGAATCTCCGGCTACAAAATCAGCAGAATCTTTACTGATGCAAGCGGAAAAAGCCTTGTCTTTGTAGTGGAAAAAACGCTGGTTGATTCAACCGGAACTTCTATCCGCTACATGGTAGAAACCGTCCGTCTGTAGGCAAAACTCAAAAAAAAATCTAAGAATTTTCTCTGTTTGAGTGCACTTTTTGCATTGCCAGGTCAATATCTTCTATGAGAGCTTATAAGGAGATATTGATGAAATCTGTTGCAAAGAAAATGGTGCGACTTGCACTTAGTTCTGCAGCACTGGTACTTTCGGTGCTGTTAGCCGTGTGTCCTGTTTCCTGCCGTTCTGCGGGAGAAGGTCTGTCTCTGTTAAGCGGAGATTTTACGGTTCCTTCGCTTACAGCCTGTGCAGTCACTGACTCAAATCATGTACAGCTTACCTTTAGCAAAGCAGTGGATGCGCGCTTTCTTTCGTTATGCGAAAAAGGAGGCGAAGAACTTACTGTCAGCGTTGATAAAAGTGACAATCCTGTGGTAACCGTTACGACAAAACAGCCGCTTACGGTGGGAAAACAGTTTGTGCTTGCTGGAGAAATTGCTGACCGTCACGGAAATACGCTTACATTCAGTGTTCCGCTTACCGGTTACAACGACCGTGTTCCTGCGCTTGCACTTACTGAACTGCGCAATAACTGGAGTAAGGCAAATGACCGTACGGAATACATAGAGATTCTGTGTCTGAGTGACGGTAACTTAAGCGGAATTGAATTTGACAATGCGTACAAAGCGGGCAAGAAAAAGTATGTGTTCCCCAGTGTAGAAGTAAAAAAAGGAGAATACATTGTGCTTCATCTGCAGACACTTACCGAAGACGACAGTGAGGACCCAAAAGCAGGAGTTGCTGATGAACTGGGTACAAACCTTAACCTGAGCACGGTAAATGCAAAAGAATGTCTTGCAACTTCCCGTGACCTGTGGGCTCCCTGTACTGACAAAACGCTTGGCGCAACAGACATTGTCGTGCTTAGAAATACAAACGACGGCGGAACAATTTTAGATGCGGTGGTATATCGTACTGACGGAAAAGAAAGCCAGTGGTCTTCGTATTACGATACGCTTGCAAAAGATATTATTGCTTCAGGAGTGTGGCATAACGCTGACGGAGATGCTGACTGTTCCCTTGACTGCGCTGCAGACATTACCGCATTAAAAACTGCCGCAACAAAATCTCTTTCCAGAAAAAAAGTGCAGTCGCTCAGTGCGCAAAACATAAGTGCCTGCAGTTCAGACTGGACGGTAACCGCAAGTTCCGGGTATTCTCCGGGTAAGAAGAACAGCGTTAATTAAACGTTGGTATTTCTTTAAGCTTTGTGTATTTGTAATCTTTTGGATGTGTGCTGGGAAGTCCCAAAGTGATCCGTTCGTTTTCTTTTTCAAGCTGAAACTGAATCATCTTCTTGAACACATCCATAAGCGGCTCCGGGTCTATGTCTTTGGGTGCAAGGGATGCTTCCTGCATTTCCTTTATAAGATAGTAGCAGGACTCTATCGTAGAAATACAGTGTTCTGCAGGTTCTGTCTTAAATGTAAAGATGCTTTTGTATGCGCCCTTGAAAGAAAGTTTTGTAAGGTCAAACAGATTTTTGCTGAGCTTAAGCATTTTCTTTGAGCAGAACCAGGTAGAGTCAATAATCAGCACCAGCGGAATTTTTTTCTGCATTCCCTGCGGAGGGTTGTCATACAGTTTTTCTTTTAAGACAGGACTGTCTGCCGTAACTGAAAGCGGAGAAGGGTACATCAGAAGGGGAACATAGCGTTCGTCCTGTAACAGCTGGTTAAGCCGTTCGTTCTGCGTAAAATCTATACCCATCAGAATTTCACTCTGGGGAAGACACAGATGTGCAAGCCGTCCGGTTCCCGTTTTCTGACGTTTTACTTCTTTGGGGTGAGTTAAAAAAATAAATTTGATGCCGCTTTCTACAGGCTTTGTGTATTTACAGTAGCAGAAACGCTTAGGCCGTAAACACTGAAAGCACAGTTCCCGTTCTGCCATGTCTAACCGTTTACCAGTGAAAGTAATGTTTCTTTGGGAACACCGCCAATCTGCTGAGCTGCGCTTTCTCCGTTTTTGAACAGTATAAAATTGGGTATGCTCATAATGCCATACTGCTGTGCAAGCTCAGGGTTTTCGTCTACGTTCACTTTGCACACTTTAACCTTGCCCTCAAGTTCAGAACTTAATTCGTCAATGACAGGTCCCATCATCTGACACGGTCCGCACCACGGTGCCCAAAAGTCAACCAGTACGGGAATGGAACTTTCCAGAACTTCAGTTTTAAATGTTGCTTCAGTAAGTGCAAGAGACACAGCTTCCTCCTTGGTTTTACAACCGTCTCAAGACGGTCCGTCTCTAATATACTGTTTTTTTTCTAAAACGACAATTCAACTTCAAAATATCCTTGCCGATTGTGCTGAAAATCAGTATATTAAATGCACGCTATAGAAATAAAAGAGGTTTGTGTTATGGCAAAAGCAAAGACACCAATGACGCTGTTGTGCGGTTATCTGGGAGCAGGAAAAACTACTCTTTTGAATCAGGTACTTTCAAATCAGAAGGGATATAAAGTCGCGGTCATCGTAAACGATATTGGCGAAGTAAACGTTGATGCAAAACTGATTGCAGACGGCGCAAAAATTACCGATACGTCCAGCATTGTTCCGCTTACCAACGGCTGTATCTGCTGTACGCTTAAAACTGATCTGGTCAACAACATAGAAAACATCATTAAGTCAGGTAAGTTTGATTACATCATGATTGAAGCAAGCGGAGTGTGTGAACCTATGCCCATTGCTCAGTCTCTGGAACAGGTGTCAAACGGTGTGCTTGATAATGTTGTCGGTGTGGTTGATGCAAAACGTCTGGTAGATGAATTTGCAGGCGGAGATGCACTCTTAAAGGAAAAAGACGAAGAAGATATCGAAAGCCTTCTGGTTCAGCAGATTGAATTCTGTTCTACACTGGTTATCAACAAAAAAGATCTGGTATCCGAAGAAGAGTTCAAGAAGGTTCGCGCAGTTATTAACGCAATTCATCCGGGAGTAAAAATCATAGAAACCGATCACGGAAACGTAGATGTTGCAGAAGTTATGGGAACTTCAAGCTTTGATTTTGAAACTGTTTACGCAAGTGCAGGCTGGTGTAAGCATCTTGAAGAAGATGAAATTGATGATGATGATGACGACGACGATGATGAACATGAACATCACCATGATCATGAACACGAACACGAACACCATCACCATGATGACGATGATGATGATGACGACGAACATGAACATCACCACCACCATCACCACGAACACAGGCATGAAGGAGAAAGCGAAGACGAATACGGAATCGGTACGTTTATCTACTGCCGCCGCGTTCCCTTTGACCGTCAGCTTCTGGATCAGTATGCAAACAACTGGCCGCGCAACATTATCCGCTGTAAGGGTCTGATGTGGTTTGCAGATGAACCGGATATGGCATGGGTGTTTGAAACCAGTGGCCGTCAGATTCAGGCAGGTTACTCAGGACAGTGGATTGCTGCATGTCCTCCCAACGAACAGAAAGAAATCCTTTCACAGAATCCGCAGATTAAAGATGAATGGGATGAAAAAGTCGGTGACCGCATGATTAAACTGTGCATTATTGGTCAGAATCTTGATAAAAAAGCCATTTCTGCAGCGCTGGACAAATGTCTGGCAAAAGCATAAGGCACACATAAATACATCTGGACAATAAAAAGGGGGCTGTCTTATCAGGCAGTCCCCTTTATTTTAGTTTAGTTCAAACGCTTAGCGTAAAGCAGATGCTGCTTCTTTTGTTGCACGTTTCCAGAACTGGCTGCGTCCAAACGGTCCTAATGAACCGCGCATTTCAAGGGTGTCTTCCTTGTATTTTTTGCCGTCTGCTGCATGGAAGGTAACAGTACAGGTGTATTTGCTTCCGCTGCCCGGATCAATAATGTATCCTTTTCCCCAGTTGCCTTCACCTTTTGTCTGTGTCAGACCCCAGATCCACTGAGTTCCTACAACGGTAACGGTTGCAAGGTCTGCTCCGTTCTGGAAGTCGGGATAAGACTTGCCTTTTCCAGCAGTTGCTTTTTCGTCCTGCGGTTTACCTGCAAGAGAAAGAATTTCTCCCTTAAGGACACCGTTGTCAACCCAGATGTGCCATCCGGCGGTAGCTTCGTTTGTTTTTTCATCATAGCTGATCCAATAACCTTCTGCGGGGTCAGCGGCGAAACAGATGCCTGCACCAACGAGCATGACTGCAAGCAGAGCGATAAATTTCTTCATCAAGAAACCTCCAAAAAAGTAGTACATAGATTATCGGACATTGTTAGCCGTTTGTCAAGTTTGAGACTCATTGTACAAAATGCAGAAATAGGGTATAGTGGGGACATGAAACTTACATGTGGTATTGTCGGACTTCCTAACGTTGGAAAGTCTACTATTTTTTCAGCATTGACAAAAACTCCGGCTGCTGCCGAAAACTATCCGTTCTGTACTATTGACCCAAACCTGGGTGTAGTTGATCTTCCCGATGAGCGCCTTGACTTTATGGCAAGCGTGTTCCAGCCCAAGAAAAAGATTCCCGCAAGCGTTGACTTTGTAGACATTGCAGGTCTTATTAAGGGAGCCAGTAAGGGAGAAGGATTGGGAAACCAGTTCCTTGCAAACATCCGAGAAACAACCGTTATTGCACATGTAGTCCGCTGTTTTGACAATCCGGACATTCAGCACGTACGCGATGACGCTAAGACCGAAGCAAACATTGATCCGGAAAGTGACATTCTTACCATCAACTTTGAACTTGCACAGGCCGACCTTGACACCATTAACAAGCGTCAGGAAAAAGTCGTAAAGCAGATTCGTTCTCTGGGTGGAGAAGAAAAGAAAAAGTATGCACACTATCTGACTGCCGTAGAAAAAATTAAGCCGGTACTTGAAGAAGGAAAGTGTGCACGCATGGTAGAACTGACCGATGACGAGCGCGCTGCCATTTACGATTTGCACTTGCTTACCATTAAGCCGCAGGTGTTTGTCTGCAACATTGATGAAGATACTATTGCAGAAGGAACAAATGCGTACGTAGAAAAAGTTCATGCCATTGCAGCAGAAGAAAAATCAGAAGTAATTGTTATCTGCGGAAAGTTTGAAGCAGACCTTTCAGAAATTACCGATGATGCTGACCGCAAGGAATTTATGGACAGCGTTGGCCTTAAGGAAAGCGGACTTGCAGTTCTTTCACGTACCGTCTATCACCTGATGGGATTGCGCACCTTCTTTACCGGCGGTGCAGATGAATGCCGTGCATGGACCATTCACGCAGGAGACAAAGCTCCTCAGGCAGCAGGCGTTATTCACACTGATTTTGAAAAAGGCTTTATTAAAGCAGAAGCATATACCGTTGACGATCTGCGTCAGTACGGCACCGAAGCAAAAATCAAGGAAGCAGGAAAGTATCGCCAGGAAGGAAAGGACTATGTGGTTCAGGATGGCGATGTGCTGTTTTTCAAATTCAATGTGTAGGGTGAACTGTCAGTTGTAATGCTTAGCGCAGGGGCACAACCGCACGCATAAAAAAAGGAACCGTTACGTTTGTAGCGATTCCTTTTTTATTTGCTTAGGGCGCACATCCTGTGCTCTGCTTTTTATGCTATCTGAACAACCCATCCAGCCGGCGCCTTTTCGGTACCCATCTGAATGCCGGTCAGGGTGTCGCGCAGTTTGCTTAAGACTGGTCCCATTGCATCCATTCCTGAAGGAACAAGAATGTCTTTTCCGTGATCGTCAATCTTTCCGATGGGACTGATAACTGCAGCGGTTCCGCACAAACCTACTTCAGCAAAATCTTTCAGTTCATCCTTGTGAACAGGGCGTTCTTCTACTTCAATGTGCAGATAGTCTTTTGCAACCTGAACCAGAGAGCGGCGTGTAATAGAAGGCAGAATGCTGTTTGACTTTGGTGTTACCAGCTTTCCGTCTTTGGTAACAAACAGAATGTTTGCTCCGCCGGTTTCTTCTATGTAAGTGTGTGTTGCAGGATCCAGATACATGTTTTCTGCATAGCCGTTGCGGTGAGCGTCCATAATGTTGTGCAGACTCATTGCATAGTTAAGTCCTGCCTTGATGTCGCCGGTACCGTGTGGTGCTGCGCGGTCCAAATCAGAAAGACGTACAGTAATGGGTTTTACGCCGCCTTTAAAGTAAGGTCCTACCGGTGTTACCAGAATGCGGAACTGATATTCTTCTGCAGGTTTAACGCCAATAACAGAACTTGAACCGAACATATAGGGACGGATGTAAAGCGTTGCACCTGTTCCGTACGGGGGAACATAATCAAGGTTAGCTTTTACGGTATCAATGACAGCCTGAATCCAGCGTTCTTTGGGGAATACGGGCATTTCAAGCCGTTCACAGCTGTCCTTCATGCGGTCTGCGTTCAGATCCGGGCGGAATGTGACGATTTTTCCGTCGACAGTTGTGTATGCTTTTAGTCCTTCAAAACAGGTCTGTGCATACTGCAGTACACCTGCGCATTCAGAAATGGTGATGGTGTGGTCATCGGTAAGCGTACCTGCATCCCATGCGCCGTTTTTGTAGTTGGCAACAAAACTTTTTGCCGTCTTCATGTAAGCAAACGAAAGGTTTGCCCAGTCCAAATCTTTTGCCATAGTGATACCTCTTAGGGTTACTATAACACTTGGTTCTGTTTCTTTCAATACGGGTGACAGACAGGCAATCCGGTAAATCTTGAACTTCCTTACTTTTCGTGGTATACTCTGCACTGTGGTAGACGCCACGGTACTTTTGGAGGAATACAATGATTAAGACAGTAAAAGACGTTGATTTGAAAGGCAAGCGCATCATCATGCGTGTTGATTTTAACGTACCTATGAAAGATGGTGTTGTTCAGGATGACACCCGCATTATGGCAGCACTGCCCACCATCAAATACATTCTTGAACAGAATCCCCGCAGCCTTGTTCTGATGAGTCACCTTGGCGATCCCAAAAAGGATGTTAAAAAGGCTCAGGAAAAAGCAGAAAAAGCAGGAAAGACCTGGACTGATGCAGATGCAGAAAAGTTCATCAACGGAAAGAACCGCATGAAGCCGGTTGTTGAATACTTTGCAAACAAACTGGGAAAACCGGTTACTTTCCTTCCCGATGCACTGGGACAGAAAGCTGCAATCGATGCACTTCCCGAAGGTGCAGTTGCAATGCTTGAAAACGTTCGCTTCCACAAAGAAGAAACTTCTAAAGACGCTGCAGAACGCGATGTAATGGCAAAAGAACTTGCCACTTACGGAGACATCTTCGTAAACGATGCATTCGGTACTGCTCACCGCGATCAGGCTTCTACTGCTTCTATCGCTAAGTTTATGCCGGTTGAATCAGTTGGCGGCTTCCTGATGGAAAAAGAAGTTAAATACATTCAGCCGATGGTAACAAATCCTGAAAAACCAATGACTGCAATCATCGGTGGTGCTAAAGTTTCTTCAAAGATTGCTGTTCTTGAAAGCCTTATGAAGAACGCTTCTACACTCATCGTTGGTGGTGGTATGGCTTATACATTCCTCAAGGCTCAGGGCCACTCAATCGGT
>CACXCG010000027.1 GCA_902766125.1 uncultured Spirochaetaceae bacterium | reverse complement strand
CTGGGTGCCTGGTGGGTTTCGAACCCACGACAACCAGATCCACAATCTGGGATTCTACCACTGAACTACAGGCACCATGTAATCGACGAAAAGCACTATAGCAAAAAACGGCGTACCATGTCAAGATGTCCTGCTAAAATTCCACAGAAAAAATTCTATGCTTTTCTTTTATTTACCGTACGTCTACCGTATAACTTGCAGTCTTTGTTCCCGAAGGTAGTCCCGTTATGTCAGAAATGGTAAGCGTTATGATATTGCGTCCGGGTGCAAGAAATACCTGTCCCAAAAGCTGCCGTTTTTCATCGGGATACACCTTTTCAAGCGGGTACCAGCTGTTTCCGTGTACACAGAGTTTTCCGTTTACTTCACGCAGGCTGTCATACTGCAGCGTTTCTATTGAAGTTCCGTTTATGGAAATGTTGGTTTTGTAGGGAACTGCAACCTGCTGACGTTCGCGGTAAAGACTGTAGGTTCCTGCAGGAAGATTTCTTGTCTGCGAAAGAACCTGTGTTGTTCCGTCCTTTGCTTCCAGGGTAATCTGTCCCATAACAAGAGGAAGTTCCTGTCCTACGCGCGGCATGAGGGTTCGCGGATTTATGGTAGAATGATTTTTTGTATCAAGAACAATAAATTCAAGACTGCTCTGTCCCTGCTGCCATCCTGAGTTTCCGCTCTGTCCTATGTGCATGCCGGTAACTGCTTTGGGATTCTGACTGAGCGAGGGAGCAAGGGTCTGATCATCAAGGTTTGCATAGACGGTCATGAGGTTGTTTTCGTGCGAAAGAATAACTGCGTTTCCCAGTGTTGATTCAAACCAACCCATAGAATCAGTATGTTCACGAATGATGGCGGTAACCGTTCCGTCTCCTGCGGCAGAAATTTCTGCACCGTCTTTGAAGATGAGGGATGTCTCAAGTGTTCCGCCCCGCAGCTGAGCAAAATATGAGTAGAACATGTTTGCTGCCGTTTCTTCCTGCGGCCAGTCAAAGGCAAGTGCAGCCCCTATGCCTGACAGTGTAAGACCTGCTGTTATGACAAGCGTTTTGAGCGTGCGTTTTTTCATACCGTCTCCTATGAGCGCGAAACGTCAATGCGCGAGATTTTGCTATCTTTTCCCACAAACAGTGCAGATCCTTTGGTCTGGATAAATGCGTTGTGTGCGGCAAAGCTGAAGGAAGCAGCAATGGTATTTGTTCCTTCAAGAATGGTGACCGTGCAGGTTTCGTCCTTTCTGCTCAGTACATAGACAAAGTCTTCTGTTTCCGATTCTTCTATCTGAAGGATTGAACCTTCAATGGGAATGATTTTCTGAGCCTTTGCTTTTTTGCGTCCCAGTTCTACAACCGCAAGTCCTTCGCTGCAGCTGTAGAAAATGGTCTGTGCATCTTTTGAAAACTGCACCAGCTGCTGTTCGTTTGACTGTTTGTCAATGTAGTGATGATGGATTATGCGGCTTGTGTTTCCTTCCTTGCGTGCAATGATAAAGCGCTGCTGGTTAAGGCCCGTAATGCAGGCAACTGTTTTTCCGTCAGGACTTATTGCAGCACCTAACACAACTTCTGTCTGTGAACCGCCGGGTGCAAAATACTGATCCTGTATTCCCTGCGCGGTATAGGAAATGACTGTTCCGTCTGCATAGCCTATGACCGAACCGCCCTGAGAAGAAGAAAATGCCGTAATGGGAGCATAGCCTTCATGCTGCCAGATACAGAAGCCCTGATCGTTGTACTGTGCAACTGCACTTCCGCCGGGTAAGAAAATATAAATGCGGTTTTCTGCAAAGTAGGGGTAGCCGCTCACGTTCAGAGTGCAGCCTGTCTGATTCTGACTGTTTACAAGTGTCGTCTGGGTGTTTCCTGCACTGTATGCGGCACACCAGGTGTTTGAAATTGCAGCCTTAAAGGGAAACGTGATGGAAGAAACAATGGTTCCGTCAGCGGTAAAGTATCCCATTGACTGTCCCAGTTTAAACGGGATTGTTTCTTCGGTTGCGGATGCAGGTTTTGCTTCCTGCTGAATGTCTATGGTCCACTGTGACTGCAGGCTGAGTTCTGTCGAAAGCGGCCTGATTGCAAGCAGTATATACAATATGCAGAACAGAACGGTAAGGACAACCGGTGCCCTGCTTTTTTTCATTTCTCTCATGAGAAGGCATTATATAGAAAACGCTCTGCTTTGACAATCTGTACTGTTTAGCACGAGGTAAGCAGACGGTATGCGTCCAGTTCTGTGGGAGAGGCCAGAAGCTTGTCGCGCAGATCCTGTGCTTTCAGTTTTGTGCTCAAGTATGAGAGTGTCTGAAGATAGTAGCTGTGCTGGTTGTGTGCAGCGGCAATCATAATCAGTAAGCGGACCGGAACATCATCTAAGCTCTGGAAGTCGGTAATATCAGTGCGGGAAATTCCCACAGCCATAACAAGATCGGTTACGCTTGGAATACGTACGTGAGGAATTGCAATGGCGCGTCCGACCGCAGTAGACATCAGTTCTTCGCGGTGAAGAATTTCTGATTCAAGTTCCTCTGCGTTTTTGATCTGCGGGGCGGTTGCCAGAACCTGTGCCAGTCTTACCAGTGCGTCATGTTTTGTAGAGTAGTCCATGAACACAATGCGTTCGGGAGACAGTATATTTTTTATCTGAATGTCAATTTTCTGAGTGCGGGGAGAAGAAAGGCGTTCATTCACCCAGCGTTCAATTTCTGATTTTTTGAAACGCCAGACAGTTCCTATTTTGCCGCTGGGAATTTCACCCTTCTGAGCCCAGTCGTAAACGGTGCGTTCGCTTACGCGTAAGTAATGTGCAACTTCTTCGATTGTGAGAATATCATCTTCCATGACGTTTTTGTCCTTTTGTTAGAAAAGCATACTGTATTTTGCATTTCTTTGCAAGCGGACTGTGTTCGTCTTAATCTCCGTAGGGTAACGGAGGTTCTACCGCAATCCACTTGGATTCATCATCCTGATCCTGGGCAACTTTTCCCCAGGTAAGTCCTTTTGCGGTGGTTTCACCCATAAGGTATTTCTTACCATTAACAGTATAGCTGTGGCCGGGGTGACTTGAAACCATACCGGCTATGGCATGACTGTATTCTGCACTGACAAAAATCACGGTGTCTACGTTCATGTGACGCAGTAACACTGCCAGTAACATGCTGCGGCTGTCACAGTCACTTCCGCTTCCTAAAAGAATTGACGGTAAGCTTGCAAAGTCACTGTCTGTCTTTTCGCGTTCGTAGTTCATTTCCTGAGTCCAGGTAAGCAGCTGCTGGGCAAGGTCTGTTTCATCCGTGCACGAAGCAGAAATTGCGTTGTAAATGTCAAAGGCTGCATTCTCTAATCTTCCGTAACTGTCGCGGAAAATCATGCGGTAATAGCGCTGCCATGCTTCTTTCCATAAAACACTGCTCTGATACAGGCACAGGACGTCGTATTCGCGTTCAATAAGGTAACGGGCTGCTTCTTCGTCACTGGAATTAAGCGTTGTCTGCACTTTTGTTCCGTTTATATCAAGGGTAACAGAAACATCTTCTTCTCCCTGAGGGTATGCGTAGGTGGTTACCGGTCCCTGTTCAAAGTAAGAGCCGCGGTCTATGCTTACTGAATCCAGAAGGCTTAACATATAGTTAAGGCAGTTTTCATACTGTGCTTTTTCGCACCAGGTAAACAGAACCAGTGTTCCTACTCCGTAGGTAAGGGGAGTTGCAATGCCCAGTCCTTCACATTCATTTTTAGGCGGGTTAAGCTTGAGCGTAAAGGTTGCAATTGCAGCCTCTGTTCCGCGCCAGTTAAAGCTTTCACTTGCACCGTCAGCTCCCAGTGCATCAAGGGTTTTGTCCAGTGCATCCTGTGCGTTCGGGTAACGGTCTGCATCATAGATACGCAGGACTGCCTCTACAGGAAGCAGTGCGCTGGAAAACTGATACGCTGTTCCTTCATCGTTTTTTGCAGAAAGATAGAATCCTTCGGGAAAATCCACGCTGTATCCGTAAGAGGGTGAATACTGCTGGGTTGCAAACACCTGTGCCGTATAGGCCAGAAGAAGAGCCAGAACAGAGAGTTTTCTTATAAGTGTGCGAGTGCTTGTCATTTCCTGTTACCTCGTTTATAGTGTCGGAAGATGTCACCTTTTTCCATACTGTTTGAAGATGATGAGCTCCTCCTTATAAACAAACCTGCGGGCGTTCCGGTACAGGGTGGAAAGGGAATTTTGCATTCTCTTGATGATGATCTTTCCGCTCAGATCGGCTACCGGGTGCATTTAGTCCACCGTTTGGACAAGGAAACTGCAGGGCTGCTTTTAGTGGCAAAAAATGCCCGTGCGGCAGCAAAATGGACAAACCTTATAGGCGAAAAATCCGTCGTAAAAGAATATCTTGCATTGTGTATAGGTCAACCGCAGGTTAGCGGTAAAAGTGCCCATAAGGGAGTGCTTTCTACATCGGTTACGGCTCACGGAAAGACACAGGAAGCAAAGAGCGCGTTTGAAGTGCTTGCTTCAGGCAGTGCAGGCGGAATTCTGCTTTCGTTAGTACACCTTACCTTAGGTACGGGGCGCATGCACCAGATCCGCATTCAGCTTGCACAGAACGGCTGTCCCATTGTCGCAGACGATCAGCACGGAAACTTTAAGACAAATAAACTCCTTCGTAAAGAGGGCATGAAAAGACTGTGCCTGTGTGCGTTCAGAATTACTGTTCCGCTTGCAAAGGATGGGCTTAAAACCTTTACCGTTGAACTTCCTCCACACATGCAGACTGCGCTCGAAAATGCCGGTATGGGAGACTGCCGTTTTTCCGGATGCTGACTTTTTTCAAAAAAGACGGTAAAATCAGGTTATTATGAGATATGTTGACTGGGTTAAGAATGCAGAAACTCCCGATGAAGAAAATTTTTATGTTCTTCCATACAATGAAGCTGAAAAAAAACGGATTGCTGTTTTTAATCTGCTCTGGACACTTTCGTTTCTCCTTGTGCAGACTGGTGCGGGGCTCTTAAACCAGAGTTCTTCCCGTACCTTTTGGATTTTCTATCCGTACGTGCTTGCTTTTGTGCCTGTGGTGTATGCGGTCTGGGGAGCCTGCAGTTTTTTTTCCTGTTCAGCCTCTCTTTCAAAAAAACAGTATGTCTCAAGCCTCAGCCGGTGTAAGCATTCGGTAACGGCGCTGCTTGTGCTGAGTGTGCTGCAAATCGTGCTTTCGGTGGTGTACCTGATCCTGCATCGCAACGCCCTTGTAACGGAGGGGTTGATCCGTGAACTTCTGTATCTGGGCTGTATGGTGCTTATGTGCGCCCTCTGTGTGCTGTACGGCATATTTTTTAATAAAAATTTAATGAATAATGCCGTTTAATACTTTACCTTTTTCCTTAAAAGCCTATATAATTACTCGTTAATTTTTCGTTTATTGGTTTGGAGGTAAAACTATAATGAAAAAAATTGTTGCTTTTTCTGTAAGCGCAGTGCTGGCTCTTACCATGCTGGTTTCCTGCGGCGGAAAATCATCTTCAAAGGACATCATTGTTATTGCTAATCAGGAAGTTAGCGAAAAATTCAGTCCGTTCTTTGAAGAATCAGTTCCTGATATGCGTATTGTTGACGCAACTCAGGTTGCTCTTCTGGGACCGAACCGCAATGGTTCTCTCGTGTACAACGGAATTGAAGGTGAAACGACTTCTTACAATGGTACCGACTACAAATACACAGGTCCTGCAAATCTTGTCGTAACAGAAAATCCTGACGGAACTGTTTATTACGATTACACAATCCGCAAGGACTTAAAGTGTCCGGACGGAGTAGCTCTTACAGCAGATGACATTATCTTCTCTCTGTATGTATACAGCGACCCGACTTATGACGGAGCTGCATCTGTATTCTCTCTGCCTATTCTTGGTATGGAAGACTACAGAAGCGGTATGGAATCTCTGTTCTCTCTGCTTTCAAAAGCCGGACGCAGCAACAAGGATTTCAGCCTGTGGGATGAAGCAACTCAGAATGCATTCTGGGCAGACGTTGATCAGGCTGGTGCAAAATTCGTACAGGATATCTGTGATTACTGTGTAGCAGCAGGTTATGCAAATGCAGGCGACCCCGTTGGAACTATCATGGGTGTATGGGGCTTCCCCGCTGGTGCAGATGCAACCACAGCAGATATCTTTAAGATTATGTATGACACTTATGGCGGAGACCTCGCAACTCTGAGCGACACCGAAAAGGCAAATGCAAGCCTTACTTCTCTGATGAACGACTATGCTGCATATACAAAAGGTGTTGCAACTGGTGATTCAGCAGACTGCGTTAAAGGTTTTGTAAAGACCGGTGACTATTCAGTACGCATTATCTTCACAGAAGTTAACGCTCCTGCAGCTGACCTTATGAACATTCAGATTGCTCCGCTTCACTACTACGGAGACAAATCTCTGTACAACTACGATGCACATCAGTTCGGATTCAAGAAGGGTGACCTTTCTCTCGTCCGCGCAAAGACTCGTGTACCGTTTGGTGCAGGTCCCTACAAGTTCGTTTCTTACGAAAACAAGATTGCTTATCTTGAAGCAAACCCCTACTTCTACAGGGGAAAGCCAAAGACAAAGTACTTGCAGTTCAAGGAAACAAACGAAGCTGATGCTGTAAACGGTGTTCTTCAGGGAACAATCGATATTTCTGAACCGACTGTTTCAAAAGAAAAGCTTGCTCAGATTGCAAAAGAAAATTCAAACAGCCAGATCCAGGGCAACGTACTGTATACTCAGCTGATTGACTACAACGGATACGGCTATATCGGAATCAACGCAGTTAACGTAAAGGTTGGTGATGACCGCGCAAGCGAAGCATCAAAGAACCTGCGTAAAGCTATTGCAACAGTTCTGTGCGTATACCGCGATGTTGTTATTGACTCTTACTACGGAAACGCTGCTTCTGTAATTAACTATCCTATTTCTAACAGCTCTTGGGCTGCTCCCCAGAAATCAGATGCTGATTACAAAGTTGCATTCTCTACTGATGTTAACGGAAACCCCATCTACGACGCATCTATGACAGAAGATGAAAAGTATGCTGCTGCACTTAAAGCTGCTCTGGGATTCTTTGAAGCTGCCGGCTACACCGTAAAAGACGGAAAAGTTGTTGCTGCTCCTGCTGGTGCAAAGATGGCATACAACCTTCAGATTGCTGGTGACGGTGTTGGTGATCATCCTTCATTTGGTATTGTTACTGCTGCTTCTGAAGCTCTGGCAAAGATCGGATTCAACCTGGTTATTGAAGACCTTGCAGATTCTTCTAAACTGTGGGATACCATCAACGGCGGAAACCATGAACTGTGGTGTGCTGCATGGCAGGCAACAATGGATCCTGATATGTATCAGATCTATCACTCAGACGGTGGTTCTGCAAATCACTACGGAATCAAGACACCCGAACTTGACGAACTGGTTATTGAAGGCCGCACAAGCACAAACCGCGCATTCCGCAAGGCTGTGTATAAAGAGGCTCTTGACTACATCGTAGACTTTGCAGTTGAAGTTCCTGTATACCAGAGACAGAACGGCTATCTTATCAGCGCACAGCGCATTGACCTTAAGTCAGTTCCTGCTGATACGACAACCTACTACAGCTTCTGGGAAGAACTGTACAACCTTAAACTTAAATAATTAAAAATTACTTTGTGATGAATGAACTGCAGGAAGTCTGGTCTTGTGCCGGATTTTCTGCGGTTTATTTTATAAGGATTAAGACAAATGAGAAAATTTATTTTGAGACGTTTGCTTATTTCCATTCTGATTCTGTTCTTTGTGGCATTGATCATCTATGGAATTATGCGCTGCATGCCGACCAGCTTTATTCAGCAGCGGGCCATGACGTTAGCTTCACGTCCTGGTTCAAAATCATATCAGGAATGGGTCGACCAGTTTACCCGGGATTACGGATTTGATGTGGGAATCATCCAGGGATTTTTCCGCTGGGCATCAAAAGCAATCCGTCTTGACTTTGGAGAAAGCTGGTATTTCAATCAGCCCGTTACCACAAAATTCTCAAGCGTTATCTGGTACTCATTTGCCTTAAGCCTTGTTGCATTTATCTTTGAGATTATCATTGCCATTCCTTCGGGAATTGCCGCTGCACGCAAACAGTATTCTCGTACGGACTACACGGTAACGGTTCTTGCGTTGATCGGTATATCGCTTCCAAGCTTTTTCTTTGCAACAATCCTTAAGTGGATTTTTTCGGTAAAGCTTAACCTGTTCGATCTGTACGGCATTGTAAGCCGCGAACACATGCAGCTTTCAAAAACAGGGCAGTTCTTTGATATAGCTAAACACTATGTGCTTCCTGTCATAACGCTTACGATTGTCGGTGTGGGAAGCCTTATGCGCTTTACCCGTGCAAACATGCTTGAAGTGCTTAATTCTGATTACATCCGTACTGCACGTGCTAAGGGTGTTCCTGAAAAACAGGTTATCCGCCATCATGCATTCCGCAATACGCTTATCCCTATCGTAACTCTTCTGGGAGGAACGCTTCCCGGTCTGTTCTCCGGAGCAATGATTACCGAAACCCTGTTCCAGATTCCCGGCATCGGATATACCTCGTACATTGCAGTCCGTCAGGGTGATATTCCGTTTGTCATGTTCTATATGGTTTTCAGCGCAATGCTTATTCTGCTGGGTAACCTTATCACTGATATCCTGTATGCGGTCATAGATCCGCGGGTTCGTGTAAACTGATTGTAAGGAAATGCTATGTCTGAACAAATAAGTGAAGAAAAAAAACTTGACGATGCAACCCGTGTGAAAGTTATGTCACCCGGCATGCTTGTTGCAAAACGTTTTTTCAGAAATAAACTTGCCATTGTTGGCCTGGTAATTATTCTGGTGATGTTCCTGTTTGCGTTTGTAGGCGGAGTTGTTATTCCGTATTCGCAGACTGATATCTTTTATACTACCGACGTGCTCAAAAAAGATTTTGCCGGCGGAACCTATATCAGTGATTTTGAATATATTGCAAAACCTGATGCAGTAAGTCCCAGCGACCTTCATGCAAAATTCCTGCGTGCAACTTCCGGTTCGAAAAAACAGACTGAATTTGAATGCCGCGACGGAACAAAAATTGTGCTTGATGCTCCCAACTCAGAAATGTATGTAGTCAGTTCTGTTTCCGGCGGTTCTAAAACTGAACTGGGCTTTTTCTGCCGCTATTCATTTTCTGCATATTCAGAAGACGTAACGTTCTCGTATGCATTTATGAAAAATGCACTGCTTGCACTTGCTCAGAATAAAAAATCATTTACTGCAGACGGAAACACATACTCTGTTGCAATCTCTGCGCTTAATGCCGCAATGGTTCAGGATGCAGCAAAAAAAGATGTTGCCTATATTTCTAACCTCAAGATTAACTGTGTCGTAAGCGGTATCTTTATAACTCCCGACTTTAAGGAAGAAGCTGCCCGTGCCATTTCGGACAATGCAGAGTCGTTTGAATACACCAATGCAGAGGAAGAAAAAGAAACCTATCTTATTTCAAATAAAGACGGTCAGTATACAATCCAGCGCTATCAGGAAACCCGCGTTATGGATACGTACGCATCTCCTTCAAAGAAACATCCGGTCGGAACAGATGCAAACGGAATGGACCTGCTTGCACGCCTGATGTTTGGCGGACGCATTTCTCTGGTAATCGGATTTATTGTTGTTCTGATTGAGCTGTTTATCGGCGTTATAGTCGGCGGTTTCTCCGGTTACTTTGGCGGTTGGGTTGACACTGTACTGATGCGTGTTGTTGATGTCATCTACTGTATTCCGTCTTTACCCCTGTATTTGATTCTTGGTTCTATCATGGATCACATGAAGGCAAGTTCTACGGTGCGTATGGCAGCGCTGTGCTGTGTATTCGGCTTACTGGGCTGGGTTGGTATTGCACGTATTGTTCGTGGTCAGATTCTTTCGTTCCGCGAACAGGAGTTTATGACGGCAGCAGAAGCAACCGGTATAAGCATTCGCCGTCGTGTGTTTAAGCATCTTATTCCTAACGTCATACCGCAGCTTGTCGTGTATGCAAGTATGGATATCGGTAATGTTATTCTTGCTGAATCAACACTCAGCTTCCTTGGTCTGGGTATCAAGTTCCCGTCAGCAAGCTGGGGCAGTATCATTAACGCAGTAACCGATCCATACATTATGGCAAACTATCCGTTCGTGTGGGTTCCCGCAGGATTCTTTATTCTGCTTACGGTTCTGGCATTCAACTTTGTGGGCGACGGACTTCGTGATGCCTTTGATCCAAAAATGAAACGGTAGGGTACAGTCATGGCTTTGTTTAAGAAAAACGATAATTACATCTCCGCAAAAGAATCGCGCAGAATCTCAAAAGAAAACAGAAAAATTACTTCAGAGATAGAAAAACGACGTAACCGTAAATTCATTCCCGAAAGTGAATATGTTACGCAGATGAAAGACAGTGCAAACTGTGTTGAATTTGACAACGTGCACACCTATTTCTTTACGGACATAGGAACGGTAAAATCGGTTGACGGTGTTTCGTTCAACGTACCTCAGGGAAAAACAGTCGGCATTGTAGGTGAATCCGGCTGCGGTAAATCGGTTACCAGTCTTTCTTTGATGCAGTTAGTGCAGCGTCCTACCGGTCAGACTGTTGAAGGCGAAATCCGCTTTAACACCGGCGATGTTGCATACAATGTTGTTAACACTCCGACCAGTGTCATGCAGACTTTGCGCGGAAGCTATATGTCAATGATTTTCCAGGAGCCTATGACTTCGCTTAACCCGGTTCTTCGAATCGGTGAGCAGGTAGATGAAGTTATTATCCTGCATAATCCCGATATGAGCAAAGAAGACGTAAAACAGCGTACACTTGAAATGTTTGAAAAAGTAGGTATTGCAAACAAAGAAGGTGTGTACCGCATGTATCCGCACGAACTGTCCGGCGGTATGCGTCAGCGTGTTATGATTGCAATGGCTCTTGCCTGTAATCCGCGCCTTATCATTGCAGACGAACCTACGACTGCACTTGACGTTACCATTCAGGCTCAGATTCTTGACCTGCTGCGTAACCTTAAGGATAAAATCAACAGTTCAATCATGCTTATTACGCACGACCTTGGTGTTGTTGCAGAAATGGCAGACTATGTTGTGGTTATGTATGCCGGCCGCGTAGTAGAAAAGGGTACGGTTCAGGAAATCTTTAAGGATCCGCGCCATCCGTATACAATCGGTCTTATGAATTCTAAGCCGGTTGTCGGAAAGCATGTGTCTCAGCTGTACAGTATTCCGGGTAATGTTCCTAACCCTATAGAGATGCCTGACTACTGCTATTTCCGTGACCGCTGCGAAATGTGCGTAAAAGGCTGCGAGGGAGACTATCCGCATGAGTATCATGTTTCTCCTACTCATGTGGTAAGCTGTTACCGCTGCGAAGGCAATGCGCAGGAAGGAGGTGCACAATGAGCACGTACATCACTGACTTAGACAAACGCGACAACATTCTTGAAGTTTCGCACTTAAAAAAATATTTTCCCATCAAAGGCGGTTTTTTCGGCGGCGTTACCAGTTATGTAAAAGCTGTTGATGATGTTTCGTTCAACATTAAACGCGGAACAACAATGGGCCTGGTTGGCGAATCAGGCTGCGGTAAGTCTACAACAGGACGTTCCATTCTTCGCCTTATTGGAAAGACTTCTGGTGATGTTCTTTTTAACGGTAAGGATGTCTATGCTGCCGGTAAAAAAGAACTGCGAGAACTGCGTACAAAGATGCAGATTATTTTCCAGGACCCGTATTCATCACTTTCACCCCGTATGCCGGTTGGAGAAATTATTGGAGAAGCAGTCCGCGAACACGGTATTGTAAGTCCCGAAGAATATAACGACTATCTTTCAAAGATTATGTCTGACTGCGGACTTATGGAATACTACAAAGACCGCTATCCCCACGAATTTTCTGGCGGACAGAGACAGCGTATCTGTATTGCACGTGCGCTTGCCCTGAACCCTGAATTTATTGTGTGTGATGAACCGGTATCTGCACTTGATGTTTCCATTCAGGCACAGATCATAAACCTCTTGTGGGAACTGCAGGAAAAACGAAAGCTTACCTATCTGTTCATTTCGCATGACCTTTCCGTTGTTGAACATATTTCTGATACGGTTGGCGTTATGTATCTGGGCGGACTGGTAGAAACCGGTGTTACCAACGACATCTTTGACAATCCGCTGCATCCGTATACTCAGGCTCTGTTCAGTGCAATTCCTATGCCGGATCCCGATGTAAAACGCGAGCGCATTATTCTGCAGGGTGATATTCCGTCTCCTGCAAATCCGCCTAAGGGCTGCAAATTCCATACCCGCTGCAACAGATGCATGCAGAAGTGTAAGGAAGTAGAACCGGCTGTAAAGGATATGGGTAACGGACACTTTGTTAAGTGCCATCTGTACGACTGATATACAAACACAAAAGGTAAGGAGGAATTTATGACTATAACCAAAGAACAGAATGGCAGTGCAGTTACGCTGCTTTTGTCTGGCCGTCTTGATACACTGACCGCTCCGGAACTGGAAAAAGCAGTACAGGCAGCCTCTGATGCTCAGTCACTTGTGTTTGATTTTGCAAACCTTGACTATATTTCTTCTGCTGGACTTCGTGTGGTTATTGCAGCACACAAGCAGTTTGTTTCAAAGGGCGGACTGGTCGTTCAGAATGTAAACGAAATGGTTCGTGACGTGTTTGAAGTTACCGGATTTAACGGAATCCTTACTATCAGATAAGCAGCCGTGGCACTGTTTAAAACAGGCAGGAGAATTTCTGCCATCACAAAGAAAGTTGTTCTGCTCATTGTTCTGACCGGTCTTGTGCTTGGTTCAGTTACGATGTTTGCAAGTTACTGGTCGTTTACCCACCGTTTCCGCGAACGCTACGATGCAACCATTCAGTCAATTGCGCTTGCTGCCCGCGAATGTCTTCCAGCTGATAGTTTTGAGCAGTATCTTACCACTCATGAAACTGATGAAGCCTATGCAACTGCTTCCCGCATTCTGCAGGATTTTGTAGACAAGTTTGAACTGAACATGCTGTATGTTTCCTGTGTTGAGGCTCCTGATTACACGCATATTACGTATGTCTTTAACCCGGTTATGAAAGGGGGAAAGTGGACTTCGTTTCCGCTGGGGTACAGTGAAATATATGAAGAGCCCGAATACAACGAGTCTGCAAAACGTGTCTTTGAAAACGGAGAGGCTGTTATCCGGCATACTTACAAGACACGCAGCGGTTCACATATTACGGCAATGCTTCCGGTGTATGATTCTGCAGGAAACATTATTGCGGTAGTGGGTGCACAAAAGTCAATACAGGAATTTGTTGACGCTCAGCGCTCTTTCCTTAATGTTGTGCTGCTTATTTCAATTATTTCTGTTGTTTCCTTTTTTGCCCTCTTTACCGTTTTCTTTGACAGACAGTTTGTGCATCCGCTTAGACTGTTAACACAAGAAACAAAACGATTTGCTTCTTCTGGTGGAGAACCCGATGAAGCTGTTAAACGCATAAAAAATAAAGACGAAATCGGAGACCTTTCTCAGTCTGTTATTCAGATGGAAGAAGACATTATTCGTAATGTTCGCGAGTTGTTCAAAGTAAGTACAGAAAAACAACGCATGGAAACAGAGCTTAATGTTGCATCCCGCATTCAGCTTGAACTGCTTCCTACAGACTATCCGCCATTTCCAGAACGCCATGATTTTGATCTGTTTGCAAGCATGAGTCCTGCAAAAGAAGTCGGCGGTGATTTGTATGATTACATTCTTTTGGATGATGACCACTTGATGCTTGTTGTTGGAGATGTATCCGGTAAGGGAGTTCCTGCTGCCCTGTTTATGGTTATTGCAAAGACACTCATTGCTTCGTATGCAACACAGGGACTTTCTCCGTCACAGATTTTTGAAAAGACAAACATTCAGCTGTGCTCGGGAAATGAATCAAATCTGTTTGTAACCTGCTGGCTTGCAGTGGTAACGCTCAGCACGGGAAATATGCGCTTTGTAAATGCAGGTCATCCGGCTCCGGTTTTGTATCACGACGGACAGTTTTCGTTTTTAAAAACAAAGGCAGACTGTGTGCTTGGCATTTTTGAACAGTCACCGTTTACCGAACACGAAGTTACGCTTTCAAAAGGCGACCGGCTTTTAGTGTATACCGATGGCGTTACCGAAGCGACTGATGCAGAAGAAAAACTGTTTGGAGATGAACGCCTGCTTTCTTCTCTTGACGGAACACAGACTCAGGACGCACCGCAGACTGTTACCGCCGTCCGCACGCACATTGACCGCTTCGTAAACAATGCCGAACAGTTCGACGACATCACCATGCTTTCCTTTATTTTGAACTAATGCAAAGAACAATATGTGAAAGAAAGGTTAGAGTATAATTAAAATAGAGCTATGGAGGGCGTTCTGTCTCTTAGCATTGATACCTTAGCGTTTGCTTGTTAAAGCTAACAACCAGGAAATTGCAGGATGTAATTTCTTGGTTCTGGCGCGAGAGTGGTTTCCTATGCTTTCCCTTATACACTCGAAGTTCTCTTCCAACCTACTTGACTCTTTTTTGCATTTTTTGTATAGTGACCATACATTTTAATGCAATTTAAGATGGAGCCCGCACAAGGCTCCATTTTTTATAGGGGTTGTAAAGCGTGGAATATACCAGGCCAGATGACATTCCATATTTTTCTGAGTGTGCTCAAGCGGTAACAGAAGAAGGTTTTGTTCTTTTAGAGTTACAGGTTGTTCCGCAGCACGGAATGGTTCACGTGGCAGTGGTTATTGCTTCATCTGATGCATCAAAAGATATCAGCGTTGCCGACTGTTCAAAAGTTCATCATGCGCTGCAACCCAAACTGCTGTCTCTTCTTAACAAAACAGAAGATGACCTTTCCATGGAAGTAAGTTCTCCCGGACTAGAGCGAAAACTTAAAGATGCATATGAATTCAAACTCCTTGCAGGAAGACGGGTTCGTGTGTGGAATAAGGAACTGGGCGACTGGCAGAGCGGTGTTATTGCTGACTGTGACAGTACTCAGGTAACTCTTGTGCCGGAGCAGGGGGATCGGTTTTCCGTTACCTTTGAGAACATAGCTAAAGCAAAATTATTAAACATATAAAGGGGGCTTGATATGTCAGAAATGGCAGACGCAATCCGCGCACTTTCCGCAGAAAAAGGAATCAGCGAGGATTCAATCAGGCAGACGATTGAAAACATGATTAAGGCTGCGTACAAACGGACGTACGGAACTGCCGACAACTGTATCGTAACTTTCAACGATGACATGACCGACGTGTCTGTCTATTCGCGCAAAGTGGTTGTTGACGGTGTGTATGATCCTTCGCAGGAGATAGAACTTGAAGAAGCACTTAAGTTAAGTTCTGAAGCAGAAGAGGGTGACGAGATTGACATTCTGGTTGATCCCAGAGACTTTGCACGCTCTGCGGTTACTACCGGTAAGCAGACTGCACATCAGGCACTTAATGAAAGCTTTAAAGACAATCTGTACAATGAGTACAAGGACAAGATTGGAACCGAAGCAATCGTTGGTTATTATCAGCGTGAATACAATGGCAGCATTTATGTTAACCTGGGTAAGGTTGAAGGTGTGCTTCCTGCTAAGTTCCAGAGTCCTCGCGAAACTTACGAAAAGAATGACCGCATTAAAGCGCTCATCTACGATATCAAGCGTACAAATACTGGCATTCAGCTGGTATTAAGCCGTACTGATCCCCGTCTGGTAGAACGTCTGGTTGAAACAGAAGTTCCCGAAATTGGTGAGCAGCATATTGTAGGTATCCACAAAGTTGTCCGTGAAGCAGGTTACCGCACAAAGATTGCCGTTTACTCAAACAAGATTGATGTAGATCCGGTTGGAGCCTGTGTTGGACTTAAGGGTGTCCGTATTCAGGCTGTTATCCGTGAACTGGAAGGTGAAAAGATTGATGTTCTGCGTTACGACGAAGATCCGCACGAATTTATCAAAAATGCACTTTCACCTGCAGAAGTAAAGCGTGTTGTTATTCTTGACCGCGATAAAAAAGAAGCACTTGCAATTGTAGCTGACAGTCAGTTCTCTCTTGCTATCGGTAAGCAGGGACAGAATGTCCGCCTTGCAAATAAACTGTGTGACTGGGCAATTGATGTTAAGACAGAAGAACAGGCTGCAGATATGGATCTGACAGAAGTTGATTCACGCAAGGCAGCAGAAACTCTGTTTAACGATCAGACTCCTTCAGAAGAATCTTACGAAGAAGTCAGCAGCGTTTCTCAGCTTCCTGGTGTGGACCCGCGCGTTGCAGAACTGCTTAAGGCTGCAGGTCTTGATGATATTGAACAGTTTGTAGAAGCTGTAAATGACGGTCGTGCTGCTGCAATCGAAGGAATTACACAGGCTGATATTGATGCAATCGAAAAGATTATCAATGAGTCAGTGCAGTTCGAAGAAGAAAGTGCTGACAGTAGCGTTGAAGAAGAAGAGGAATACTTCTGCCCTGAATGTGGCGAAAAGATTACGCTTGACATGAAGCGCTGTCCTAAGTGCGGTGTTGAGCTTGTATTTGAAGAGGAATAAAGGAAAGACAGAATGGCGGATGAAGCAGAGAAAAAGCCTGGATTTGTATTGAACAAAAAAGAAAAGAAAAATGATTCTCAGAGCCAGCAGACGGCAACTTCCGAGCGGAAGAAGGTTGTCGTCGTTAAGCGAAAGGCTGCACCGGATGCAAAAAAAGAAGGCATTCGCGTTGTTGCAAAGAAGGCTCCTGAATCATCCGCAAAAACGTCTTCCGAATCTGCAAAGGCTTCTCAGACAGAAACTGTAGAAAAGACAAAAGCTGCTCAGACAGAAGCAGAACCAAAAGAAACTAAAGAAACAAAGACTCCCAGTCCCCGTGCTCAGTCCAACACACCGTTTGAACTGCACAGTACCCGCCCCAATGTAAAGGCAGGTAACTTAAGCGGCAGTTCTCGCGGCGGTTACGGCCAGCGTGGTGGCGGTTACGGTCGTCGTGACGGCTCATCGTTTACCGGTGCACAGGCCCGTGAAGGTTACCGCAACAGCGAAAACCGCGGCGGTTACGGTCAGCGTGGACAAGGCGGTCAGGGCGGCGGTTTTGGACAGAATCGTCAGGGCGGCGGTTTTGGACAGGGCGGACAGCGTGGTTACGGTCAGCGTAATATGGGCGGACAGGGTGGCCAGCGCGGTGGCTTTGGACAGAGATGTCAGGGTGGCTTTGGTGCAAACCGTGGACCCGGAGCAGGCTCTTTCCGTCCCGCAGGCGGACCACGTCCCACATACGGTGATGCGTCTCAGCTTGCCGGAAACAAAGCTCCTGCAAAGAAAGCATTTAAAGGCAAAAAGCAGGTTTACAACAGAAAAGATCAGGAACAGGCATTCGACGAAGAAGAACTGTATCAGAACCGCAAGAAGACGGTTGAACCCGCAAGTTCTGTTCCCGAAAAGATTGATATTTTTGAAACCATCACAGTTGCAGATCTTGCAAAGAAGATGAATCTTAAAGCAAATGAAATTATTGCAAAACTGATGAGCATGGGTATGATGGTAACCATCAACCAGAGCATTGACAGTGATACTGCAACCATTCTTGCTTCTGAATATAACTGTGAAGTTCACCTGGTAAGCCTGTATGACGAAACCGTTATCGAAAGCGATGCCGGAAACGAAGAAGGTGTTCGTTCTCGTCCTCCGATTGTTACCGTTATGGGTCACGTTGACCACGGTAAGACAAAGACTCTTGATGCAATCCGTAACACAAACGTGGTTGCAGGAGAAGCGGGCGGTATTACTCAGAAGATCGGTGCATATCAGGTTTCTACAGAGAAGGGTGAAATCACCTTCCTTGATACTCCTGGTCACGAAGCATTCACTATGATGCGTGCTCGCGGTGCTCAGATTACCGATATCGTTGTTCTTGTTGTTGCTGCAGATGACGGTGTTATGCCTCAGACTCTTGAAGCAATTCACCATGCAAAAGATGCAAAAGTTCCTATCATTGTTGCAGTCAACAAAATAGATAAGCCCGAAGCAAATCCTGACCGCGTTATGACACAGCTGTCAGAACAGGGACTTACTCCCGAAGCTTGGGGCGGTGACACTCAGTATGTAAACATTTCCGCTCTGAAACGCGAAGGTATTGATGATCTTCTGGATGCAATTCTTATCCAGGCAGAAATGCTTGAACTTACTGCTCAGTATGATTGCCGTGCAGAAGGTAAGGTTATTGAAAGCCGCATTGATCAGGGCCGTGGTGTTGTTGCAACAGTTGTTGTTGAACGCGGAACACTGCGTACCGGAGATCCTTTTGTTGCCGGTATTTACTCTGGTCGTGTTCGTGCAATCTTTAATGACCGCGGACAGAAAATCAAAGAAGCATATCCTGCAATGCCGGTTGAAGTGCTGGGTATTGAAAGCATGCCTAACGCCGGCGATCCGTTCCAGGTTACCGAAACTGAAAAAGATGCACGTGTATTTGCTGCCAAGCGTCAGGAACTTAAACGCTTCGAAGATGCAAAAGCTGTTAAGCGCGTTAACATTGATAACCTGTATACGACCATTGAGCAGCGTGAAGTTAAAGAACTTAAGCTTATTATTAAAGCCGACCTTCAGGGTTCTGCAGAAGCACTCAAGACTTCACTGGAAAAACTGTCAACCTCAGAAATCCGTGTTGCAGTCATTCACTCAAGCGCAGGTGCCATCAACGAAAGCGATGTTTCTCTTGCTGCTGCAGATGACAATGCAATCATCATCGGATTTAATGTTCGTCCGACTCCCAAGGCAAAAATGCTTGCTGACAAAGAAAGTGTCGAAATCCGCAAGTACAACATCATTTACAAGTGTGTTGAAGAAATCAAACAGGCAATGGAAGGTATGCTGCAGCCGGATACAAAAGAAGAAGTTACCGGTATGCTCGAAGTTCGCAATACATTCCGTGTTCCCAAGATTGGTCTTATTGCAGGATGTTATGTTACCAGCGGTATCGTAAAGAGAAGCAGCAATGTAAACGTTATTCGTGACGGTGTAGTTAAGTATACGGGTACAGTTGCATCTCTTAAACGCTTCAAGGATGATGTCAAGGAAGTCCGCGAAGGATACGAATGTGGTCTTGGTATTGAAAACTATCAGGATCTGCAGGTTGGCGATCAGATTGAAGCATTTGAGTTTATTGAAGTTGCCCGCAAACTGGGAGAAGCGTTAGTAGATGAACGCGCAGACATGCTTTCTCGTCAGAAAGAACAGGAAAGTCAGGGCGCAGAAGATTCAGCTTCTAGTGCGGAGTAAGCGATGGGACAGTACAGAATTGAACGGCTGTCTCAGCAGCTGCAGCAGGAAATAGCAACCATGCTGCTTCGTCATGAAATAAAGGATCCCCGTGTAAACGAATTCCTTACGGTAAATCGTGTCGAAGTAGCAGGTGACCTTTCGTATGCAAAAGTATATGTCTCTTCATTTATGGATGACAGTTCCGTAAAAAAAGGCGTTGAAGGTTTGCAGTGTGCCGCAGGGTTCATTCAGTCTACCATTGCAAAAAAAGTAAGTACCTATAAGTTTCCTAAACTGACATTTGTTGCCGACTTCAGCATGAAAAACGGTTACAAGATGGTAAAGAAACTGAACGAACTTGAAGCATCTGAAACCAGTTCTGCAGAAACCGCTGACACACAAACAGATTCACCTGATGAAAAAAACTGAACGCTCACAAAATCCGCTTTCTGGTCTTCTGCTGTATGCAAAAAAATCCGGCATGACCAGTTTTTCTTCTCTGTGGAATATTAAGCATGCACTGGGTACCGACAAAGTAGGGCACACCGGAACGCTTGATTCTTTTGCAGACGGACTTCTGGTAGTGCTTACCGGAAGCCTTACCCATATTGTTCCGCACATAACCGGCTTTGCAAAAAAATATCAGGCCGTTGTATGCTTTGGACGCGAAACCGACACACTTGACCCTACCGGAAAAGTTATCCGCACTGCAAAGGCTGTAACTAAAGAAGAGGTTCTGTCTGTCTTACCTCAGTTTACCGGCGCAATAATGCAAAGACCCCCGCTGTATTCTGCACTGCATGTTGACGGAAAACGTGCAAGTGATCTGGTACGAAGCGGAGAAACCGTTCAGCTGGAAGAACGGGCTGTATTTATTTATTCACTTAGCGTGTGTGATTTTTTACCCGCGTCAGAAAAAGATGACTGTTCTTATGCCTTACTGGAAATTACCTGCTCTAAGGGAACATACATACGCTCTCTTGCCCGCGACATAGCAAATGCACTTGGTACCGCAGGACATGTAACTGCTTTGCGAAGAACTGCAGTTGGTCCGTTTACGCTGGAAACTGCAGCAGATGCAGACAGTCTTCCTGACTTTACCATTGACAATGCGCTTAAAAAAAATGCCGCATCAGAAGAGCTTTCAAAGCAAAAAGGGCAGTGTGACCCTGTGCTTATGCAGAAGATTCAGGATGCATTCATGCTCTTTACTCCGCAGCTTGCCTTTGACTGTGCATTCGATGCTGATATTCTCAAAGAAGAAAGTGTTCCCTGGTATACAAACGGACGTGCCTTAGCGTCAAAGATGTTTGTGCGCATTCCTAAGCCAGAAGCGTACACCGTATCTGAGGCAGATGCAGATCTTTCTCCTGTGGGACTTTCTGCTTTGCAGGTAACCCGCCGTCTTAAAACCGACCGGATTGCCGTGTTCTATGAAAACGGTGATTTTGCCGGAATGATTTCGTGTACAGATAAAAAACTTTCCTATGTGTTTGTGGTGCAGAAACAGAAACCGTTACCCTACCGCGAATACAGCTGGCAGGAGGTGCTTGACGGTAAGATTCCGCTTTTATGGCAAAAGAAGGGATGTGCGCTTACGGTAGGCAGTTTCGACGGAGTGCATACAGGGCATCAGGCGTTACTGGATGCGGTTCTTGCGCAAAAGAATCTGTACAAGGGCGTGATTACGTTTACTAATTCCGTACGTGCAGGGCTTGGCAATTACGAAGGTGATGTGCTTTCATTGCGTCAGCGGCTTTCTCTTATTCCCTGTAACTTTGCGGTAGTCATTGACTTTTCTGAGGATTTCAGTAAAATAGAGGGAAGCCAATTTATCTGTATGCTTATACAGCATTGTGGCATGCGTTTCCTTGCAGAAGGAAGTGATTTTAAATGCGGCTACAAAGGTGCGTGTACGGTGCAGACACTCAAGGCTTTGTCTTCGGATGCAGGCTTTGACTTTGCATTAGTTCCTGATGTCATCGTAGAAGGAGAACGGGTCAGTTCTTCGCGCATACGGCAGGCGGTAAAAAATGCAGACTTTGTGCTTGCACAAAAACTGTTAGGACGACCCTTTGCATACGATACAGCAGGTCTTGCGTTTTCGGCAGAAAAAAAGACAGACGGTGCGGTATGGGTAAAGGCAGTTCTTACCGGACAGCAGGTTGTTCCGCATGACGGCATGTATACGGTCAGCTTTGACAAAGAGGGTACGGTTGTTCAGACTTCCTGCTCTATAAGCGACTGCGGTAAGACAATGCATCTTCTGGTAAAAGATGATGCAGAAACACAGCAGATACAGGAACTCAGGTTTACGAACGTATCTGCATAACACAGCAATAATGACAGACGGTCACAAAACGCTTTCTGTCATGGTAAACATAGAAGGAGTAAAACTATGGCACTTGCAAAAGAGACGACAGCATCTATCGTCAGCAAGTTCGGTGCCAGCGCAAGCGACACCGGCAACGTAAAGGTTCAGGTAGCGCTGCTTACTGAACGCATCAAGGAACTTACCGAACACTGCAAGCAGTTCCCCAAAGACACGGGAGCTTCACGCGGACTGCTTAAGTGCGTTGGTCAGCGCCGCAAAATGCTGAAGTACTATCAGCGTAAAGACCTTGAGGGATACCGCGCTCTTATTAAAGAACTGGGAATCCGCAAGTAAATGGAATCAGGCGGTAGCGTCATGTACAGCATGATGTTACCGCTTTGTCGTTTAGTGTGCAGGGAGCATACACACTGATTTGTTTGTAACCATGCTGTATCTGTTTCGTGGTTAGAAATGAATCAGTCCAGTATCCCCCTGCAAAAAAGAGGAATCAAATTATGGTAGAAAGAGTAACCAGAAAAATCGGTGATCAGGAACTGATTCTTGAAACCGGTAAAATCGGTAAGCAGGCTAACGGCTGTGTCTATGCTCAGCTGGGTGGAACTGCAATCATTGCAACAATCTGTGCATCAAGCGATGTACGCGAAGGACTGGACTTTGTTCCGGTAACCGTTGATTACAACGAAAAATTCTATGCTGCAGGAAAAATTCCCGGCGGCTTTGTAAAGCGTGAAGGACGCCCTAAGGATAAAGAAATCCTGGTAAGCCGTCTTATTGACCGCCCCATGCGCCCGCTGTTCCACAAAGAGTTTGGACGTGAACTGCAGATTGTTCCGACCTGTGTTTCAGTTGATGGTGTTAACCCTCCCGACATTCTTGCTGTAATTGCCGCATCTGCTGCAGTTACCATTTCTGATGTTCCGTTTGACGGACCGGTTGCAGGCTGTCGCGTTGCATACATTGACGGTGAATACGTAATCAACCCGACTTATGCTCAGCAGGAAAAGGCAAGCCTTGAAATCGTAGTTGCCGGAACTAAAGACGGATTTACTATGGTTGAAGGTGGCGCTAACGAAGCTACTGAAGACGTAATGCTTGGTGCTCTGGAAAAAGCTCAGGGCTTTATTACCGACATGTGTCTTCTGCAGGAAGAACTGCAGAAGAAATGCGGTAAAGAAAAACTGCCACTTGCTCCGTTTACTGCAGTGCTGGAAAATGCTGCTCAGATTGAAGCAGAAGCAACTCCGCTGATGCAGGAAGCATGTTTCCAGAAAGGAAAGATGACACGCGGAAATGCAGTGCATGACGTAAAAGCAAAGATTGCAGAAAAATATGCAGAACAGCTTGAAGATGAAACACAGAAGAAACTGTTTGATGCACTGTTTGATGACATTCAGTATCGTCTGCTGCGCAAGAGCATTCTTGAAAAAGGACTTCGTATTGACGGACGCGGAACAGAAGATATCCGCCCCATCACCTGTGAAATCAACGTACTGCCCCGTCCCCACGGAAGCGCACTGTTTACCCGCGGTGAAACACAGTCTCTTGCAGTTACCACTCTGGGAACTTCAATGGATGAACAGGTATACGACGATATCGAAGGCGATCGCAGCGAAAACTTTATCCTGCACTACAACTTCCCGCCGTATTCAGTTGGTGAAGTAGGTAAGCTTACAACAGGCCGCCGCGAAATTGGTCACGGTAACCTTGCGCGCCGCTCACTTGCTCCGATGATCCCCAGTCGCGAAGAATTCCCGTATACAATCCGTGTTGTTTCAGAAATCATGGAATCTAACGGTTCTTCAAGCCAGGCTTCTACTTGTGGCGGATGTCTGTCACTTCTGGCAGCCGGTGTTCCTATGAAGAAGATGGTTGCAGGTATTGCAATGGGTCTTATCACAGAAGGTGACGAACAGAACCCGTATAAAAAGTATGCAATTCTTTCTGATATTCTGGGTGAAGAAGATCACCTGGGTGACATGGACTTTAAAGTTGCCGGTACACGCGATGGTATTACCGGTTTCCAGATGGACATTAAGATTGCAGGTGTAAGCATGGATATCATGCGCAAAGCACTTGATCAGGCAAAACGCGGAAGAAACCACATCCTTGACATTATGGAAAAGTGCATTTCTAAACCGCAGCCGCTCAACGCAAGTGCTCCTAAGATCGAAAGCCTTAAGATTCCCGTTGACAAGATTGGTGCACTCATTGGTCCCGGCGGAAAGAACGTAAAGGCTCTGTGTTCTCAGTACAATGTAAAGATTGACACTGGCGATGACGGTACTGTTACCATTTATGCTTCTAACGGTGCAAACGCAGAAGCCGCTAAAAAAGCTGTTAAAGGCATTTGTGAAGATCCCGAGCCCGGTACAATTTACAACGGAACCGTAAAGCGCATCATGGACTTTGGTGCCTTCATTGAAATTCTTCCCGGAAAAGAAGGTCTGTGCCACATTTCTAAGCTGAGCCGTCAGCGTGTAGAAAAAGTAACCGATGTTCTTAAAGAAGGACAGGTTGTTCCCGTTAAGCTGCTTGAAGTAGACAAGATGGGACGCCTTAACCTTTCTTACATTGATGCACTTGAAGCTCAGGGTAAATAAGTCCTGCTGAGCTAAAGCATAAAGACCGTAAGTGCTTGTTGAAACAGGTACTTGCGGTCTTTTTTTGTATTCAAAAAAAATCTGTTTTATGCTATACTGTGCCGGATGATTTCAAAACAAGTGCTGAAAAATAATGTCGTTCTCATCTCTCAGCAGGTTCCGTCTGCAAAATCAGTGTCTGTGGGGTTTTATTTTCTGAGTGCAGGAAGCCGCTTTGAAAGTAACGATATGCGTGGTGCAAGTCACTTCAGCGAACACATGCTTTTTAAGGGAACTTCGGGGGAAGAAACTGCTCTTGAACGCCACGATATTGCGGTTTTGTTTGACCGGATGGGCGGTTTTGTAAATGCGTTTACCGAACGTGATGATGTCTGTGCATACTGTACGGTTCCCGCGTTGCCGGGTAACCTTCATCGTGCCTTTTCTACTTTTTGCGGTATGGCTTCTTCCTGCAGTTTTGATGCAGTTGAACTTGAAAACGAACGCTCTGTCATTCAAAATGAAGTTGCAGCGGTTGCCGATGACGCCGAAGAAAGTGCACTTGATTCCCTTGCTCAAAGTTTGTGGCCAAATCAGTCTTTAGGTATGTCAATTACCGGTTCGGTAACAGATGTTGCATCTTTGACACGCGAAGCTTTGCTTGACTGGTACGACAAAAAATTTGTTCACGGAGAACTGGTAGTTGTCGTGTGCGGATCATTTAGCGATGAAGAAGAAAACGACATGAAAGTTCAGCTTGAATCCCTTCCGCTGCATACACCGCCGGTAAACTATCCTGAACAAAAAAGAGTAGAGTCACCTGCACTCTGGAATGCGGGTACTGTGTTCAAAAAAGATCATCGTTTTTCTCAGTGTCAGATGTATCTGCTTTTTCCTTTTGTAATGCCGCTTAGTCATGAAAAACTTTCGGTGCTGAGCGTGTTGAATGCAATTACCGGTGACACTATGTCCAGCCGTCTCTTTGAAAACCTGCGTGAAAAAAACGGCTGCTGTTACAGTACCTACAGTTTTATGACCTGTTATGAAGATCTTGGCTTTTTGGCTGCAGCTGCTTCGTGCGACAAAAAAAATGCAGTAAAAATTGCGCGCCTTCTGCAGAACGAAATGACGGGTCTTATAAAAAATCCTCCTTCTGATGAAGAAATTGAATGTGCAAAAGAACATCTGTTGGGCGAAGAATTTTTGGCAGGTGAAGACATGGAATCGTTAATGAAACGGAATCTGCGTCATTATGCCATGGGACTTGATCTGTATGATACCGAACAGGTGTGTGACAGTATACGCGCAGTTCAAAAAAATGATATTATACAGTTTATACAATCGCTGCTGAATGACAAAAAACGGACCTTCTTTGTGTATGGCCCCGGTTTGTCAAAAAAGCAGCAAAAGGAAATGGTATGTCAGACAGTGTAAAAATCAATGTTGTTTCGGAACCGGGAGCAGTGCTTCCTGTGTATAAGACTGCAGGTGCTGCAGGTGCCGATGTATGTGCTCATATAAAAGAGCCTGTGGTTATTAAAAAAGGTGAGCGTGTGCTTATTCCTACCGGATTATATTTTGAAATTCCTGAAGGATACGAAATCCAGGTGCGTCCCAGAAGCGGTCTTGCTTTTAAAAACGGAGTTACGGTGCTGAATACACCCGGTACTATCGACAGTGATTATCGCGGAGAACTGAAAGTCATCCTCATCAATCTGGGTGCAGAAGATTTTACGGTAAACGATAAAGACCGCATTGCTCAGATTGTTGTTGCGCCCGTTACCCTGGGGCAGTTTGTTACCGTGCAGGCACTTTCACAGACAGAACGTGGTGCCGGTGGATTTGGCAGTACGGGAGCCTGATGGTGGAATTACATCCGGTTATTAGCCGTGTGCGCAGTAAGATTATCTCCTCGTATGAACAGTATGTGCTGCGTTCACATCAGCTTCGCCGGTTTACGCTTCAGCTTTATATTGCAAAAGAACTGTTTTTGTATTTTTTAGTTTTGTTCTTTTTTTTCTTTTCCATGTTTTTTGTAAATCAGTTTCTGCTTCTGGCAAAAACAATTTTACGTCAGCGGGTTCCCGTACCTGATGTGCTTCTGCTTATCTGGTATTCGCTTCCTGCAATTATTGCTCAGTCTGCTCCGTTTGCAACACTGGTCGGCTTTTTAATGTGTCTTGGGCGCATGGCTTCTGATAATGAAATAATGATTCTTCGTGCAACCGGTCAGCGTTATTCGGTTGTGCTGGTTCCCGTGCTGGTTATGGGTGCCGTTATTTCTCTGTTCAGTTTTGTCATGAACGATTTTTTCCTTCCGTTAGGTAACATCAACTATCTTAAGCTGCAGCGTCAGATTGTCGTATCTAATCCCGGTATTCAGATAGAAAGCAATACGGTAAAGCGCATGAATAAAGCAACGCTTGTTATGGGAGAAGCAAAGGATGATCATGTAGACGATCTGGTTCTTTTTGATTCATCTCAGAGTAAGACGATGCGTATCATCTGTGCAAAAGATGTCGATGCCATCAGTACTGCATACCCCGGAGTACTTCTTACGCTTACCATGCAGACACCGGTTGTTATTCAGCTTGATTTAGGCGATAAAGGTTCGTACGATTTGATTGATGCCGATACCATGTCGTACAACGTGTTTGATTCGGTTATTCTTTCTAATTCAACAGGTGTGTCTCCTCGCGAAATGACTTCGCACGATTTAAAATCGCTCATAAAATCGTATGAAACAGATGGCAGCTTTTCAAAACAGCAGCTTAATTCATACTACCTTGAATATTACAAAAAATTTTCAATACCGTTTGGTTCTTTGTTTTTTGCACTGTTAGCGGTCCCGCTTGCACTTTTGTTCGGAAAAAAGAACGGTCAGGTTGTGGGTATGATAATCGGTGTGATTATTTCCTTTCTGTACTGGGCTGCAACAATGATAGGTCAGCAGCTGGGCTATTCCAATGGATTTGACGGTTTCTGGACAATGTGGACTCCTAACGTAGTTATTGGTGCGTTGGGTGCATGGCTTTATCTGAGGTTGCGTCGTTCATGAAACTGGTTCAGCTTTTGTTTAAGAAATTCATACCTGTCCTCGTTGTTTCTATGCTGTTCTTTGTGCTGCTTCTTTCGCTTGCAGATATTTTTGTCAACATCTGGTCTTACATGTCTCATGCGGTGCCTGTTGCAACGGTACTTCGCATTACGGCATATTTTATTCCCAAGGCAGTGTGGTATGCAGTTCCCATAGCCATGCTGTTTGCTACTGCGTATGTCTTGAGTGATTTTTATGCAAAGAATGAACTGCTTGCGGTATTTGCATCCGGTGTTTCTCTGTTCAGGTTTACGCTTCCGCTTTTGATTCTTTCTTTAGTGATGAGTGTCGGGCTCTTTGTTTTTGATGAATATGTGGTTGTTCCTGCGTATGCAAAAAAAACATCGCTTCAGGCCCAGGTGCTTAACCGTGATTTTACATCCAGTAATGATCATATTGTCATTATGGCAGACGAAGGCAGTATTGTGTACAATGCTGAATATTTTGACAATGAACTTACCCGCCTGTATGTGCTTACTGTTGTATTCAGGACAGAAGACAGAAGCCTGGACCGCATTCTTACGGCTGACAGTGCGCTCTGGCAGGATGATCACTGGGTACTAAGCAACGGTTACGAATATGTGTATGAAGACGGGAATGTAAATCGGAAAACACCTTCTTCTGTGTACGTCGAACGTCTTACTGAACCGCCTGAAACTTTCCGAAACAATACGATTGATGTTGAAGAGGTGAGTGCCCGGGAAGCAAAGGCATACATTCTTCGCCAGCAGCGTAACGGACTTCCGGTTGCATCAGCAAAGGCAAATTATTACAAGAAGTTTTCATTCCCGTTTGTCGTACTGGTTGTCGTCTTCGTTGCAATCGGCTTGAGCGGCAGGACGCGAAAGAATGTTCTTCTGGTAAGTCTTGCATTAAGTCTTGCGGCTGTTGTTCTGTTTTATGTGGTACAGATGGTTACTATGCTCATGGCTGAGTTTGAAACAATTCCTGCGGTTATGGGTGCATGGTTTCCGGTACTTTTGTTTGTGGTGCTTAGTGCAGTGCTTGTCCGGTATTCGAAAACATAGGAGCTGTTATGGATTCAATTTTTGATGTTCAGCATGAAGATGCTCATTCTCTTGCGCGTACGGGTGTTATGCATCTTGCTCACGGCGATGTTGCAACCCCTGTGTTTATGCCGGTGGGAACAAACGGTACGGTTAAGGCTGTCAGTAAAGATGATTTGAATGAAATTGGATTTGATATCATTCTTGCAAATACCTATCACCTCTATCTGCGTCCCGGTGCGGATATTGTTCAGGAAGGCGGAGGGCTTCACGGTTTTACTAAATGGGAAAAGAATTTTCTGACTGACTCCGGCGGATTTCAGGTGTTCTCGCTTTCGGGATTGCGTAAAATTACTCAGGAAGGCGTTACGTTTCAAAGTCACATAGACGGAAGCAGACATCTGTTTACTCCGGAAAACGTAGTGCAGACTCAGGTTAAACTCAACAGCGACATTCAGATGCAGCTTGATGTGTGTTCTGCCTGGAGAGTAGAGCGTCATGAAGCAGAACGTGCCTTACGCATTACAACCGACTGGACTAAGCGTGCCATTGCAGAGTGGACAAAGCATGTGGAAAACGGTTACAAGGGAATGCTGTTCCCCATTGTGCAGGGAAATTTCTTTGATGATTTACGAAAGGAAAGTGCCCAGTTTGTTGCTTCTCTTGATGTTCCCGGAATGGCAATCGGTGGTTTGAGTGTAGGCGAGCCGGCTGATGTTTTTGCAGAAAAGCTGCAGTATACGGTGCAGTTCTTACCACGGAATAAACCCCGCTATGTCATGGGCATTGGAACTCCGGAATATATTCTGGAGGCGGTTGCTGACGGTATTGATATGTTTGACTGTGTGCTTCCTACCCGCAATGCGCGTAACGGTTCGTACTTTACGCATCACGGTATGCTTTCAATAAAACAGGAACGCTTTACGCATGATTTTTCTCCGTTAGACAGCCAGTGTCAGTGTAAAGTCTGCCGCACCTACAGCAGGGCATACTTACGGCATATTTTCAAAGAGCAGGAAATTCTTTCTTCCATGCTGGCAAGTTATCATAACATTTACTTTCTGAATCAGATGATAAAGGAAATCCGCGAAGCAATTCGGGAAGACCGTTTTGTTCAGTATAGGGAAGAATTTTTGAAACAATTTCACTCAGGAATTGTTTGATTAGTAAGGAGCAAGGAGGCTAGGGATGAAGAAAATAGTACTGTGCGCATGTGTAGGGTTTATGCTCTTTTCTGTGTATGCAGCCGAAGCAGACAGTCAGCAGGACGCTGTTTTTGTTACCGAAGAAACTGAAGATGAAGGCCCGAAGTATGTTCCGTATCCCGAAAAGCTGGTTCCTGAGCCACGCCGTCCCCGTGCGGTTTCTGCAGAGGACTCAGAAAAATCCGAAGAACGCCGCGAACAGAATGCAAAGAATTCTACCACCTCTACGCAGGACTATGTTCAGAATGCACATGATACGTTCAAATATGGTCTTGAAGAAAATATCAGTGAACTGATTGATGAATTGACTAAAAACGAAGATGTGCGTTTTGTCGATGACATTTATGACCTGTTTCATGTGACAAAGAGTGTTTCTGTTCGTCAGAAAATACTTTCTTATTTTGCAAAGATAGAAGATCCCTGTCTTTCTGATTTTGCCTGCGAAATTATCAACGATCCGTACGACACAAAAAAATCTGTTGTGTCTGAATGTATGTCATACATTTCTGCGGTTAAGTGCAAAGAAGCAATTCCCGGTTTAATTGACCTGATTGACCGCGAAGATGAAGATTATTTTACGCTTGCACTTTCAACCTTAGGTGATGTTGGCGGAACCAATGAAGCTCTTTTCCTTGCCGAATATCTTGACCGCGATGACCTGAGCGTTGCACAGCGGCAGTCTCTGATGCGTGTGCTGGGAAAAATAAAAGCGGTTCAGACGTGGAAAAAACTGTCGCAGATTGCACAGAATGAAGACGAAAATTCCTTTGTACGCATGTACGCTGCAGAAGCAATTGGTGCCATGGAACTGGAAGAAAGTAAGCCGATTCTTATGGAGTTGTTTGAATCAGATGATGCAAACTTCCGCATTTATGTCATTAAGGGGCTTTCTCATTATCACGATGAACAGACGTATGATGTAATTCTTCAGGCATTGCGTGACTCTCAGTATAAGGTTCGTCTGGAAGCAGTTGCTGCAGTTAAGTCGCTTGAGCTTACCGATGCCGTTCCCTTTTTGATTTACCGCTGTAAGGATACCAAAGAAGAAGCTGCGGTAAAAAATAAGTGCTACGATGCAATTGCATTCCTGAACACAAAAGAAGGAAACGAATATCTTATTTCTCTCATTACCGACAAAAAACCGTCTGATACCACAAAAGCAACGGTTGCATCTGCGCTGCTTGAATACAATCATGCCGGTACAGAAGCAATTATTGCGCTTGCAAAAGAAACACTTGGTTCTGATTTACAGAAAAACCTTCGCTATGCACTGGGTAAAGAATTTGCAAAATACGGTCGCCCCGAGTTTGCCGAAATCTGTGCTGAATACCTTAAGAGTACCGATGTTTCTACTCAGGGTACGGGACTGGATATCTGGGCAAAAGGCCGCTATGCAAGTGTCCGTCAGGCAGTCGTAGAAATCTCTAAACAGGACGGTGAAGTTCCGGAAGGAGAAGAAGCCTCTGGAAACAAAAAGCCCAAAAAGAATGCAAATGCAGAAAAAGCAAAGCGCATTCTTCAGATGGTAGACTCTCTGTAAACGTTACTCGTACAGGCTGTTGAGCACGCGGTACATGATGTTTATCTTTGCCTTCTGCTCGACGCTTACCGAATCTTTTTCCGAAAGGTCATCAATCAGTTTTTCAAGCGAAGAAAGACTTTCGTTTAAGGCTGTTGCAAATCCGCGCGACACTTTGTACCAGTAAGTGCCTCTGCCGTCGGTAAACAGGCATATAAAGCCCAGCTCTCGAGATGATGCTTTTGCCATGGTTACCCGCATAAGACAGTCTATGCTGTTGATTAAATCTGCAGGGTTTTCGGTAATGCTGATGTTTTTGTTCCGTGGCCATCTGCCGGTTTCTATGGGATCAAGGTTGAGCGTTTTTGCAGCCTTAATGATAACTTCCAGTTTTTCTCCGGCAAGCAGCGTTGAACCTTTTGACATGACAACGGTTCCCTTTAACGCACCGATCTGAGCAAGCAGGTTTTCATTTTTTTCTGCACGGGCTGCATCCCGTAAGTCATGCCACATAAGTTTGACGGTTTTCTTTCCCTTTACTTTTTCTATGCAGAACTGTTTCCCGCCAAAGCTGATGGTGCTGTCGTCCTTCTTTTTGTCAAGCTTCTTTGCAAAGCGGCTGTCGTTCTTTCCGACTTTCTGTCCAGACTCACGGAATGTGCTTCCGGTGTATTCAAGGTTACCTGAAAGCGAGCGGCTGTTTTTAGAGCGCAGTGCCATAAGCCGGGACTCCAGTGTCGGATCTATCTGATCAAGCAAATGCTTGGTAAGCGGAGAGACACTCATGGCAAACATTCTGCTGGTCCGGACAATTTCGCCTGCAACAATGTACAGCGGGTTAGTGCGGAACATAGAGGAACCCGGATGTAACTGAATGTGATCTGCGGTAAGGCTCCGGTATGACTCTTTCCCTTCGCGGATACATACAAACTGAATCATGCCGGCTGCAATACAGCACAGGTAGTTATCCATGCTGCCACCGGAAGTTATGGGAAGCTGCATGCGGTTAGAAATGATTTCTTCAAGCTGTGTCTTGATGTTAAGAATTTCTGCCATGACGCGTTCGTCAAGATAGTTGTTCTTGCAGAACCGTTCTTTGTTTTTCATGCTGACGTATGTGCGGAAAATATTTACATAGCTTACAAAGTCACCCTGCATGTCACGGAATGCGTGATGTGCTTTTCGTGCATCCATTTCTTCGCCAACCGGCAGTACAAACGGAGAACTTGCACTTAAAAATGCCGCTGCAATCAGTACTTCTTCCAGAACATCAGGATAGCGTAATATGCTTTCAACAATAATGCGGCTTACACGGGGTTCCAGCGGGAACTCTACCATGAGTTTTCCGATGTTGCTGAGCGTTCCGTCTTTTTCAATTGCCTTAAGCATACCCAGCGTTTCTGCTGCTCCTATAAGGCCTTCTTTTCCGGGCGGAGAAATAAAATCAAATTTGTCAAAATCGGTAATGCCCAGTTCTGACATGCGCAATACAACTTCACTTAAGTCGGTGCGGTAAATTTCTTCTGTAGTGTATTCAGGACGTGAGTCAAAATCCTGCCGCGTATACAGACGGTAACACGAACCCGGTTTAGTTCGGCCAGCGCGTCCCCTTCGCTGAGCACAGCTTGCCTTGCTGACCGGTGTTTCGTTAAGGCTTGACGTAAAGGTGCGCGGATTGTAAAAGTTCAGTTTTGCAAGTCCGGTGTCTATGACTGTTGTTATGCCGTTTATGGTAACTGAGGTTTCTGCAATGTTTGTGCTTAATACAACTTTCTTTTTCCCGAAGGGAGCTGCATCAAACACTTTTTCCTGTTCTTCTTTGGGAAGTCTTCCGTACAGGGGAACAATGTGTATGCGTGAATGAAAGGGTGCACTGTACAGACGCTGCATGCAGTCTTTAATTATTTTTTCTCCGGGAAGGAATACCAGAATGTCGCCGTCTTCATGATTATCCAGTACGCGGTCAATGGTCTGTTCTATTTTGGTAAGCAGTGCGTCACAGGCATTTTCGCTCAGTGTACTTGCGGCAACTGCAGGAGGGTCATATACCATTGCAACAGGAAAGACCTGTGTGTCTATGGTTACGATAGGACAGTTACCAAAGTATTCACTGAACGCTTCTGCATTCATGGTTGCAGAGCTTACGATTACTTTAAAATCTTTCCGTTCGTCAAGAACACGTTTTAAAAGTCCCAGTACAAAGTCAATGTTAAGGCTTCGTTCATGCGCTTCATCAACCATAACGACAGAGTATTTACTCATCCAGGGATCAAGCTTCATTTCCTGAAGGAGAATTCCATCTGTCATGATTTTTATTTTTGTAGAACTGTCAGTTTTGTCTTCAAAGCGCATTTTGTAACCGACAAGTCCCGGGTAAGAAGTGTGCAGCTGCTTTGCAATAAATTCACTTACGCTCAGTGCTGCAATGCGGCGCGGCTGGGTAACTGCAATAATTCCGTTTGCAGAATAACCTGCCTCGTGCAGAATAACGGGAAGCTGTGTTGTTTTACCGCTTCCGGTCGGGCTTTGTACGACGATTACCTGATTGCCTTTTAAGCAGTCCAGTATGCGCTGTTTCTGTTCGTATACGGGAAGAGATTTATAGTCTATTGCCATGTGAGTGTTCCTTTTGTCTTTTCCATAAGTTTTCTTCGTTCAGCAAGGTAGGTCGCCCACTTGGTGCGTTCCTGCTCTGAAAGATATGTAAGGAATGCATCGTCAAGTTTTTTTATGACAAACATTCCGTCTGTGCGTATGTAAGTGGTAATAAGAATGGGGTTGATGTTGGTTATGGTAATTCCCTGTGCGGTCTTTTCAAAGCGGACCTGTGCAAGGTATCCATCGCCGGTGTAATCGCGGTTTGTGTCCGGTGCGCTGAAGCTTGGTGAAGTTCTTTGTGCACTGATAGTGTTTCCCATTGCATAAAAAATCAGTTTGGAAGTTCCTGTCTGTTCGTTCTGTACCAGTTCCCAGTTTTTTGCAACGTGCGGATGGTTTGCAAGAACGACATCAACTCCGTTTTCTAAAAACTGATGATACAGTGTTTTGTGTGTCTGAGTAATTGTCTGATCGTATTCCGGTTCTACGCAGTGAAAGCTGAGTACAAAAAGATCGCAGGGATTTTCTTCCCTAAGTGTTTTCAAGTAAGTGTTGAATTTCTGTCGGGCAAGCGGAGTTGTCTGTACAAAGTTTATGTATCCGGAATAGTCCGGTCTGTTAAGAATTTCGGTTACGGCAAGAAAGAGGACTTTCCATCCGTTTACTTCTATAAGTTCATACGTGTATGCGGAATCGGGACTTTCTTTTACTCCGCTTTCGTAAACCGGCCGCTGTGAATCTTTGGTGCTTTGTCGTAACGTTTCAAAGTAGGCATCTGTTGCCTGAATGCCGGTTAATCCCTGATCGTTAGTGTGATTGTTTGCGGTTGAAAAAACATTAAAGCCTGCGCTTATGGCAGCCTGTACATATTCGTCATGTGTGTTAAACGTAGGGTAGGTGTCATAGGGACGCTCTTCTACGACTGGTGTCTCAAGGTTTGCAATTCCCAAATCGCATGCGTTTACCAGCGGAGCTATGTCTTCCCAGATTGCATCAAAATTTCCGTATGCATAGTTCGGCTTGTGCTGCATGATGTCGCCACCAAACATGACAGAAAGAGATTCTTTGGGATATGCGTTGTCAGCGGTAAGAACAGGAGTCCCGTCTGCAAAGTGACGGTGTGATGCGCTCTGGCAGGACACTGACAGTATGCAGACGGTGACAGCAAGCGAAACAAAACGTGCGGGTTTTATTTTTTGCCTGCCTGAACCAGAGTGATTGCAGAGGTTACGACAATGTCTTCTGCAGAACAGCCGCGGCTTAAGTCAGAGATAGGCTTTGCAAATCCCTGAAGAATAGGACCGTATGCATCTGCATGTGCAAGGCGCTGAACCAGTTTGTAACCGATGTTTCCTGCATTCAGGTCGGGGAAGATAAGCGTGTTTACTTTGCCTGTAATGGGGCTTCCCGGTGCTTTGCGTTCTGTAACTTCGGGAATAAGTGCTGCGTCAGCCTGCAGTTCTCCGTCAAGCAGCAGGTCAGGAGCTTTTTCTTTTGCAATGCGGACTCCTTCCTGAACTTTAAGAACGTCGTCAATTTTTCCACCGCTTCCTTTAGAAGAGAATGAAAGCATTGCAACTGCGGGTTCTGCTCCCAGAAGGTCACGGCAAGACTGAGCTGCAGAAATTGCAATGTCAGCAAGCTGTTCGCCTGTCGGGTTAGGAACAACTGCACAGTCAGAGAATACTAACAGACCGTCCTGACCCCATTTTGGATCGTGTGTATCAATAACAAAGCATGAAGATGCAGTCTTTGTTCCCGGAGCGGTTTTGATAATGGTAAGACCTGCGCGCAGTAAATCTGCAGTAGAGCTGAGTGCGCCGGAAACCATTGCATCTGCTTTTCCCATGCGTACCATCATGGCACCGAATTTAAGCGGGTCATTCATTCCCTGAGCTGCTTCTTCGGGAGTCATTCCCTTAGCCTTGCGCAGTTCGTAATATTCGTTTGCAAAACTGTCTTTCCATTCACTGTCAGCGGGATTGATGAATTCAATTCCGTCTCCCAGTTCAACGCAGTTCTTTTTTGCAACGCTCAGAATGTCATCTTTCTTACCCAGAAGAATGACACTGCGTGCCAGTTTTTCCTTAGCGATTGTTGCAGCTGCTACAACGGTGCGGTCTTCTGTTCCTTCGGGCAGTACCAGACTGTTGCCGTAAGACTTAGCTTTTTTCTTCATTGATTCAACAAAATCCATGTTATGCCTCTTTTATGCTTTATATTGAAAGTAATCTTATTTTATCGTTTTATGCCTAAAGCGTCCAGTACAGAATCACGGTACTTTTCCATGTCTTCAATACGGTTTGGTCCCTGTAATTCAAGGCTCAAAAAGTCAAGCGTGTTTTCGGTAATGTTGTAGATGACATAGCAGTTGGTGGTCTGACCGTCGGTAAACGGCTGTCCGTTGTAGTAAGAACTCTGCGATTCCATCTGGCGGTATTTGTCCCGAACCTGACGAGATGAACCCGTCGGCGGCTGTTTTACATGCATTACCTGGAAGTAGTGGTAGTCGTTTGTGTTTTCATTTGTTGCAAGTGCTACTGCGCTTACGGTCTGTTTCAGGCCCTTCTTGCGGTCGCGTTCGTAAATGTATGCGATGCAGAATTCGTCTTCTTCGGTGTCATCTGCCTGTACAATTTCGGGATCCAGTTCTACATCAACTTTGCCAAACTGCATCAGGAAATCTTCTGCAGAATAGGCAAGCTGTGCGTCTTCAAGCAGTTTGTGTCGGGGGTATACGTCTTCGGGAAGTGACAGATATTCGTTCCACTGACGGACTGTTCCAAAGTACGGGGGAATACAGAAATCGGTAAGGTAGGGGACATCGCTGTTCCATCCGTTTTCAATATCCTTTACTTCATCGTATACGGACATGATGAAAATTCCTTCGGGAAGGGGAAGTGCATAGGCTAAGACGCTTACATCTGCCCACGGAACATCCCACTGACTTACCAGCCACTGGCGGCCAAGGTTGTCCATATAGGTTGAACTTGAGGTTGGCTCTCCGTAAGAAATAATGTTAACGGCTTCTGTTCCCACGGCACGGCGCATGGGAGATGCTTCCAGCATGTAGTCGTTGTACAGTTTGGGATTGGTAATCAGTTCCAGTTCGCTTACGGAATCCGGACGGCGGATGTATGCCATCTGCATGCCCAGGTATTCATCGGTGTATTCGACATACCCGTTGTCATCAAGCTGATAGGTTTCGGTGTCACTGTAGTAAGGGTTCCATTTATTGTTTCCCGCAAGACAGATAAACATGGGGAATGACGGAATAAAACTGTTGGTAAAGATAACGTTTCCGCGGTCTGTCTTTACAAAGGAATCCGGTCCGGTAAAGCAGAATCGGTCATACAGTCCCTTTGCGTGTTCTGCGGTAGTTTCCTGCATTTTTTTCCAGCATTCTGCACGAACCTGTGCAATGGGGGCAGGAAGTGCTACGGTAAAGTCATAGCGCTTGTAAAAACGCTGGCTTTCTATGTTCTGCAGGCGGTAGTATACTTCGATGTTTACAACGCCGGTATTGTCCGGGCTGTTGTCGGTTTCTGAAATGGGGAGTGCGTAGTTAAGGTTTTCCGTCTGGTTTTTCATGGTGATAATTCCCACCACACCGCCTTCTTTGTCTACAAGCGGACCACCTGAGTTTCCGGGACTTGCTGCGGCAGAAAAGCGGAGCCACTTCCATCTTCCGTCCTGATCTTCGGGGGTACGGCTGGTAAACATTCCGTCACGGATGATAATGCCTTCTCCCTGTGCGTTTCCGACTGCAAAAATCTGGCTGTTAACGGCTATGTCACGGCTGAAATGCAGACCTCCCTGCGGGGGAAGCGAAAGTCCTTTTGCGGTAAAGATGACAAAATCACGGTCTGTTGCAAACTTAATGATGGTTTCTACCGGATAGACGTTTCCTTCCATGTCGCGTACGAAAAACTGATCCTGGTGCAGTTTGTCCTGCAGCTGAAGAACATGCTCTGCGGTGTACAGGTAGCCGTCTTCCATAAGAAATGCAGTTCCGATTGATTCGTATTTGTCGGTGCGTTCAGCATAGGGCAGTCGTTCAAGCGGGAGCGGGCGGTCGTAAGTAAGGGGGTCGTCCTGAGATTTGAGCGTCACCACTTCAAAAACATTGGCAGACAGCTTTGCGACTACCTCTGGCGAAAGTACGGTCTGAGCACCTGCGCATACTGTTATAAATGCCATAATCAGCATGAAAGGCAGAATTTTACTGTGTTTTTTCATACGGAAACTCCTTTTACTATATAACTACATTCACCTTCTACTGTAACATAAAATCATATAAATTGAAACAGGGTCCGGTAGTTGAAAAAATAGTGCAAAGCCATTACAATAGGCGTATGTTTGAAGTAAAAGATATTGCCCATCTTGAAATGGAAGAAGAAGACTTTGATACGGTTATGGCTGCCGATATTTCGTTTAACGGTAAGGTACGCTTTGTAAAACCGCTTATGATAAAAGGCAAACTGACGGGTACCATCGATGCAACCAGTGATCTGCTCATTGACAGCGGTGCTGAAGTAAGTGCAGATATTGTTGCAGACCGCATCCTTATAAAGGGCAAGGTTAAGGGAAACGTTCACGGAAAACATCTGGTGTATGTTACCAGTACCGGAAGCGTCAACGGTGATATTACTTCTGCTCAGGTTGTGCTTGAACCAGGTTCTGATTTCAGCGGAAAATGTGCCATGACCCGGGAAGAAACAGGAGAGAAAAAATGAACTTGCGAAAAATTGTTGCAATAGTTTTTATTTCATTTTGTTCACTTACGGCTGTGTTTGCTCAGGCAGAAAAACCCGATGCTCTTAAACTGTATAATCAGGGTAACTACCGGGATGCCATTGCAGTCTGTGAGACGGAACTTGCTTCAAATCCAAACAACCTGGACTCTTACAGCGTTCTGTGCTGGGCACTCATTGCAAACGGTCAGTATCTGGAGGCAGAAACCCGCGCTCAGGATGCACGCCGCATTAACTCTTACGACGTACGCATTATTGAAGTTCTGGGAGAAGCAAAATACTATCTGGGTAAGCTGGATGATGCTCTGTCGCTTTTCCAGAGATATGTTTCAAGCGTTCCCGAAAACGCCGGCCGTCTGGGAAAAGTCTATTACCTGATGGGTGAGATTTACATCAAGCAGGCACGCTATGAACATGCAGATATTTCGCTGACTATGGCAGTCCGTATTGAACGCAATACCGCAGCATGGTGGGCACGCTTAGGCTATGCACGCGAAATGACTAAAAGTTACGCCTCTGCCATTGCTGCATACGATCAGGCCTTAGTGCTTAACCCGCAGCTTTCTGATGCAGCACGGGGTAAGACACGGTGTCAGTCACATATCCGCTAACCGTCTGTTTTGAAACCTTAGGCTGCCGGTTAAATCAGGACGAAACCGAAGGTGCTGCCCAGTCATTCCGCACAAACGGTTTTACCTGCCGCATGGGAAGCATTTCTGCCTCTGACGCATGCGACGATTCTGTTTTTCTCTGCATTCTCAATACCTGCACAGTTACCGGCAAAGCTGAACAGAAAGCACGCCGTATTATCCGCCTTATGCTCAAAAATTTTCCCAAAGCGACGGTGCTCGTAACCGGCTGCTATGCCGAACTTGACGGAGATGAAATTACAGCAATCTGTCCGGAACGTATTGTTATTGTAAAGGGAACGCAAAAATATCTGCTTTCACAGCTGGCATCTTCACTGAGAATGCTCTGCAGTCAGGGAAATGCCTTTCCTTCTTTTTCCGACATACAGAATTTGATTTCAGTTCAAACCCAGAGAAAACTCATACTGAATCCGAAGACTACGGTATCAGATACTGCATTTTCTGCCTTTACGCTTTATACCGCAAACTTTCAGAAACACAGCAGGGCTTCCCTTAAAATACAGGACGGCTGTAACTGTGCCTGTTCGTTCTGCCGCATACATTTTGCACGGGGCAAATCAGTTTCGCTTTCTGCATCAGAAGTTGTTTCCCGCGTTAAGAATCTTGAACAAAACGGAATGAATGAAGTGGTGCTTACCGGTGTCAATTTAAGTCAGTATGCATCGCAGGAAAGTGACGGAACGGTACGTGACCTTGCAGGACTTTTGGAGCTGATTCTTAAGGAAACATCGCATATCCGTATCCGTCTTTCAAGTTTGTATCCCCAGTCGGTAACCGAGCGTCTGTGTGCGGTGCTTGCTGACAGCCGTATCCAGAGTTTTTTCCATTTAAGCATACAGTCGGGAAGCGAACGGATTTTAAAGCTGATGAAGCGGCCCCATTCGGTTTCTCAGGTAGAAGAGGCTATTACGCTTTTGCGGTCAGTAAAGAAGGCTCCCTTTATTTCCTGCGACCTGATTGCGGGGTTTCCCACAGAAACAGACGAAGACTTTTCACAGACCGTTGAACTGTGTAAAAGAAGCGGTTTTGCCTGGATTCATGCCTTTCCGTTTTCTCCGCGTCCGGGAACCGATGCCGTACACCTTAAGCCGTGTGTCCCCGAGCGCATAAAAGGTGAGCGGGTTGCACTGCTTACGCAGCTTGCAGTTGACGGTAAACTTTCGTATATAGAGCGATGGAAGGATAAACCGCTTTTTGCAATTGTTGAGCATGAGCGTGGACTGACCCGTGCGGTAACCGAAAATTTTCTGCATGTGCAGTGTGAAAAAAAACTTGATATCGCTTCCGGCAGTGCCGTAACGGTACGCATTCTTCAGGCGGATAAGCAGGCTATTGTTTCCGGAAGTGAAGTTGACTGTCTGGGTTCAGTAATAGACGTTCAGTAAAAAAAAAGACCCCCTGTTTTTAAGCAGGGGGATTTTCACATCAGCGGAGTTCTGTTTATGAGCTATTGCAGATTCGAACTGCAGACCCACGCCTTAAAAGGGCGTTGCTCTACCTACTGAGCTAATAGCCCGTACATATCCACATAATGTAACAAAGAGTATATATGCAAAAATATATTTAGTCAAGAGCAAATTGTAAAATACTTGCAATAAAAGCGTAAATTTATTATCATGCCAGCTGTATGGAAAAGGTTGTTCTGTCGCGGCGTAATTTAGAGTCTATGTCAACTGCAGACTTAATTTCGCTTGCTGACGATTATGGCATTGATATTCCCGCAACGTTAAGCAGAAGTTTTATTATTGGCGAGCTGCTTGCGGTTGCAGATGAACTTGACGAAGGTTCTGAAACAGAAGAGACGGTTGAACTGTCTGATGATGTGGAAAGTGCCAGCACACTGCCTGTTTCCTACAACGAAACTTCCGTACATGTGTTATTGCGAAATCCAGCCTGGGCCTTTGTATATTGGGACCTTTCCGAAGCTGATGTAGAGCATATTGAAGATGATTTCCTTTCAAATGAGCTGTATCTTCATGTCCGCTATTATGACTCAATGGAAGCAGAAAAACCGCTTGACGCCTTTGACATACATGTTCCGCTGTCTGACCGTGAGCGCTATATACTGCTTTCTTCTGCCGGAAAATTCTTTGACGTTCAGCTGGTGGTGCACGATGACGAGCAGGTACGTTTGCTTGCAGAAACAAACAGACGGGAAGCCGCTCCTTCATGCTGTAAAGCCGTACAGGAACTTCCGGGCCGTACCGATGACATGAGCGAATTACGCAGGCTGTCAGGCATGGAGCGTTTGCTTCATGAACATTACTTAAATCACCGGCAGTCATTTTCGTGAGGGGACAGGATATGGCAAAGAATCATCTGGCACTTGTGATATACGCCAGTCACGCATACTTACGCAATACCGCAGAAGATGCAGATTTTTCTGCTCAGAACGACATTCTGTTTTCTGCAATTTCAGAGACCTACCTTCCGCTGTTAGACATGCTTTCACGACTGGAAGCCGACGGTGTAGAAAGCCGCATAGGACTTGTTCTTCCGCCGACCTTGTGTACGCTTCTTGATGATCCTCAGGTACAAAAACAGTATATAGACAGTCTTGACCGCCGCATTGCCTTAGGTGATGCAGAAATTAAACGCCTTGCAAGAAAGCCAGAACTGCGCTCTCAGGCAGAAGCATGCCGTGCAAAAGCAGTTAAAGACAAGACTGATTTTATTGAAGTCTATAACCAGAATCTTGTTGATGCCTTTAAAAAATGGGCAAAAAAAGGATACCTGGAACTGATTGCAACTTCTGCAACCTGTGCCTTCCTTCCGCACTATGCAGACATGACCGAAGTGCTGAATGCTCAGATAGAAACCGGGCTGTACGCTCAGAGACAGTTCTTTGGCGAAACCGGAGATGGTTTTTTTGTTCCCTATGAAGGATATGCTCCCGGAGTTGAAAAAGTGCTCCGTTCGTATGGAGTTAACTATACAATTCTTGATGCCCGTTCTGTTCTGTTTTCAGAAAGCGAAATAGAAACCGGTATTTTTGCTCCCGTCCGTACTAATCATTCTCTGGTACTGCTTGCTTCCGACAACCGCTGCCTGGAACAGATTGCCGGTGAAGAAGGGTATGCTGCATCTGAAGTGTACCGTGCTCAGCATCTGGATATTGGATTTGATCTTGATGCAAAGGCGCTGTCTGCTTTTAACGGCTCAGATTCTAACCGCGTACAGACTTTGTATAAATACTGGAATAACGGAAGTGACGAAGAAGACCGTATTACCTATAATGCAGAAGAAGCAAAGAAAAAGGCTTTAGGTGACGCAGAAGACTTTGTCCGTTCCCGCGAAACGCTGCTTTCTGCAGCACACGCTGTATTTGAAGCAAAACTCGGCATGACCGTGCAGGAAGTTCCGTGCACGGTATGTACCATTCCAGCAGAGCTTATGGGACAGACCTGGTACGAAGGTATAGACTGGCTTGAATCGGTTATACGCCTGTGCGCAGAAAGTCAGTCGCTCGAGCTGGTTTTGTGCCGAGACCTTATTGCACATCAGTTTGAACTTCCCAAGGTAAAACCGTATCCCTGTGCGGCAACAGGAACCGGTTACGGCGAAAACCTTCTTGACAGCTCAAACTGCTGGATGATGCGCTATGTCAGAAAGGCAAGTGAACGTATGGTTGACCTTGCAGACCGTTTTCCGTCTGAAACAGGACTTAAAGCACGCCTTTTGAATATAGCCGCCCGTGAACTTTTACTTGCTCAGTGCGGTGAATGGCCCCGTATGATAAGCTGTGGAACCATGCCAGATGTAATGGCACAGCAGTTTAAGGCACATATTCTTGCGTTTTCGACAGTATTTGATTCTCTTGCAAGCAATACAGTAAGCACGGAATGGCTGACTCAGACCGAAAAAGAGCACCCGGTATTCCCGTGGATAAATTACCGTATATTCAGTAGAAAAAAATAAAAACTTGCTTTTCTTCTGCCGATACTGAAGTGAATCTATCTTTTTTAAACGGGAGGAACAAGGTGGCGGCAGTTCGCACAAACAGCATAAAGAAAATACTCTGCCTCGTCTGCATGCTTAGCGTATGCGTTTGTGCCTTCCCTTCAGGAAAAAAAGATACCTATCAGGCAAAACCTGCTGCAACCCGGTCTGCTGCCATTGTGTATTCCCAGCAGGAGCAGCTTTCTCTTGCAGTTCTGAGTGATTTTTCAAAATATAAGTTTACGTTTGACATGATTCTGCTTTCTGCAATGGTAGAGTCAAAAGACGGAAACTTTTCTGATGCAGTCCGTGAGTTTATCCGTGCAGACGGTAACGGAGTAAGTGCGCTTACTCTAGGCCGAAGTGATTTTTTAAAGCAGAATATTTCCCGAGCGACCATAAACAGCATAGATTCAGCCATAAGTACTGCAAATTCCAGTGCAAATGAACTGCTTACCATTCAGAAACGACTTCAGCGGCCCTACGATGACTTTATGTCTGCAATAAATGCCGGTGATTTTTCTGCTGCCCAGCGTGCATACAGTCAGGCAGAACGGTATTTTACACAGCTTGCAACCCTTCGTGCTGACATCTATCGCGCAGGAAATTCTGTTGCATCCCTTACCAGTCAGTATACGGCAATGGGTACGGTTGATACTTCATATCTGTTTTCTCTTTCAAAGATGATTGCGGGGCTTGAAGGAACTCCGGGAAGCGGTTTGTGCGGTGTCGTAGATCAGCTGTGGGATGCGTATGCAGGCGGAATGGAACGTTCGGTGCGTACCCTTATTGATGCAGATCTTTCTGTGTATGCTTCTTCTGATTACGAAAAAGCCAAAGCTGCCCTTACCCGGGTAAATCAATATGTTTCGCTTGCAGTTCAGATCACTTCTAAAAAAAGTTCTCTTT
>CACXCG010000026.1 GCA_902766125.1 uncultured Spirochaetaceae bacterium | reverse complement strand
TGCCCGGATGGTGGAATTGGTAGACACGCTAGTTTCAGGTACTAGAGCCTTCACGGGTGTGCAAGTTCAAGTCTTGTTCCGGGCATACAATCCAGTCTTTCGACTGGATTTTTTTTATGCCTTAAAACTGACCGTTTGTCCTGTGACCGGATGCGGAAATGAAAAACTGGTTGCCTTGAATGCAAGCCCCTTGTCAGATTCTTTTGCAGAAGGATTGTATATATGGTCGCCCTGTACCGGATAGCCTGTCCATGCAAGATGGCAGCGTACCTGATGCCGGTAGCCGTTGCAAATAGTACATTCTGCTTCTATGCCGTCTTGACCTTTTGTTAAGGTAATGTCCGTTGTATACAACCGTTCTGATGCTTTTTTCTTCTGCCAGGTTCCGTTCTGTTCTGTTACCGGACGAACCTGTGCACCACACTTTCCGTATGCCCTGAATCGAGAAGTAATGCGGACTGTCTGTGGAAGATCGCCTGTATTTATCTGAAAAGGACAGACGGAAAATCCGTCTTCATAATCGGGAAGAATCTGATCACAGAACGCATGATAGTTTTTTATGAAAAGACCCGAAGCCTGACTTTGTGACAGAGCATCGTAGGCGCTTTGCGTTGTTGCAATTAACAGAAGCCCTTCTGTTTCTGTATCAAGCCTGTGTAAAAGACCATATTCAATTTCTTTTTTACCGTGAACTGTTTTTATCTGAGGAAATAATTCTGCAGCCTGCGTAAGTGCACAGTCTTCTCCTTCGTGTAACGGAGCGCTGGCAAGTGACTGCGGTTTATAAATAACGACAAACGGATTATCGTTGTCCGGAGCCTGTACAATGGTGATGGTTTTACTGCTCATAGGCTACCTGTCAACCGGAAGCAGTACTTTTTTGTATTCCTGCTTAAGTACTTTTTGAACTGCCTTGAACCGTTCGGGTGTTGGAGCGGTAAATGTTCTTCGCGTATTGTCGGGAAGCGTTATCCTGAGTCTTCGTGCATGCAGCATGAGTGTTGCTGAAGTAAACTTTCTGTCTTTTGGAGCATATACGGAATCTCCCAGAATGGGACAGTTAAGGTATTTCATGTGAACGCGTATCTGATGTGTTCTTCCGGTTGCAATTCTGATTTTTATGAGAGAGTATTCTCCGTAGCAGGAAATGCAGCGGTAAGAACTTTCTGCGTATTTTCCCTGATCTTTGTAAGCTTCATCATCCAGCTCAACGGCACGAAATCGTTTTCTGTTTTTGGGATCGCGTATTATTTTCGTTTTTATGATTCCATGCTGATGCTGCGGCCGTCCCATGCAGATTGCAATGTATTCTTTTTTTACAGTGCGGTGTGACTGAAACTGAGCCTGCAGCCATTCTTCTGCATCGCGGTTTTTTGCAGTAATAATGACACCTGATGTATCTTTATCTAACCGGTGAACAATTCCGGGTCTTCTGCTTTGCAGTATGTCTGTCATTGAACCTTTTGATAATGCATTTATGGCATCTTTTTTCCAGTGAAATAAAAGCGCATTTACCAGCGTATGGTCCCAGTTTCCGCAGGCAGGATGTGTTACCATTCCCTGTGCTTTATTTACAACGCATACATTTTCATCTTCATACAGAATATCAAGCGGAATATCTTCCGGTTCTATATCTTCAGGAATATTGTCTTCCCACTGAATGTCTATCTGATCGTTTGCCTTTACCTTTGCAGAAAGTTTTACTTTTTTGCCGTTGATAAGGATTTCATGTACCCCGGATTTCAGTTTACTGCGGTTCATTCCGTTTGGTAATGATGCAATGTAGGTATCAAGCCGTTCGTTTTGAGTGTATTCTGAAGGAACTTTTGCGCTGAAGAACGGCATTACTCTTCCTCCGAATTCTTACGGAGCAAGTCTCCTGCTTCCTGCGGTGTGATAACAACCTGACCTGTCTGAGCCTCTTCTTTTTCCAGTGCTTTTTTTGCAGAGTTTCGTTTTATAAGGGTAATGACTAAATCGGTAAGGCCAATGCCAATACTGACACAGGCTGCAATTCCCAGTACTGCAAGCTGATCATTAGTGCTGAGCGAAGGAGATGTTTTGTCAAAGGGATTTGGGAACGATGAAAGCTGACCTGTTGCAACCATGACACCGCTGTATACAAGTGATGTGCCCAGCATGGTAAACGGCAGTGAACCTATGGAAATAATTTCGAATCTTCGGACATCGAGCATCCACTGAGGAAATTCTTCTGTTTCATACGGAACGGGAGTTGTATCTTCCTGACTGCTGCTTTGGGCATACAGTCCTGCCGGTGCAAGAGAACATACAAGAGTTAGCAGCATGACGCATAACAGGTTTTTTTTCATGCCTGGACTGCTCCATACTGCCGCTCACCAAAGATAGCTGTTCCAATACGGACCAGCGTACTACCCTGTTCTATTGCAGTTATAAAATCAGCACTCATGCCCATGCTCAGTTCGCGGACCGGTAAGCCTGGAAATTTCTGATTCAGTGTTTCCTGTAATTTTCTGAGCGTTTCAAACGAACGTTTTATTGCGTTGGTGTCCTGAGTAAGCGGTGCCATTGTCATAAGACCGGTCACGGTAACATTCGGAAAATCCCCGTTTGCACAACGTTCAGCGTATGCATACAGTTCATCTGCACAAAGAATTCCTGCTTTAGATTCTTCTCCGGTGTGCATTTCAAACATGATTTCAATGTTTTTCTGTAACGATGCAGCATGCTTCTGTATGTCTTCAAGGACTTCAATGCGGTCTACGGATTGAATGCAGCTGGCACACTCTACTGCTCTTTTTATTTTATTTCGCTGAAGGGTTCCGATGATATGCAGCTGGTATGGTTTTGAGCAGATGGTTTGTAATTCAGAAAATTTTGAAGATGCTTCCTGTACACGGTTTTCACCAAAAAGCACCTGTCCTGCTTCTATTGCTTCTACTACTGCCTGTACCGGATGGAATTTACTTACTGCACACAAACGGACACTGCCGGGTGTTCTTCCAGATTTAATTTCAGCATCATGAATCTGAGCACGAATTGTTTCAAGCCTTTTTGCAATGCTTTCAGTTTCCACTTTGCTGTCCTCCATGCGCTATCATAGCAGATTGAGCGGTTTGGCTCAACAGCAGAAACTGTTCAACCGTAAGGTTTTCGGCACGCTGTGTTTTTGAAATACCGCAGGCATCAAATACTGCATCTGCATCTACTGCTGGTGGCAGCACTGCTTTAATGTTGTTGGCAATTGTTTTTCGTCTGCTTGCAAACAGTGCATGTACCATGCGTACAAAAAAAGCAGGATCTTTGCACGGTAACGGCGGATCGCGTCTGGTTAGCAATACCGCTTCTGATGCAACCTGAGGTCTGGGCCAGAATGCTGCCGGAGGAAGTTCAAGAAAGTTTTTAACGCTGTATTCGTTCTGACACAAAACAGAAAATGCTGAATAGTTTGGCGTTGAAGGATGTGCTGCCATTCGGAGTGCAACTTCTTTTTGAATGGTAAACACGCATTTGTCAAACACAAAGCCCTTTGTGATGGTATCTGCAATAAAGGTTGCCGCAATGTTGTACGGTAAGTTTCCAAATAAAAAAAACTGATTTGATTTGTCTAAAAGCTGAGCTTCTTTGTGCCAGGTTTTAAGAACATCACCCGCTACCAGTTTGAAATCGCCTGCTTCTGTCTCCTTATCAAAGAACTGAGGCAGTAACTGAATAAAGCCTTTGTCAATTTCAAATGCTGTTACCTGTGCCCCTGTTTTAAGTAACAATTCTGTCATGCTTCCCAAACCAGGTCCTACTTCCCATACGCAGTTGCCTTTTTTTTTTTTTTTTTCAGAAACAATTTTTTCCCGTTCAGACCGGGTAACCATAAAGTTCTGTCCGAATTTTTTCTGCATGGCTAATCCACTCTGTTCCATGAAATCTTTGAGTGCGTTGGGAGAATCGTAGTCGGGGTGCTGCATGGTAACCTCTGTCAAAACTAAAAAGTAATCGCGGGAAAAGCCGCAAATAGTTTTACAAAAAACATAATACAACAAAAACAAGCGTTCAGTATAGAGCCCAAGATTTCTGCACAGAAAGGGAAACACAGCGATATAATAATGGCAAAAATTGCTAAGGTCAGAAACATACTGATCAGCGGAGAAACAATAACTGTTGAAATGATTCCCACCGGCGTGATGCAACCGAATACAGAAAGTGATACAGGACCGGTTGCTGTCTGTGCACCCACTGATGCTGCAAGCGGTGATGCAAGTTTTTGCGGGAAAATCCGTACCAGAAAAAGCTGAATGAGGTCAGAAAGAAGTAAAATCCCCACAAGCGAAAGGTACGAAAGAATAAACGCAATTTCATGGCAGTCATCGGGGCGAAGGACTATATGCAGTAAAAATACCGCAGACAGCACCTGCAGAAAAGACAGTCGTGAACAAAACACCTTCTGTGACACAAGCATAATGAGAGAACACAGCAAGGCACGCAATAATGACGGAGAAAGCCCTGCAAACAGTACAAACAAGAAAATTGCACCTGCGCGCGGAACAAACAGGTGACGCTTTCCAAAGAGCTTTCCTACAGAAGTTCCTGCAAGAGAAGAAAAAAATGAAAGATGCATTCCGCTTAATGCAAGAATGTGCGATAGTCCGGCATTTCTGAATGCATGCGATGTTTCAGAATCGGTGTATTCCCGTGAACCGGAAAGAAGCGATAAAATAAGTGCACCTGCACTTCCCCAGGAACACATAAGCCGCTTGAACGAAAGTCTTAGTTTTCCACGAAGATATGCAAGCCGGTCTGTAAGCGTCTTCCCAAAAGAGACTGACTGTATGCCGCTAACAAAAAAGCCTTGAGTATTTTCTGACCAGCGGACCGTACACTGAATCAAAGCTCCGCTTTCAAACAGCATGCTTTCTGTGTTAAGCCGTGCATGCAGTTTCATCGGATACAGAGATTCTACATCCTCTGCTGGTAAAAAAACAGAAACTTTACCTGACGCTTCTGATTCAATTCCGTTTTCAGAACAGACAGAATAAAGTGTAACGCTGCATCTGTACCAGGTTCCGTTTGAAGTTTTTACGGGATTTGAACAGAGTTTTCCGTTCAGACTGTATACCGCCTGCTGTTCGAGTGCCGCAGTGTATGGAGAACGCGACTGAATGTGTATGATACCGCTGTAGAGTAAGACTGCAATAAAAACAGATGCAAGGACAAACGGATTTAACAGCTCCTGCAGAATGTGTTTCATAAATGCCTCCACAACTGGTATTGCCGTGGAAATGCAATTTGTGCAACAAAACAGACGGTTTTATTCGAGTTCTTTTAAAATTTCTTCTTCAGTTTCGTTGTCATCAACAGGAATTGTAAACTCAGGCTGTTCCATTCCTTCGGGAAGCGGTTCCTCCTGTGCGGGGGCTGAATCGCCGGCTTCGGTCATGTCTTCTTCCGTTGCAGAAAGTGCTTCGTGTACTTCTTTCTGTTCCTGTGGAATGACATTGTAGACAAAAGACAGAACTGCATTCTTCATGTTGGGTTCAATATGCTTGCATTCAAAGTGCAGGCGTGACTGGTTCATGGCTGCATTAAACTCAACTGAGCGGATAACACCAAACATCATGACAAACACTTCATCAAGGGTAAACTGTAGTTTAATCTGTACATTGGGTTTACCTTTACCGCCTATTCGTATGAGAGCACCGTCTTCACTGATGTCTTCAAGCAGACAGCGGAATCCGCCTTCATTGTCAACTTTTGTGTAATCCGGCTCAGCAGTTTTAATCATAAACATTTCTGCATAAATCTGACAGGCACAGCGTATGGACTGACGTTTTTGAGTTCTGAGCAGCTGATTGCTGTTGCGTATAAAAAGTGCGTCCTGGCCTAAAAAAATGCCGGCCTTACCTACTTCAGAATCGAATACGTATCCTGCATCACCTTTGCGCCAGAAGTATACATGGATCTGCTGATGAACCCATTCTTCGGGAGCAACGGTAATAACATCTTTTTGACGGGGAAGCGAGATAACCATTTCATGCCCGCTGTTAAGTATGCGTGCAAAGAAAACTCCCTTACCCGGAAGAATGATGCGAAGCCGCTGACCTTTTTGCAGTGACTGTGTTGAATCAAGACCGCGTTTACCGTCTGCAACCAGCGCAATTCTTGTGCGGAACTTGTACAGACGGGCAAGAAAATTCTGAACCTTGAATGAATTCTCTGTACCGTTATGTCGTGCTTTTGTGATGACGGAACTGATGCATCGGTTTAAGGCAGGAACGGAAACATACAGTGACATGGGGTCTTCCAGATCACACTGTTTTGCAAGCTTCCACAAAACCGACACTTCACCAAATTTAAATGAGTTATCAAGACCTGTCGAAAAGAACGAAATTTTGTCCTTAAAAACGACCATCAGGCGAATAAATACTAAGATAAATACTGCTGCTGCAAGAACGATTATTACACTCAAATTGACCTCAATTTGTTTTTAGTATATCATATTTTCAATGAAAAAAGAATACATTTTTTTACAATTTGCACTTGTTTTTCTTTTTTTTGTTTTACCGCCGCTTTTGATATCCGGAACACAGGTTCAGACTCCAGTGGGAACTCTGACATGGATGATTGCGGTAGAAGCACTGCTTGCACTTGTACTGGAAATTCAGCAGCGGAAACTGTTTACAAAAAAAACTGATTCCCCTGTTACACAGCGTTTTATTTATTCACTTTCTTTTGGAACTATTACGCTTGGCTTACTGATGCTTTCTTTTGCTGCTTTGCAGGCGATTTCAATTGTGTTTCCCTCCCTGTTCAGACAAAATACGGTTGTTGCACGTCCCGAAACAGTGCCTGAGCTGCTGTGTGTACTCCTTACATTTGCCGTCTCTGCTTTTTATGAAGAAGTGCTGTACCGTCAGTATGTTCCTTTTGTTGCGCTGTATGCTGCCGGAAACGTTAAACCGCTTCGCCTTATTTCAGAGATTGTCTGTGTACTTGTGTTTGCGTTTTCACACCGTTATCTTGGCTGGAGTGCCGTCATAAATGCGTTTATCTGCGGAATAATACTCCGCTGGTGCTATGTAAAAACTCAGTCGGTAATTCCCGGATCAATAGCTCATTTTGTCTATAACGTAACGGTCTATGCCTTTTTAATGCACTCTCTGCAAAACACTTGAAAAAACGTAGCCTTGTATGGTAAGATAAAATATGATTTACACAGACACAAGAGACAAAAACGTTGCCGTAGATTTTAAGACTGCCGTCGTTAACGGAATGAATGCCGCAACAGGCGGACTGTATGTTCCTGTTTCAATTCCCAAACTGGACAGCACTTTTCTAAACCGCGTTCCAGAACACTCGTTCCGTGAAACAGCCTTTGAGATGGCTAAACCGTTTGTCGAAGGTGAAATCCCCGAGAATGACCTTGAATTCATCATTCAGGATGCATATCCCTTTAATGCTCAGATTGTTCCCATAGATCCCATAACCTATGTGCTGGAACTGTTCCACGGTCCCACGTGTGCCTTTAAGGATTTTGGTGCACGCTTTATGGCACGCGTCATGTCATATTTTAACCGTGGTGAAAACGACAACCTGCATATTCTGGTTGCAACATCCGGTGATACGGGAAGTGCAGTCGGTTCTGCATTCCATAATGTTCCCGGTATTGACGTTACCATTTTGTATCCCGACGGAAAGATTTCTCCCCTTCAGGAAAAACAGCTTTCTACGTTTACCGGTAATGTCCGTGCACTTAAAGTAAAGGGTACTTTTGATGACTGCCAGAAGTTGGTTAAGACTGCCTTTACTGATGCAGACCTGCGCAATAAGTTCCGTCTGTCGTCTGCAAACTCAATTAACATTTCACGCCTTTTGCCCCAGAGTTTTTACTACATGTATGCGGCAAATGTTGTGCGTAACCGTATTCCGCACGATTCTAAAATCGAAGATGCGTCAATTATCGTAACGGTTCCCAGCGGAAACTTTGGTAACCTGACAAGTGGTCTTATTGCACATCAGATGGGTGCTCCGATTGCAGGTTTTGTTGCAGCTACAAACGCAAATCATACCATTCCTGACTGGATTGCAAACGGCAAGTATAAGAGCCGCGCTTCGGTTGCAACGCTTTCAAACGCAATGGATGTCGGTGCTCCGTCAAATTATGAACGCATTGCATTTATGTATACACTGGATCAGGTTCGTACGCTGTTTGCTTCGTACTGGACTGATGATGCCGGTACTCTGGAAGGAATTAAGTCTTGTCACGAAAAAACAGGCTATATCATTGATCCTCACGGTGCAGTTGCCTGGAGTGCATGGAATGATATCCGCAGCAGCGGTATGGAAAAACTGATGAACGGTGAAGCCGATACAGACAGTAATAAGCCTGGTCTTACGGCAAATATTCCGTCATGGGCAGAAAAGATTACCGGTAAAAAAGCAGTTGGTATCATTCTGGAAACAGCACATCCTGCAAAATTCGGACAGACTGTAGTGAACGCAATCGGCCGCGAACCGACAATGCCCGATCGTCTGGAAAAAGTGCTTGCTCTTCCCGACTATGCTATTCCTATGGAAAAGGATTACGAAAGCTTTAAGGACTGGCTGGTAAGCAATCTGTAAGCAGATACGGATACAGAAAAGGGTACAGGTTGGACTTTAATCTGTACCCTTTTTTAAACAGTTTAAGACTGATTCTACATGTTTTCGTAGGTTTGCACGCTGTCTTCCAGGTGCTCGATGGTAATTCCTGCCTGGCTGAACATCTGCATTGAGTCCGCTTCATCGTGATAATGTTTTTCGCACACTACCCGCTTGATTCCGCAGTTGATAATCAGCATTGCACAGGTGCGGCAGGGCGTCATTTTGCAGTACACTGTGGCCCCATTGATTGAGATTCCTCGCTTTGCAGCCTGACAGATTGCATTCTGTTCTGCATGTACGGTGCGAACACAGTGCTGGGTTATGGAACCGTCGTCGTGTATCATCTTGCGCATCAGATGTCCAGCATCGTCACAGTGCGGTAAGCCTGCGGGACTTCCGACGTATCCGGTAACTAAAAGCTGATTGTCCTTTGCAATGACACAGCCGCTTCTTCCGCGGTCACAGGTAGCACGCTTTGCAATGGTTCGTGCAACTTCCATAAAGTATTCATCCCAGGTGGGGCGTACATAACTGTCTTCATTTGTAGACATATCGGTCTCCTTTTAATATCCTTCAAGCCGCCGGTCGTTAATGATATCTGCTGTACTGTCTAAAGATGCATAGTACTCTTCAAGATACGGACGAGCCTTAACATAATACGGTTCAAGCTGTTTGTCAAACTGTGTGCCCATGCCGTTCATGATGATTTTGTCTGCTTCGGCAAACGACATTTTTTCTTTGTAGCATCGCTTACTGACCAGCGCATCGTATACATCGACAATTGCCATAATCCGTGCTTCAAGCGGTATTGCCTCACCTTTCAGTGCTTCCGGATAGCCGGAACCGTCCCAGCGTTCGTGATGATAATGGGCTACGTTTTCTGCAACGATGTGGAACTCTATATCATCAGTTCCTTCCAGAATTTCATGAACAATACGGGCACCCTCTTTTGCATGGCACTTCATCTTTTCAAATTCATTCTGTTCAAATCGCCCCGGTTTTCTTAAGATTGCATCATCAACCGCAATTTTACCCAAATCGTGCATAGGGGCTGCTTTAATAAGATCATCACAGAATTTTTCGCTCAGATTCAGTCTGTTGTCTGCTTTTATCTGTGAAATCAAAATTGCAATCGTGTCACTGGTGCGCTTTATGTGTCCGCCGGTAGAGTTGTCGCGGCTTTCGACCATAGATGCCATACCCAGAACCAGCTTATTATGCATATCAAGAATGTTGCGCGTTTTAAGCTGAACTTCCTGCTGTAAGCGTTCGTTATACTGGTCAATAAGTGCTATGTATTTCTGATCCTGTGTATCGTCGGTTATAAAAAGCTGATAGCCTTTTTTGTGTGGTCCGTCATACAGATAGTTTACATCAATCTGGTAAATGCAGTCATCTTTTTCGTAATGACTGATATCATTTGTTTCATCCTCTTTAAACTTGTCTATCCACTTGACGGCGGTATTGCACAGAATGGGATTTTCTTTTGCAGAGGTATCTACCCTGATTTGCCGTAATTCAGGAAGAATGTTTCTTGCCGTTTCATTACTGCCCAGATAGTTGTACTTAAAGTCAAAGGAAACAAAACCTGTGTCTCCTGTCTGAACGAGCGAGTCAATGCTGGTTTCTGCAATATCATACAGACAGATGCGGTTTACGATGATTAAGTACAGCGCCTGTGTACAGACATACGCAAGCGGTATAAGTTCCAGCGTTTTACAGATAGTTCTGCCGGTAAAGAATGCAATGATGTTTATGGATTCTGATAAGAAAAGAAGGACGATGGTTTTTCGGGAGGCGTCTTTTTTGTTCAGATAGCTGTATATCATGACAACGAATCCCGCAGCAAAGTAAAGTGCAAGCAGTATGTAAAAAAACTTGTGTACAGGACCGTATTCTTTTTCAAGTTCAAAGATACCGTTATGAGAAATAAAAGAAACACTTTTGTAGAACAGCGGAAATTTTCCAATGGTAAGCACAAAGGCAAACAGTATGGAACTGATGGTTAAAAGCAGAGCCGTAATTTTATTGCTCAGTTTTACATTGCACATGTAAAAAATACAGAGGGTTGAAAACAGTATCAGGTAGCAGCCGCCAATGTAAGTAACTTTGCACGCGGTGAGGACAGCTTCTATTGTCTGTGCCTGCGCCGTAAGTAAATATCCTAAATTTGCAATAGGAATAAGTACAAAGATGAGCGAAAAATAAATGGGAAAGTGTTTATGCCACTGAACTGCATAGACTATCGTCAGAATAAGCGAGAGAGCAAAAACTGCGATGTAATACTGTTGAATCATACTTTTTTTCTCAAAATACTTTGTAAATAAAATTGTCAGGTAAAGGCATATACCCTCACCTGACTGTCTGCGGATTTTAACAAAGCAAAACCCGCGAATTGTTAACGGTTAGCCAAATTGCCATGGATGGCAATTTTATTTTACCGCTTCAAAAATAATGTCAGCAAGGAATACGGCAGCAAGAATCCAGGTAACAACCGGAATGTCTTTTGCTTTCTTTCCAGCTACTTTTGCAATTACGTATGCAATCATACCCCATGAAATACCTTTGCTGATTGAGTATGCAAACGGCATAACCATGATGGTGATGAATGCAGGAATTCCTTCGGTAGGATCAGCAAAGTCAATGCCGGTAACGCTCTTCATCATAAGGAAGCCTACGAAAATAAGAGCCGGTGCAGTTGCTGCAGAAGGAATGATGCTGAACAGCGGCCACAGGAACAGAGCAACCAGGAACAGAAGTCCGGTTACCAGAGAAGAAAGACCGGTGCGTGCACCTGCTGCAACACCAGAAGAACTTTCTACGAAACTGGTAACGGTTGATGTACCAAGACAGGCACCTACAACAGTACCAACAGCGTCTGAAAGAAGTGCACCCTTTGCATTCTTGATGTTTCCGTCAGAATCTTTAAGGTCGCCCTGCTCTGCAACACCCATCAGGGTTCCGATGGTGTCGAACATATCGGTAAACAGGAAGGTAATGAAGATAACGATGAACTTGCCGATTCCGATTGCTGCGATTCCGTGGAAATCAAATGCAAACAGATGAGGTGCAGCCGGTGTAGAGAACGGTGTCCATCCTTCGGGGATAGTGGTTACTCCGAACGGAATACCGATGATAGTGGTTGCAATAATACCAATCAGAACTGAGCCCGGAACTTTGAGCACATACAGTACGATGGTGATGATAAGACCGATGATTGCAACAAGTGCTGCCGGTGACTGCATGTTGAGGTTCACAAAGCCAATGAAAGTACCGGTTTCTGTAGATGCAACGCCTGCGTTAACCAGACCGATGATAGTGATGAAAAGACCAATACCAACGGCAACTGCTTTCTTTAGGTTTGCAGGAATAGACTTGATGATTGCTTCACGAACACCAAGCAGAGAAAGAACAATAAACAGAATACCTTCCAGCAGAACTGCGGTCAGTGCAATCTGCCAGCTTGCTCCCATCTGGAAAACAACGGTATAGGTAAAGAATGCATTCAGTCCAAGACCTGGTGCAAGTGCAATAGGCAGGTTGGCAATGAAAGCCATAACCAGTGTTGCAATACTTGCAGAAACTGCGGTTGCAGTAAATACAGATGCCCAGTTCATTCCGCTTTCTGAAAGAATGTTGGGGTTTACGGCAAGGATGTAAGCCATTGCCAGGAATGTGGTGATACCGCCGACGATTTCTTTGCTGACGGTAGTTCCGCGCTCCTTGAGATTAAACAATTTTTCCATGATGATCCTCCTGAGATTCATTACATGTTGAGTTCAAAAATTATAGCACGGATTTTGTGAAAAAACAATGGCAAGTTTTTGATAGATTTTTTGCAGAACTGCTTGACCAAATAATTTGTTTTCGGTATATTGTAACCATAAATTATGCGGCAGTCGTATAACGGCTCATTACCCCAGCCTTCCAAGCTGGAGACGAGGGTTCGACTCCCTTCTGCCGCTCTAGGCAAGCAGTCTTCTTAACGAGGACTGCTTTTTTTATGTCTTCTTTCTTGTTTACAGGGAGTCGAATCCTGCGGAGGTTTTGCTTTTTTTTGTGCAATCCGTTAGAATGCAGTTGACTTGCACAGGGGGAAAAATGGCTGTTACCGTAAATGGCAATGATTTGACGATTGAAGATGTTTGTCGCGTTGCGTATGAAAATGAAAAAGTTGCGTTACCCGAAAATAAAGAATTCTGGGAACAGATGGAAAAGAGCCGGAAATTTTTAATCGACTACATAAACACCGGTGTTCCGACATATGGCGTTACAACCGATTTTGGTGACAGCTGTCACAATCAGATCAGTGTTGATAAAGCTGGTGAACTTCAGCGTACCATTGCAACGTATCACGGAATTGGGCTTGGTCCAAAATTTGACCGCGAAACAGGTCGCGCCGTTGTGCTAGCCCGTCTTAACGGAAATGTAAAAGGTGCTCACAGTGCAATCCGTCCAGAACTTGCTAAAATGATGCTTACGCTGCTGAACAAAGACATCATTCCGGTAATTCCACAGCTTGGTTCTGTTGGTGCTTCCGGCGACCTTACTCCGCTCAGTTATCTTGCTGCCGTAATAATGGGTCAGCGAAATGTTTACTACAAGGGGAAGATTGTTCCCGCAATGGAAGCCTTTTCTGCAGAAGGAATTGAACCGCTTCCGATTGAAGCAAAAGAAGGGCTTGCAGTCATGAACGGGACTTCCGTAATGACTGCAGTTGCATCGCTTGCATGGAAAAAGGCAGAACGCCTTGCAAAAATCTCAGACTTTTTAACAGCCGTAACTTCAGAAATTACCCGTGGCAAAGATACTCCGTTTATTACAAAAGTCAGTCAGCTGAAAAATCACCGCGGACAAATGGAAAGCGCCGTGTATGTTCATAATATCATCATTAATTCAAAGCGAGTCTGGAAATATGATGAATTTCTGAAGAATAAGATTGAGAAAATGGACGGCAAAGGATTTGTTGCCCAGACAAATAAAATTCAGGACAGATATTCAATCCGCTGTGCACCTCAGATTACCGGTGTTTACCGCGATACGTTACGCATAGCCCGAGAATGGATTACCGAAGAACTGAACAGTGCAAACGATAATCCGCTTGTTGATACCGATGTCGGACAGGTTTACAATACCGGTAATTTCTACGGCGGGCACATTTGCGCTGCCTGTGATTACCTGCGAACTGCGTTAGCAAATATCTCTGACTTAAGCGATAAACAGGCAGAAATTATAATCGACGGAAAATTCAACGGACTTACGGAAAATTTAATTCCCTTCACTCCTGCAGATCATCCGCGCGCAGGGTTACGGCTTGGATTTAAGGCTGCACAGATTACCATCAGTGCAATCCGCGGAGAAGTTGCAACATACTGTTTCCCGGTCAGCCTTACCAGTGCACCGACAGAAGCCCTGAATCAGGATAAAGTTTCCATGGGAACAATTTCGGCCCGCAAGCTGAACGAACAGATTGAACTTGTATTCTTTCAGTTTGCAACACATCTGCTTGCAGCAATGCAGGCTGTTGATTTAGCCGGAAAAGATGATTTTGCACCGTTTACAAAGAATGTTCATTCAGCAGTAAGAAAGTTAAGCGACTTTGTTGAAGATGACCGTGAACTGGACAGCGATGCAGAACGTGTCTGTCAGTGGCTTAAAACAACAGAACTGTTTGCATAAAAATATGTCTTTAACGGTAAAAAAAAATCTTGACAGGTAAAAAAAGCCGTGAGATACTGTAATTGATAGCGATACTATCAGATTAAAACAAATGCTATCACAAAGGGGGATTTGTATGCTTCGTCAACGCGTTTTTATGCCGGCACTGCTTGCGCTTCTTTCTGTATTCATGCTTTCTGGCTGTGCACTGAATGAACCTTCTGATACGGTTTCTCTTGCAGCGGGATGGTCGTATGCTGCCGTTTCCGGAGACTTTACTCCTTCTGATAATTCATCCCCTGCTGAAGTACATTCTTTTGTAAAGAGCATGCATTTTACTCCGCTTGCAGATGCAGAACTTTCTGCACTTGAGACGCTTCTTCCGTCACGCGAAGGTGAAGTCTGGCTTATAAAGACATTTACACTCCCCGCTTCTTTCAAAGAAACAGACCTGAGTGTTTTTCTTGGTCGCATTGCAATGGCTGACCGTACCTGGCTCAACGGACATTACATTGGTGGTGAAGGCTGGTTCCCGCCGGATGAATTCAGTGCATGGAATGATGCCCGTCTGTATCATGTTCCGCAGGATGCAGTCAACTGGGATGGCACAAACTATCTTCTGGTACGCATTCGTGTGTATGGAGAAGGTTCAATTGTTTCCAGTCCGTTTATTGCTTCTACAGAAACCGCAAAAAAAGCCGCTTCCCGCGAAGCATTTTTAAACAGCAGATTAAACCTTCTGTTTGCATTTTTGATGATCATCATTGCCCTGTATCATTTGATGCTGTACTTCCAGCGCAAAAGTGAACGTGAAAATCTTGTGTTTGCAATTCTGAACATTGTATCTGCACTGTACATGTCCGTATTCTACCTTACCGAGATTCCTTCTCTTCCATGGCGCGGCATGTCATTTTTGTGGTTCCAGAAAATTTTCTCAAGCAGCCTTCCGTTTGTAATTGGACTTCTGGTTCCCTCATTTGTAAACAGTTTCCTGAAGCGTCGTGATCACTGGTCAGTACTTGTAATTCGTCTTATTCTGTGTGTGGTTCCCATCGTGCTTTCTGTACTTGCTCCCGACTATATCAAACTGCGGGCAGACCGTCCGCTGTTACAGCTTCTGCTTATTCCGCCGGTACTGTACACGCTGGTCATTCTGATCGGAGCCTGGATCAAAAAGAAAAAGAATGCGCTTCCGCTTCTGCTGGGATTCTCTCCACTGGTGGTTACGCTGTTAGTAGACCTTCTGCTGCATAATCTTTTATGGCAGTACATTGACGGTCTGTATGCACTTCCCTACTTTACGTCTTACGGCTGGCAGCTGGTTATTATTGCACTTCTGTTTGTGCTTGCGTCAAAAGCATCTGCTGCATACCGTGAAGTTGAAGACCTTAATCAGAACCTTGAGAAAAAAGTCGAACTGCGTACAGAAGAACTTTCCAAAGCAAATGCAGAACTGGAAGATGCAAATGCACGTGCGGCACGCGACCTGAAACTTGCAGCCTTTGTTCAGCAGAGCTTCTATGCACGTTCTGTTCCTTCTGTTGACGGATGGGATATTGCCCTGTACTTTAAGCCCATGTCCGGCGTTTCCGGAGATTTGTACGACTTCTTCACAGAGGGTAAAAAACTGCGCGGACTGGGACTGTTTGACGTTTCCGGTCACGGAATTTCTTCCGGTCTTGTTACCATGCTTGCAAAAACAACGATAGACCGTATCTTTGCTGCAGAACAGAACAAACCGCTTGCATCCGTTATGGGTTTAATCAACAAAGCAATCATCGAAGAAAAAGGTGATATTCAGAATTATCTTACCGGACTTCTGGTACGCATAGACGGTGACAGAGTTGAATACGTAAATGGCGGACACCCCCCTATGTTCTACCGCATGGCAAACGGACGTGTTGTTCCGGTTGAAGTTCCCGGTGCACAGGATGATTCTGCAGGCGGCATTGTAGGCATGGCTGGACTGGACAGCGAGTTTAAAGGCATTCAGTTTGGCATGAAAAGCGGAGATGCACTCATCATGTATACCGACTGTCTTTCTGAATCAAATGCAGAAAACGGTAAGGAACAGTTTGGCTACACCCGCATCATGGAAGCCTTTAGTGCCTGTCCGTCTGTATCAGGAGCAAAACAGAAGCTTGAACAGGTGCTTGAAGCCTATGCTTCATTTACGGGCGATAAACCGGCAAATGATGACCTTACAGTGATTGTTCTGCAGAAAAAATAAGCACTATATTGAAACAATCTTATTGTGTATTGTGTCAATTTCCAGTAGAGTGTAATTGTATGCGTACTAAGACTAGAAGATTGGGTTTATTTTTTACTATACTTGCGTTTGGGCTGCTGAGTTGTGAATCACAGCTGTTACCCCGTCCTACAGGAACTCGTGTTCAGACAGCACGTTCTGCTGCTCCCGAACATTTTGTTGCAAGTCACGGAAGACAGAAAATTCATCTGTCCTGGTCCGCAACTGCAGGTGCTCAGGGGTACCGCATCTATGCTTCTGAGCGTTTAACGCCCACCGAAGACAGTTTTGTGCAAGTAACCTATGTTCCTGCAAGTGACAGTCCTTTTGCAGATATTGATGTCCGTCCGGGAAGTGAAGCTTGGTACCGCGTCAGTGCAATTCTTTCCAACGGAACAGAAACCGTTCCCGGAGAAAGCGTTCTTGCAACTTCTCTTGCAGAACCTGAAATTACCCAGATAGAAACTGACTCAGAAGATGCAACAAAGTTGACTGTCTACTGGAATATGTCTAACTGCCGCAATGATACTTACCGCAGACAGACAAGCTATACCATTACCTGTACTTCAAGTATTGATACCGTTACCAAATCAGTTAATGCAGTAGATTTAACCGAAACAAAATATACCGTAAGCGGACTATCTGCTCACACCACATACAAAGTAAAAGTCTGTGCCCGTACCGAACTGGGAGATGAAGCCGAAAGTCCGGAACTTACTGCAGAAACACTGCATCAGCTGCAGCCGGGAGCTGTCCTTTCCCTGACCGGAAGTTACGGAACAAGTGCAGGCGGAATCACACTGAACTTTACCCTTCCCGAAAAGGCAGACATGCAGCGTAAGGATGACGGCACTTTTGAAAAAGCACCGCTGGTATTTAAAGTGTACCGCAAAGCTTCTGCAGATTCTGATACCGCATGGGAACCCGTTAACAGCGGAAACACCATTGCTCTGACAGACAGCGAAGGAACTGCAATTACTGCTGCTAACTATCCGGAAGAAGGCGGAACTTCTGTGTACTGGACTGATACAACTGCTCCGTTACGCGGTGTTCGGTATGATTACAAAGTACAGTCTTACATTAACCTTGCAAGCTTTAAGTCAGAACACGGCATTACCGATGATGCAGCATTGCGTCGTACATACAATTACATGGAAACTGCTTCAAACTCAAATGCGGTAACCTTTGGCTGGCGCATGAAAGAACCTGCGCTCTCAACAAAAAATTACACTCCCCTTACTGATGAAGAAAATACAGAAACGTATGTAAGTGCAGGTATGGGCCTTTCTTTTGTGTGGAACAATTTCCTGCTTGATTCAGATTTACAGAATGCAAATCTTGCAGACGGTTATAAATTCCTTTTGTACGAACACATGTCTCCGTTCTCGTGCGATTCAAAAGCAGAAACAACACAGCTTGTAAAAACGTTTACTTCGATTGCATCGGTAAATGAATACACAAAAAACTTTGACCTGACAGGCGGTACATCGGGCGACCGCGGCATGTACACTTACACGCTGTACATAGTCAATGCAGATGCAAGTGTTCCCGAAGAAGGAAGCACAGAAACACCCGCTCAGTACTTAGACCGTGTTACCACAACACCGCCGCTTGCAGTAAGCGACAACGCAGGAAGCATTGAAGACTTTACTGTCCTTGGCGGATACAGCGATAAGTTTATTGTCAGCTGGAAAAAAGAAAACGGCTACAACTATTCACTCACTTATTCACAGACAGTAGACGGTGTGTTAACCGACTCTGATGTCGAACTGAACATAAGCACTGCAACTGACAGCGGAGACATCCGTACTTTTACAGACACAATCGTACAGCCTCCTGCAAAAGGTGTTGTCCGCACCTACCGTCTGACAGCAGTTACCTCTTCCGGCTCTGCTCCTGTTTCAAGCACTTCTGAACCGCAGGCGTCTCTGGGAACTCCTGAACCGGAGTTTGACAGTGCACATCCTGCATACGACACAATTACCATTACCTGGGACAGCGTACAGGCAGCAGCTTCGTATGCAATTCAGCTGGGTAACGAAACACTCATCGATCTTGTAACTGAAGGTGAAAATGCAAACGCAGAAACCTTTACCGACAGTCTGGGAACAGAGCGCTATTCATATACCTTCAGTGCAGAACAGCTGGGTAACCGCATAAGCGATGCAAGCAAGGCTGGCTTACCCAATGCCATAACCGTAACAGCCCTCTCTGAACGCGAAGGTGAAGCAACATATAAGACAGTTCAGGCACGAACACTGGGACCTGCAACCGTCAGTCTTGATCCAGGTGTTGCCCAGGCATACCGCTCTATCACCGTACGATGGAATGCAGTTGACGGAGCAAATGCCTATCAGCTTTTAAGAAAACGCTGGACCTCAGACGGTGAAGGCGGCTGGGTAAGCGATGAAGATCAGTGGGAATCGTTTATTATTGATGCAGAAACAAATACCGTAAGTACAAACGGTGAAGCGTATGCGTCTATGGCCGTTACTCAGACCGAAGGACGCTTTGTGCTTACTGACAGTTACACAGAAATTCCTGCTGCTGACAAAGAAACAGCAAGTCAGATGGCAATTACCCAGTCACGGATTCCGTGGGGAATTCCGGTTGAATACCTGGTTGTTCCGTTACGCTCAGATGATGACAGTTTTAACGGAACACAGCTTTCATCTCCGTCACTTACGACAGAAGGACACAAACTTTCTTACAGCGGCATTGCATCGTTTGCAAAGAAAGGTTCTGCAGTCGGCTACGGATTAAATGTTCATGCAGATAAAGCAGAAGACCACGAAAAAGTAACGGTCACCTGGAACAAACCGTACAGCGAATCGGTAACCATTGTACCCCGTCTGTACCGTCGTGTAAGCGGAAGTTCTGCCGCATTTACTCAGGTTAATGAACAGCTTATAAGTACTTCTGTTTCCGTAGATCATATCTGTACGTCTCAAAACGAACTTACGCAGTCGTATGAGTATGCAGTCAAATATAATGTTAGCTCTACAGATACAAACAGCAGTCTGTTTACACAGTCTTATGTTGATAACCTTAAGGAAACGACAGAACAGAATGGTGAACAGTGCAATGCAGGCTATCCGTTCTATCTAGATAACTTTACCGTAGGAAATGTTCGTGCTGACGGATACGAAGGCTTTACGGAATCCGTTGACTTCTCTAGTCCGTGGAATTATACAAACCGTGTAAATGGTCCTGAAGATGACGGAGATACACCCGCATACACTATCTGGACAAAGAACAAAAACAATTCTACACAGTGGTTCCAGATTGCTTCAATGACAACCGCAGGCGAAGTAAGCCTTATTGACGATCCCGGCTGGTATGCAACAACCATTACCGCAGGACCCGCAAGCGTAACGCTTACCCCGACTGGTGTAACCAATGCAACAGGTACTAACAACGGCCTTCTGAAAGTTCAGCGCGACTACAGACATTACTACATGATTCGTGCTCAGCGTAAAGACAGTCAGGGTAACACCATCTACACCTACATTGGTCTTGATGAAAGCGTATGGACGTACCGGCGGATTAGTGCGGAAGAATTTGCAAAGAATGTTCTCTTGATAATTGCGGATGCAGTTAACCAGTGCGGAATTACTGAGGGTGATAGAACAACAGATGGTAACGGTGGAAATGGTTTATTCAAGACCAACAGATACACAGGAAACACAGGCTTCATGTATGGAACGGAAAACACCAGTTATATACATACGTTCCACGGGCTTCCCGGAACATCTGAGGACACTGATTTTGCAAGCGATTACACGCTGAAATTCCCGATGACGGAAAGGCTGTATGGAGTAATAATGTATTCACCCTATTATTTCCCGGAAAGCAAGATTCAGGTAACTCATGCATCCAAACTAAAGTCTTATCAGGGCCAGTTGAATTTCACTGCCGGCAAAAAAATTGGAATGTGGACAACCAGTTCAAGCAAAGATTATTCACTTACTGCGGATGTAACACTTTCCAGCGGAACAAAACAGACGGTATCCGTTTCAAATACCCAGTCTAAGTTCGAATCAACCTTCCCCATCAGTCTGGGTACAGACCTGCATGACAGAGTTTCAAAAAAGAGTGATAACTCGGATCGGCTTCAGTTTAATGGTATCTGGTGGACTGTCCGTACCGGCGGCACTGAACCCACTGCATTTAAATACACGGAGGCAGAATAATGAAACGCACTGTTCTTTCCGTTACTTCAATTGCACTTACAGCCCTTCTGCTTTCTTCCTGTGCAGATTTCTTCCAGGGAAAAGTTGCCATGGGAACGCATGCAGAAATTGCAAGCCTTGCAGATGTCGTTATTCCCCAGGAACAAATCGAACAGCTTGCATCTCCCCGTCAGGTGTTTGTTTCTTCCGGTGACAGTCCTAACACCATTACCGTTTCCTGGACTCCCGTAGAAGAAGCCTCATCCTATCGTCTGGAACGGGCAATCGTCACTGATCCCAATGAAAACGGCGTGTGGCTTACTCCTGAAGAATCTGATTATGCAGTTATTTCAGGAACCAGTACCAGCAGTGCAACTTTATACGGACGTACTTCCTATACCGACACCATTCTTTCGCAGAACACCATGCGCTACACCGCTCCAGAGTACGGTTACCGCTACTACTATCGTGTCTGTGCAGAAAATGCCTTTAAGGGATACGACTCCAGCGAATATACAGTCTGTACGCAGCCGGGTGTACTGTTTGCTCCTCCGACAGAAGTTAAAGCAAGTGCAGGAAGTTCAGATACTTCGGTACAGCTGACCTGGACAAAGTCAACTTCGGTAACAGTACGCGAATACAGCATTTACCGCAGTGAAAACGAAGACGGAACCAATGCAGCATATATCACCAGCGTTAAGTCAAACATGAATCACTACAGTGATCCCATAGCAGACCAGAACCGCGGTGTTGTCTATTACTATTCAATTTATGCAGAAACAAGTTCGGGAACAAAAAGCTGTGTCAGTGCACTGGCAATGGGCTATGCGCGTGCAGAAGGAGCTCCTCCTCAGGTAACTGGTGTTGCCGTAACTAACGGACGCGGTACTTCTGCAAGTCAGATTGTAATCGGCTGGGACAACGTAGGTGCTGAACATTATGCAGTGTACCGTTCAAGTTCAAAAGATTCAGCACTTACCCTGCTTTCACCGAATGTAACCGGAACTTCGTTTACCGACAGCGCAAATCTTTCTCCTGGCCTGTATTATTATTATCAGGTTCAGTCCTGGGCAGAAGATCCTGATGATGCAAGCAAAAAAATTAAAGGACAGATGTCTGAATCGTCAAAAACATCAGCGTCTCCTGCAGAAGGCTTTATCTTAAGTCCTCCGTCAACGGTTGCCGTTTCAAAGAGTTCGGGAAATCATGTCATCATGTGGACTCCCGCAATCGGAAACCAGACTGAACAGAATGATTATTCGTATATCATTCAGGGAAGTAACAGTCAGACAACCGGTTTTGCAGATCTTGCAACGGTAAATGCATCAGACTTATTCTTCTTTGACGGAATGTACTATTCGACTATAGACAGAGATCTTGCAAAGCCGTTCTACAGAATAAAGACCGTACACTCAAACGGTTCTGAAAGTGAACTGAGTGCAGTAACCGCCCCAGCTCCCGACAAACCGCGTTCCATTACGGTAAGCTGTACTGCAAACCTTGCAAGCGAAATGGGAAGTGACTGGCAGTACAACGCAAACGAAGTATATCCGGTAAAGGTTACCTGGACACCGCCTGCTCAGACAGAAGATGTGTTGGGCTATATTGTGTACCGTTCAGATAAGCGCGACAGAGGCTTTAAGAAACTGTCTGTCGGTAACGATGAAAAAACATACATCATTACCGGAACGACTTTCTATGACATAAACACAACTGCCCGCCCCGGTAAGATTTACTACTACCGCGTGCTTTCGGTAAATGCACTTGAGCAGGGCGCAAACTATTCCGATGTTGCCTTTGGATACGGTGCAATCACGGCAAATCAGTACCTGCGTGAATACAACAAAACCATTATGAGTTCGCAGAAAAAACTGACGCTTATGCATAAGAGCGGCAGCACCTCAAAATTAGGACAGGAATCTAAAGCCGGTTCTATAAGCGGTTCTCTTTCGTATGATGCACATGTAGAAGGCATTGGCGGCCGTGTAATCATGCACTACGAAAACTACTGCGACTTCTATGTACATGCAAACGGAAAACTTGATGCAAATCCTCTTACCGAAGATGATGAAGCAAATGTAGGTCTTCCTGAAAGTCTGTATTTCCTCATTACAGGAAATACCAATACCTCTGCAGATATGAGTGCTAACGGTATGATGGACGGAACGGTAACCTGCCGCGGTATGTATCCGGGATCTGTTGTCTATAATGAAGTTCAGATTAAAGGAGGCGCTGCTGGTGGCGGAAGATACACCGTTACAAGAGAAGGTTTTGCTTCTGAATTTGTAGACTGGAAAGTGGGAAATGAGTAAGGAGTTAACGAATATGAAAACAAATAAACATATATCTGCCGGTATTTTTGTACTGTTACTTGCGCTTACCGTAAGCGTAAGTGTTTCTTCCTGCTATGAACCTTCACCGCTGTACGGAACGTGGGCCGACTACACCGGTGACAGCATTACATTTATGGTGGACAAGACATACAATTCTCTGGTTACCATAAACGGAGTTAATCAGTCTCAGTCTGGTTCGTATGATGTTCTTATGAACATACTTGTTTTTACTGATGCAGAAACGAGTTCTGTCATGGAAACGGAATGGGATATCCGCGGAAACATTCTGTACCTTACCTGGACGGTCGGCAGTACCAACAAACAGCTTACCCTGTACAAAATTGCAAACTGAGGTATGAGCATGAAACGTTTTTGTCTGCTTGCAGTTTTAGGTTTTGCACTTGCATGTTCTGTCTGTGCTCAGGAAATAAATCCTAAGACAGGCTTTCCTGAAATTACCGAAAAACCGTTTGTTACGTTTGATTACGGTGCGTCTGCTTCCTGGGTAACGCGCCTTCAGTTTCAAGAAGACCGCAGTAACTTTGCATTGGAAAGTGCATTGGTGGGTGCCTACTTTACCCTTCGCCTTGAAAAGATGAAACCGTGTGACAGCCTGCTTCGCATTGCAGCCTATTACCCGATTCTTGATACGTTTAATAAAGTTCCTCAGATACCAAAGCAGGCATTACTGTACGGATTTGATGCGTTCTTTGCGCCGGTGTTTGAAGCTGACATGTGGAAATATATCCGCATAGAATTTGCACCCGGCATACATTTTTTATATCAGCTGAGCGACAACTGGCATTACATGAGTTTAGGTGGCGGTGCAATTTTGGGAACAGAACTTCCGCTTGCAAAGCACTGGACAATTTTAATCAATGCAATGGCAACTGTTGACTATGCAAACCTTGGTACCAATGCACAGATGTTTCCGTTTGATTTAAGCTGGCAGTATCAGGTTTCGCTGGGTGTGCGCTTTTCTAAGAAAAAGCCCAATACCTTCTCGTATATTACAAGCCGTAAGGAAGCAAAACAGTCTGCAACAACTGCGCAGTAGTTTTTACAGTATGCCTAACGAGTCACAGGCCATGCGTGCGGCATTCTGTTCCGCGGCTTTTTTGCTTTTACCCTGAGCAGGACCGTATGTGACAGCTCCTAAGCTTACCGAAACAACAAAGGTAAAGTCGTGCTCCGGTCCGTTTTTGCTTATCAGTGTGTAGTGCGGTACATCTTTGTTCTTTTTCTGATAAAATTCCTGAAGTGTTGTCTTGTAATCTTTTGTCCCTTTGCACTGCTGTACTTTGCGTATTTCGCCCACAATCAGTTCGAGCACTAACTTTTCGGCAATAGCATAGCCTGCATCAAGATAGAGAGCCCCAATGACTGCTTCTACGGCATCGGCAAGAATCGCTTTCTTTTCCCTGCCTCCAGAAAGTTCTTCTCCTTTACCCAGAACCAAATACTGATCTATGTGCATGACATTTTTTGCAATGGGTGCAAGACTTTGTTCACTTACAACTTGAGCCTTTATTTTAGCTAAATCACCTTCAGCATTTTCTTGCATGTCCTTATACAAAAAGGCGGCGGTTGCAAGTCCCAAGACACTGTCACCTAAAAATTCAAGGCGTTCATTGTTGTAGCGTACATGAGACAGGTTTTCGTTTGAAAATGACCGGTGATGAAAAGCCTGATCAAGAAGGTTCCAGTTTTTAAATTTTATTCCCAACGGACGGCAAAAGTCTTCCAGTTGTTTTTTTCGTTCGGGAGATAGGGACATTTGCATAAGAACACCTTTTAAAAATAATTGAGCCACTTCCATACCCTAAAGTTTGAAAGTGGCCCCTTTGTCAGCTTATACTGTAAGACTTACTGCTGTGACTTGATGAAGTCGTAAGCGTCTTTAACAGTCTCAAACTCGTTAGCTTTTTCATCGGGAATCTGAACACCAGTTTCCTCTTCGATTGCATACACGAGTTCGTAGGTGTCAAGGCTGTCTGCGCCAAGATCGCCACGGAATGAAGCCTCAAGAGTTACCTTTGCAGGATCAATCTCAAGTTTGTCTGCGATGAGTTTCTGAATTTTCTCAAACAGTTCGTCCATTGTGTGTCTCCTTTAAGCCGTTAGTTGACATCAGGTCTGATAACCTGGCGTCCGCGGTAGAAACCGCATTTAGGGCATACACGATGCTGCATTACAAGATTGCCACAGTTGCTGCAGGGAACAAGATTGGGCGCATCAAGATGCATATTTACACCGCGTCTGCGTTTAGTCACGGCTTTTGCTGTTTTTGCTCTGGGTACTGCCATAATATAACCTCGCTATTGTAATTTTTCCTTAATAACTGGGCTATATTACACAGTTTCGCCATGCTTGTCAAGGATTATACAACCATTTTAGCCCATCTGTCAATAAAATTTTGACATTTCTTTTGTTTTTGTCATTTTGAACTGAACTTTTTTCTGAGAGCCGCTTCTAC
>CACXCG010000025.1 GCA_902766125.1 uncultured Spirochaetaceae bacterium | reverse complement strand
TCCGCCGCTCCACACCGCTCCATGCAGAGCCGCAAACTTGTGGTCTGTCGGCGGAACTAGATGCATAAATGTTTCGCGTACCATGTCTGCATACGGACCGGTAAGTGCACTTTCCATGTCGGTATACACAACACCCTGAGCCGCAACTTCATCCTTTACATTGTGATACACCAGCTCGCTGTCGTACTGCGCACCAACACCCGCAAGACTTTCACGCTCTGCTTCGGGAATGCCCAGTTTCTCAAATGTATTTTTTATATCCTCAGGAACGTCTTCCCACTTTGCAGCCATTTCTGTTTTAGGCTTAACGTAGGTAACAATTTTCTGAATATCCAGATCATGAATGTCAGGACCCCAGTCAGGTTCATTCGTGCGGTTGTAAATGTCCAGACACTTAAGGCGGAATTCCTTCATCCATTCAGGATCATGTTTTTCTTCACTGATTCTGCGGACAATAGATTCATCTAAGCCTTTGCGCACTTTGTAAAAATCAGCATCGCTTTCTTCATATCTGAAGTCATACAGAGAACGGTTGATGTCGGCGACCTGACTCTTTTCGTCATTTGCCATCAGAACTTCCCCCTGCATTCTGAGCACGAGCAGCAAACGCCTGAGTTGCAGCACCGCTGGTACGCATTGCATCCATTGCAGCCTTTGCCGCTTCTGCAAGTTTTGCCTTACGTTCTTCGTCTTTTACTTCCTGGGGAATAAACGGATCAAAGCCATTCTGATTGATCTGTTCAATAAGAGATGCATCACCTTCATGAACAATATGTCCGCGCACAATAATGTGAGTCCGGTCAACATGAAGACTTTCAAGAATACGGGTTGAGTGTGTAATGATTAAAAGTGAACCGCCCGTTTCTTTCTGGAACTGTTCAACACCCCTGCTTACCGTACGCACCGCATCAACATCAAGTCCTGAATCCGTTTCATCAAGAATGGCAAACTTAGGCTTAAGCATAAGCAGCTGAAGAATTTCGCTCTTCTTTTTTTCACCGCCGGAAAAACCAACATTCAGGTCGCGATCTGCATACGCATGATTCATCGAAAGAGAATCCATAGCCGCTTCAAGTTGTTTTCTGAAAGCAATCATTTTTACATGAGTACCCGTTACCTGCTGAAGGCTTGTACGGATAAACGCTTCCAAAGAAATACCGGGAACTTCAAGCGGATCCTGGAACGTCATAAACATACCGGCTTTCGCGCGCTTATCAGTATCAAACTCAGTAATATCAGTTCCGTCAAACAGAATCTTTCCGCCGGTAACCGCATATTCGGGACTACCCATAAGCACATTGCCCAGCGTGGACTTACCCGCACCGTTAGGTCCCATAAGAACATGAGTTTCACCCGGTTTTATATCAAAAGAAATGTCATGAAGAATTTGTTTTTCTGCAATTCCCGCAGAAAGTGATTGAATCTGAAGCATCAGCTACTCCCTGTGCGTGACCATATTTACAAGTAAAATGCTAGGATACTATACTGTTTTTTAGCAGATTGAGCAAGTGGGGGGGAATTTGCCGGATAGACATTTTATTACTATATTTATACCTATGACCATAAACATTCGTCCTCACACCGGCTCAAAAATTGCCGTATCTTTTTCAGAAGGTTTTTCTTCGGAAGTACTTAATGCCGTAAGAAAAATTCCCAACCGACAGTGGAATAACGAACAAAAAGCATGGCTTATTCCCGACACACAAAGTGCAATTGATGCCCTGCTGAACAATCTGTACGAAACAGGGTTATTCAGTCCCCAGTTGCCTGTCCCCACTGCAGAAAAGAATTACATTACACAGGAACTTGAACAGCTGAAAACAATGCTTCTTACAAAGCACTACAGTCCCCACACCATAGAACGTTACCTGTATTGGACAGAACAATTTTTAAAAGCAAACCAAAACACACCGGTACCTCTTGGACAGTCACATATCAACATTTTTCTTTCTGACCTTGCAACAAAAAAGCAGGTAAGTCCTTCAACACAAAATCAGGCACTTGCAGCCCTCCTGTTTTACTTCAGATACGTAAAGCACGAAAATCCCGACAACATGACCGAAGTAATCCATGCAAAGAAAAAGAAACATGTTCCCGCAGTGCTGAACAAACAGGAAGTTGCCGCAGTACTGGAATACATGGAAGGAAGCAAACGCCTTGCCGCAGAACTTATGTATGGAACAGGAATGAGGCTTAACGAAGTACTGACACTGAGAATCATTGACATAGATTTTGATCGGAATGAAATTACCATACACAACGCAAAAGGAGGAAAGGACAGAAGAGTCATGCTTCCCCGCTCGCTTGTTCCAAAACTAAAACAGCAGATACAAAAAGTAAAGGACATACATCAAAAAGACCTTGCCGACGGTTGGGGAAACGTACAGTTGCCAGATAACCTGATGAACCGTTCTGAAGCAGCCGCAAAAGAATTCCGATGGCAGTGGCTCTTTCCACAGAAAAATCGATGGATAAATCACACAACAGTACAAGAGGGCCGTTATCACTTAGATGAAAGCCTTTTACAGAAAGCAGTCAAACAGGCAGTCAGAGACGCAGGAATTATTAAAAATGCAAGCTGCCACACTTTCCGCCATTCCTTTGCAACACATCTTTTAGAAAGCGGATACGATATCCGAACTGTGCAGGAACTTCTGGGACACAGCGACATACGGACAACCATGGTCTACACACATGTACTGAACAAAAAAGAAATGGAAGTCGTAAGTCCACTGGATATGCTATAAGAAAAAAAAGGGGCGTTCCCCGCACTGCCCGGTTTTGAAATGCAGCGCGGGTCGGCTGTTCCGCACTTCCGCTATCGCTTCATTGCTTCGCAACGCC
>CACXCG010000024.1 GCA_902766125.1 uncultured Spirochaetaceae bacterium | reverse complement strand
CTGGAGCCGACACAGTCGCTGGAGCCGACACAGTCGCTGGAGCCGACGCAGTCGCTGGAGCCGGCACAGGAAGAAGTAATCGAAATTGCAAGCGTTACAATAGTCGAAGAAGAACCGATACCGGAAGTTTCTAAGGAACCGGAAGTAACCGTTGCAGAACCAGAAACCGAAGCTGAACCGGAACCCGTAGTTGAAGAAGAACCGCAGCTTACTCTTGCAGAACCTGCAGTTGAAGCTGTAATTACAAAGACAGAAGAATCTCCTTACCTGTACGATTACGCAGTACAGCCGGTTATTCCCGCACCGCAGGAACAGACCCGCACCCAGAGTGCACGCGTAAACAATCCCAATCAGGCTGATGAAAACGGTGTCACCCTGCTGATGAAAGCAGCAAAAGCCGGTAACGACTGGGACATACAGAATCTGATTGCAAGCGGTGCTGATGTAAACCTGCGCGACAAAGACGGCTGGTCAGCCCTTATGTATGCTGTCCGCTATCAGAATTCACTCAGCATCGTTCAGGCTTTGATTCAGGCTGGTGCTCATATCAGAATCAGAAACAAGTACAATGCAACTCCCCTTCTGATTGCTGCAGATTATTCCCAGAACCCCGACATCATTGCCCTGCTTTTGGACGGACGTTCTGTTGCAGAAGATGAAGTGTACAAAGCATTTATTATGTCCATTACCAGTACCGCTGGAAGTGACCACATTAAACAGACAAAAGTTCAGCTGTTTTTAGACCGCGGAATTTCTGTAAACCGCATCTGGAAAGGCCGTACACCGCTTATGTATGCTGCAGAATACTGTGACTCTACGGCAGTGCTCAACATGCTGCTTGAAGCCGGAGCAAATACTGCTACCCGTGACGCAGACGGGAAGACCGCTTTTGACTATGCAAAGCAGAACCGCCGCCTTAACCACGACGACATTTACTGGACGCTGAACGAAGGTGAGGGATACTAAATGCGCGTAACGGGAGGACTGCTTAAAGGAAGGACTATCGATTTTCCCGCCGGTAAGATGGCAATCCGGCCGGCAATGGATAAAATGCGCGAATCAGTCTTTTCTATTCTTCAGCCTTCAACCGAGGGAGCCTCTTTCCTGGATTTATTCAGCGGCTCAGGAACAATAGCCATAGAAGCCGTAAGTCATGGTGCAACCGACGTAGAACTGTGCGAAATGGACAGGGCAAAGGCAAAGACAGTGTTTAAAAATGTTGCCATGACTGAACAGGAGTTGGGCATAAAGATTAACTGTCACTTTATGGCAGTAGAACTGTACCTGAAACGCTGTCAGCGGCAGTTTGATTTTATCTTTATGGATCCACCGTTTCCATACCGTCACCGCCGGGAACTGGTTCAGACCGTGGGCGAACGGAAGCTGCTTACCGAAGGCGGAAAACTGCTTATCCACTACCCGCGCGAAGATCTGCTTGAAGACACCATAGGGCTCATGCACCGCACAGACCGCAGAATATATGGCCGCTCAGTTGTTGATTTCTTTGTGATACAGGACGGACCTGAAAAAGAACTTGACAAATCCACACAAAATGGTAACATATAAGGGAAAAAGTGTTATGGATGAGGATTTAAAAATAAAAATCGACTCCCAGCAACAGAATATCGGTTTTATAAAAGTTACTGACCAGCCTGTTACATCCTTAAACGATCAGCAGAAGGTTGCGTTAAACCGAAAAGCAAATGCACTTTTTAATGACGGCAAAATCGAAATGGCGGAGCGGATTTTCGTTACCACAGGATATTCCGACGGATTAACGAGAGTTGGCGATGCGTATGCCAAAAAAAATGAGTACATGAAGGCGTTAAAACTGTACCTTCTGGCTCACAATAAGCGGAAGTCTCTTCCGCTCATAGAAAAACTGGCAGGAATGGTTTCTGTCATGCTCAAAGAAAACGAGTGAGGTAAAAAAATGACTACTCCTACACCTGAAGATGAAATCTTTGCACCAGCAGAGGGAGAATTTCTTAGCGAAGTAAAGACAGATGACGCAACATCTAACGAAATCAGCGAACTGTCTAAAAAAGGATATGCACTGCTAAAAGAAAACCGTATTTCTGATGCAAAAGAAGCATTCCAGCAGATTCTCAGCCTCGAAGAAAACAACAATTACGCTCTGGTAGGTTTAGGAGACAGCGCCCGAAAGCAGGGACTGTTCCAGGATGCCATTGATTACTATTCAAAGTGTCTTTCCTGCCATCCGGGAAACAATTATGCACTGTTTGGACTTGCTGACTGTTACAAGGCACTTAATCAGTATCACAGGGCCATAGAAATCTGGGAACAGTATCTGGTACACGACGACCGCAATATTACGGTGTTAACCCGCATAGCAGATGCCTACCGTAAAATCCGTGACTTCAAAAAATCAAAACAGCTGTATCTGAAAGTTCTGGACATGGAAGAAAACAATGCCTATGCCCTTATCGGTCTGGGACACCTGCATTATGATTTCAAAGAATACAAAGATGCCCTGTACTACTGGCTTAAGATGTACGAGCTGAATCCCGAAGGTGTTGATATCCGTGTACTGACTTCTCTGGGTAACTGCCACCGCAAGCTCAAGACCTTTGAAAAGGGACTTCCCTATTTTGAACGTGCACTTGAAATGGATCCCAATAACTTCTATGCACTGTTTGGACTTGCTGACTGTTACCGCGGTATGAATCAGCAGCACTGCTCTATTACCTACTGGAACCGCATTCTTGAACTGGATCCCAACAATAAGGTTATTCTGACTCGAGCAGGTGATGCCTACCGTAACACCGGTGACTACAAAACCGCTGCCGAATACTACAACCGCGCAATGGACATAGACTTTGACACGTATGCTGCCCTTGGTCTTGCCCTCATCTGCAAAGGCGAAGGAAACTATACCGAAGCAGCAGAACGGCTTACCCGGCTTATCCGCGACGATGCAAAGAACTACCGTCTGTATATTGCACTGGCAGACTGCTACCTTAAGCTTAATCAGAAGCAGCAGGCAATTGAAGCACTTCAGTCATTCCAGAAACAGGGCGTAAGAAGTCAGGCAATAAACGACATGCTTGATAAAATCGTTAACAATCGCCCCATAGTCTGAGCATGTGCACAAAAGTAGCCGTTGCAGCTCTTTCTGTCAAAGAATTAGAAGAACAGTTTTCTCTTTCCCCCTCATTCAGGGCAAAACAGGTCTATCAGTGGATTGCCAAAGGTGTTACCTCTTTTGACCAGATGACAAATCTGGATAAAGCAACGCGTCAGAAACTTTCTGAACAGGCAGTTCTTCGTTCAAGCACCGTTACCAAAGAATTACGCGACGAAGACGGTACCATAAAGCTGCAGCTAACACTTCATGACGGACTTGCCATAGAGACAGTTCTTTTAACCGATCAGGAAGACCGTAAGACTGCATGTGTCAGCTGCCAGGCAGGTTGTGCCATGCACTGTGCCTTCTGTCAGACCGGAACCTTAGGGCTTGCACGAAACCTTACCGCTTCAGAAATTGTAGAAGAGTTTCTGTATCTTGAAGAAAAGGCAGGAAAACTGGACAACATAGTGTTTATGGGTATGGGAGAACCCATGCAGAATCTTGATGCCATCAGAAAAGCGCTTTCTGTCCTCACTGATCCGGAAGGAAGAGCGTTAAGTTCACGGCGCATAACCATCAGCACCTGCGGCATAGTCAAAGGCATATACGACCTTGCAGACAACGGTCCTGCAGTACGGCTTGCGGTTTCCCTTACCACTGCAAACGAAGACTTACGGAAAAAACTCATGCCGGTTACCAGTGGTAATCCTCTTTCAGAACTGAAAAAAGCAATCGCATATTTTTCTCAAAAGACACAGAAGCGGGTTACCCTGGAAGCAGCACTTATGTCAGGCGTCAATACCGATGATGCCAGTGCCCGGGAACTGATTGATTTTGCTTCGGGATTAGATGTCCATGTCAATCTTATTCCCTGGAATCCGGTTGGCTCTTTGGATTTCAAAACCCCGTCAAGAAACGAAAGCATGAACTTCATGCACAGTCTTCAGGACGCACAAATCCCCGTCACCCTCCGCCTCAAACGCGGTGTTAGCGTTGGCGCTGCCTGCGGACAACTGGGGAACACACACGATTGCAGCAGGGGCGTGCAATCGTGCCGTCAGAGCTAAGCAATATCACATGCAAGATTACGCATTTTACATTTTAAGATTTTTATCAAACCATTTTAAGTTTATTTTATGCCAAATTTGCATTTTTCTTCTCTTTTTTGCTTGAAAAATTTACCCTATAGGATTATAATAAAATACACAAAAAAGGAGTCTGCGTAATGCAAAAAAAGATATATGTTGCTGGAATGGATGATGATGCCGTAGCTGCAAAAGTTGACGAAGCGGTAAAAGCTGTAGCAGGAGTTACCGCGGTTTCTTCGACAGCCGCAAAATGCCAGGTCTGCGTAGACTTTGACGGTGCATCAGAAGATGCCATCAATGCCGCAATTTCATCCGTCGGCGTGACCGTTTTAGGATAAAATCATGCACATTACCATACTGGACGGCAATGCCCTTAACCCCGGTGATCTTTCATGGGACGCCCTGAAACAGCTGGGTACTCTTACCGTTTATCCCCGCACTGAACCCAAAGAAGTAATTGAACGCATAGGCTCAAGCGAAGCAATTCTGCTGAACAAAGTAAACATTACAGAAGAGATTCTTTCCGCCTGTCCTAACCTTAAATATATTGGTGTACAGGCAACAGGTTATAACGTCATTGACATAGAAGCCTGCAAAAAGCACGGGGTAACCGTTACCAATGTACCCGCCTACTCTACTGCCGCAGTTGCACAGCTTACGTTTGCCTTTATGAGCGAAGCTGCCTGCCGCACAAAACTGCATTCAGACAGTGTTCTTGCAGGAGACTGGACAAAAAGTCCGGACTTCTGCTACTGGAAGATGCCGCTTACAGAACTTGAAGGAAAAACACTGGGTATCTTCGGCTACGGAAACATCGGACGCAGGGTTGCACGCATTGCAGAAGCATACGGAATGAAAGTTATTGTCTGTACGCGTACACAAAAGCCTGATATTCCTAATCCCGTAGACTTTGACACGCTGCTTTCACAAAGTGATATCCTTACCCTGCACGCACCGCTTACCCCGCAGACAGACGGCATTATAAACAAAGCCTCCCTTGCAAAGATGAAAAAATCAGCATGGATTATAAACACCGCACGCGGCGCCTTTGTTAATGAACAGGATCTGTGTGATGCGCTTACACAGGGAACCATAGCCTTCTACGCAGCAGATGTCGTAAGCCAGGAACCCATGCAAAAAGACAATCCGCTTTTAAAGGCACCAAAAGATAAGATTCTTATAACACCGCACATTGCCTGGGCAGCTGTAGAAACCAGAAAACGGCTTTTAGATGTGGTCATTCAGAATATTACCGCATGGTCTCAGGGCAAGAGTCAGAATGTCGTATCGTAAAAATACTGATTATAGACAAAACAGCTCAATCAAGTTATACTTTTACTATTAAGAGAATCATGTAACGAGGTGACGACATGGGAAAAACCATAGCACAAAAAATTTTTGAATCACACTTAGTTGATACCCCTTTTGACGGAACAAGCATTTTAAAGCTGGACCGCGTATTCTGCCACGAAATTACTACCCCTATAGCTATTAACGATCTGGTTGACCGCAAGATGGACCGCGTATTCGACCCGACAAAAATCAAAGCCGTTATAGATCATGTTACTCCTGCAAAAGACTCTAAATGCGCAATGCAGGAAAAAATTCTGCGTGACTGGGCAAAACGAAACGACATTAAAGACTTTTTTGATATCGGTGCTAACGGTGTATGCCATGCAATCTTCCCTGAAAAAGGATTTGTACGTCCCGGATTTACCGTCATCATGGGAGACAGTCATACCTGTACACACGGAGCATTCGGTGCCTTTGCAGCAGGCGTAGGAACAACAGACCTTGAAGTTGGTATTCTTAAGGGAGTCTGCTCTTTCCGCGAACCCAAAGCAATTAAATTCGTACTGAAAGGAAAATTACCCGCAGGTGTATATGCAAAAGACGTCATTCTGTTTTTAATCGGACAGATTGGCGTTAACGGTGCAACTAACTGCGTTACCGAATTTACCGGTCCTGTCGTAGATGCAATGAGCATGGAAGAACGCATGACACTGTGCAATATGGCAGTTGAAGCAGGTGCTACCAGCGGTATCTGTTTCCCCGATATGGTTACGGTTGAATACCTGTGGCCGTTTATCAAGGATGAATTCAAGACAAAAGAAGATGCACTTGCAGAGTACAGCAAATGGTGTGATGATCCCGATGCTGAATACGAAAAAGTGCTTGAGTTTGATTTAAGCAGCCTGGAACCTGTCTGCACTGTTGAATACAAACCCGATCAGATTAAAAAAGTATCTGAAATGCAGGGAACAAAAGTTGATCAGGTATACATCGGAAGCTGTACAAACGGACGTCTTTCAGACCTGCGCGTTGCAGCACAGATTTTAAAGGGAAAACATATCGCTTCTGGTGTACGCGGAATCGTAAGTCCCGCTACTCCCAAAGTATACAAAGACGCACTTGATGAAGGCCTTATTTCCATTTTTATGGATGCAGGATTCTGTGTCACCAACCCGACCTGTGGAGCCTGTCTTGGCATGAGTAACGGTGTTCTTGCAGAGGGTGAAGTCTGTGCAAGTACCACAAACCGTAACTTTAACGGACGAATGGGTAAAGGCGGTATGGTTCATCTGATGAGCCCTGCAACGGCAGCAGCAACTGCAATCGCAGGAACAATTGTAAACTCAGAGAATTTCAAAGGGTAACCGGAAATTCAAAAACTTAATATAGAGTGAGGAAAGCCATGAAACAGTTTGGCGGAGATGTACTTTTTTTGGATCGTTCTGATATAAACACGGACGAGATTATTCCTGCAAAGTATCTTACAGAAAACACCAAGCAGGCACTGCAGCCCTATCTGCTGGAAGACTTAAAGCTTGATGGATTCAACCCAAAGACTGATGTCGCCGGTAAGAAAGTTATCATTACACGCGAAAACTTTGGTTGCGGTTCTTCACGTGAACATGCACCGTGGGCTCTGGAAGTAAACGGAATCTACTGCGTCATTGCAGTCAACTTTGCACGCATCTTCCGTCAGAATATGTACAACTGCGGACTTTTGGCACTGGACATGAGCCGCAAAGACATTGATGACATGTTCCGCACGTTTGCCGACAAAGACACACAGTGTAAGATTGAGCAGAAAGAAGACGGTTCCTGGAAAGTAAAACTGATAGCAGGTTCTTTAAGCAAAAGCTATCCGTTCAAACTGGAAGGATTCGAAAAAGCGCTCATCGAAAACGACGGCTGGATCGGCTACGCAAACAACAAATACTAACGCAGCCTTTTAAAACGCTGTTACAGGGTCTTCTGTGATAATCTGTTATTATCAGGAAGGCCCTTTTTTATTGTAAACGCTTTAAATAAAAATACTTACACAGCTTTGGATCTGCATCTTTACGCACAAATTCTAATTCATATCCAAGCTTTTTGTAAAACTCCGGCGCCTGAAATCCAAAAGTTGTAAGTGCTATTTTTTCATAGCCCTTCCCTTTGTACGCATCCTCTACAGCAGCAACAAGCTTTTGTCCAATACCGGATCTTCTGTAGTTTTTTCCCACAATCAGATCTCCAATATGAACTTCGTTGTAGTAGGCACGGCCGGTTATTATTCCTACAATAGCACCATCTTCTTCTGCGGCAAAACAGAACTCCTCAAAGTTAAGTGCTACCCCGCAATCAGTCGCATAATCAGAGAATTCAGTGTTAATAAATTCTCCGGATCTTTCATCATCAGTAATGCGCTTAATTTCCATGTCAGTCTTTCTGCTCAGTTACCAGAGCGCGCTTTGCAAGTTCTCCAAGAATATGCTGCACAATCTGCTCAGGATTCATGGTTGCGGTATCAACAACTACATCTGCAAAAGCGTAATCATTATTGTCTATGCCATACAGTTTCTGATAGCGTCTGCTGTCTTCTGAATCCCGCATGGCGGTAAAGCGTTTGATTTCTTCAAGGTCACCACCTTCACGGTTTAAGATACGGCGGGCACGGGTATCATCAGAGGCAAGAAGATACACTTTTAAATCAGCTTCTTTAAGCATCCAGATTGCAAGACGGCTTCCCAGCACACAGCTTTCTTTGCGTGCCAGTTCTACCTGACGGGTGTCAACGGTAACATCGTAAGAGTCATCGGTCTTTGCATTTTCTATAACCTGCGCAAGCGTCAGTCCTTTTTCTGCGGCAAGCTGGCGGAACGTAAAGTTTATGAGCGTAACACCCAGCTGCTGTGACAAAAGCGTACTTACGGTCGTATTTCCGCAGCCACTTTTACCGCTGATTGCAATGCGAAGTTCTTTTCCTTCTGGAATTTTATAGCTCATACAGTGCCTCCGAATCTACAATACCACAAAAACACAAAAAACGCAAATTTTAGGCTAAAGCGCTAAAAAAACTTTCATTTAGTTGTACTTTTTGCTATACTGTGCCTATATAAAGGGTAAAGGGGGAATCTATGCGCGCAACAGACATAATCATAAAAAAACGGGGAACAGCAGGTCAAAAAGGTGCTGAACTTACAAAAGAAGAAATTGCCTTTTTAATTGACGGATATGTTTCCGGAACAATACCTGACTATCAGCTTTCTTCTTTTTTGATGGCAGTTTTCTGTAACGGTATGACGTTTGAAGAAACCGGATACCTTACCGACTGCATGCTTCATTCAGGAGACGTCATAGACTTACATAATTCTTCTGTATCAGGCTTGCACGGACCGTTCATAGACAAACATTCAACAGGCGGTGTCGGAGACAAAATAAGCATACCGCTTGCTCCGATTGTTGCTGCCTGTGGCGTTCAGATTCCCATGATGAGCGGACGCGCATTAGGACATACCGGCGGCACACTGGACAAACTGGAAAGCATAGAAGGCTATTCAGTAGGGCTTGATCCGGACACCTTTGCAAAACTGATTGCAAAAAACGGTTACGCCATGATGGGACAGACAACAACCATTGCACCCGCTGACCGCAAAATGTATGCCTTACGCGACGTAACAGGAACCGTTGAAAGCATTCCGCTTATCACCAGCAGCATTCTTTCTAAAAAAGTTGCAGAAGGAAGTGACGGTCTTCTGTTTGACGTAAAGTTTGGACGCGGAGCCTTTATGAAAAGTATGGCAGATGCAGAACAGCTTGCAACCTTCCTGGTTAAAACAGCACAGACACTGGGTAAAGATGCAGTAGCCCTTCTTACCCGCATGCAGTCACCGCTTGGAAAGAAGACAGGAAACTTTCTTGAAATTGAAGAAACCCTTGACTGTCTTGAAGGAAACGGACCTGCAGATGTCATGGAACTTACCTACGAATTCGGAGCCCGTATGCTCGTACTGGGAAAACAGGCTGCAACCGTTTCTGAAGGTCTTGAAAAATGCAAACAGGCAGTTGCATCCGGTAAAGCAATGGAAACCTTCCTTACGAATGTCAAAGATCAGGGCGGAAACCCCGACCAGCTGCTTTCACAGCGCAACAAAAGACGTTCACCCTACACAGCCCTTCTTACCGCAGAACACGACGGCTTCGTTGACATTGACGCATACAAAGTCGGCTTAAGCGGAATTACACTCGGTGTGGGAAGAACTAAGGCAAGCGATTCTGTTTGTCCTGATGCTGGTATTATTTTCCATGTTGAACAGGGGCAGGAAGTGCATCACGGAGACACCCTCATGGAAGTGTATGCCAAAGATGCTCCCTCTCTGTATTCCGGTATGCGCGAACTTGCTGCTTCTGTTGAATACAAAGAAGACCGTTTCCAGTGTGCCGTTCAGTCAGCAGGAAATCTTATAACAAAGGAAATACGCTAGTGTCGGACTGGAATAAAAAAACGATCAGCCGTTCTGAAGTAGAAGAACTTACAAAAAAATACGGCGTAGATCCGCTTACGGCAAGCATTATGATACGGCGCGGAATTACTGAAGGACATGACATCATGTACTTCATGGAAAGCGATTTACGCTACCAGCACTACCCGTTTTCATTTTCTTCAATGGAAGATGCAGTTGACCGGATTCTGGATGCAAAAGAAGAAGGAGAAAAAGTTCTTATCTTCGGAGACCGTGATGTAGACGGCGTTACGGCAACAACAGTACTGTATGACTGTCTTTCTGACATGGGAATTGATGTACGCTACCGCTTACCGCAGGGTGATGATGCATACGGTCTGAACAAAACTGCAGTTGACGATTTTACCGCTGACTACGGTTCTTTAATCATTACCGTTGACTGTGGTATTTCAAACAATGAAGAAATTGCATACGCAGCAGAAAAAGGATGCGATATCATCATTGTCGATCATCATAATCCTCCTGAAACACTTCCAGAACCTGCAATTATCGTAGATCCAAAACTGGAAGACTCAGGATATCCGTTTAAAGATATATCAGGTTGTGCAGTTGTCTACAAATTAGTCTCTGCGCTCAGATTCAGCAAAAGTGAATGGTACAAACAGGATATAACGCTCTTAAACGTACGTCCGCTTAATGATGCATATACAATTGAGTGCTTAAAAGTCAGAAATCTGGTACCGGTAGACCGGCTTGACGAAACCATTGTTCCGGGAACCATAAGCATAACCCAGACAAGGCTTCCGCAGTTTTTGCAGGGACAAAATATTTTTGTGTGGGACAAGCAGACAACCACACGGCTTTTAGAGCAGACCTTTGGAAAGAATGCAGTAGAATTTAATGTATTCGACATACGGCCGGAAGTTGCAAAACTCATTCCCAAGACAGGATCCCTTTCACTTCTTGCGCTCAAAGACATGTCTCACTTTGCACGCTACGGAAATCACCCTGCAACAGAAATCGGCGGTTTTTACAACATCTTTGTTACCTACATACAGCAGATGTTAAAGGCTGCATTTCCGCAGACGGTACTTGCAGAAGAACACGACATGCAGCTGGTTGCCCTTGCAGCCCTTGCAGACATTATGCCCATGAAAGACGAAAACCGCATTTTTGTACGGCAGGGGCTTCAGTCTCTCAACAAAGGAGCAGACAGTGTCCGCTGTGGTTTACGGGAACTGCTTTCACCGCTAAAACTGCTTGGAAAAGAACTTACCTCTACAGATTTAAGCTGGACTGTTGTTTCACATTTGAATGCCGCTGGAAGAATGGGACATGCAGAACTTGCCGCAGAATTATTTTTGTGCAAAGACGCAGTAAAACGCGAACAGATAGCAGCACAGATTATTGCCCTGAACGACGAACGTAAAAAACTTTCTGCAGCAGCATGGGATTATGCACAACTGCAGGCAAAAGCATCTGTTTCCAAATACAACGAAAAACTGTGTGTAGTCATTGACGAGCGCATTAACCGCGGAGTAAGCGGTATTCTTGCAGGAAGACTTGTTTCATCGTACAACGTGCCGTCTATCGCAGTAACATTTATAGGAGATACTGCAATCGGTTCCATGAGAAGCTGCCGTAACCTTGACGCTACAAAGTTTCTTAATATGATGGGAGATATGTTCCTGAATCACGGAGGACATACCTGTGCTGCAGGCTTTAGCTTTGAGCGCAAACGGCTTGATGAGTTTGAAAAAAAACTGCTTGAACTTTCTCAGCTGATAGAACTTGCAGATTCAACTGCTGACATCTATAACGTAGATGCAGAAATTCCTGCAGCATATCTTGATCAGTCACTGATGAAAGTTGCTGATTTCTTTGAACCGTCAGGCGAAGATAATCCTCCGCTTTTATTCATGGCAAAAAACCTTCCCGTTACCAATGCAGCGGCACTGGGTAAAGGTGAAAAAATGCATCTGAAACTGGAACTTCAGGCTCAGAAATGCAAGTGGCCGGCTTTATTCTGGAACAAAGGAGAACTGCTTAATAACGGCATAGCCATAGGCGACCGCGCTGATGTTCTGTTCCGCGTAGAAAACAATGTATTTAACGGCATGAAAACAGTTCAAATGGTTTTAACCGATATACGGAAATGCTAGATTTATGCCGATACAGAAAGCATACATCTTACAGGAGAAAAAAATGAGAGTATCTGTAAAACAATTCGTACTGATTGCACTTGCTGCCTGCATTCCCTTCTGTGCATCAGCAAAAGAGGCAACCATAAACGAAGCAGACTATTCTGTAAACATTTATTACAATGACAACGCTGCTCCCGGCGACGCTGTTTTCGTACGCATGAAATTCAGCCAGCAGGGAAAGAAAAACAAAGTTTCAAAAGAAGAATTTGCTGCAACAACCGCACGCCTTGAACTGATTCTTGACCAGAAAGTAATCCGTGCTGCAGATTTTTACGTCATAGACAGTTCTAAAACCACACACACACTGCTTGCAGGAATTCCACTTTCTTCATGGTGGACTTCAGAAACAAAATTCAAACTGGTTGCAAAATACAATCTGTACGGAAAAACACAACTTGAAGTTGAACTTCCGTTCAGTTTGGTTGACAAAACCTTTATAAGCGAAACCATAGAGCTTGATGCACGTAACACTGCAATTAAAACCGACACATCTACAGAGCGCATGACACAGATTGACCGTCTGAACGACATTCTGTACACCACTAACAAAACGGGAGTATATCAGACTGCTGCATTTACACCGCCTACCACTGCAACAAGACGTACTTCTTACTTTGCAGACCGCCGCGTTTATCAGTACACAAACGGTAAGTCATCTACTTCCCTGCACTATGGAATTGATTACGGTATTCCCAAAGGATCAGAGGTAAGAGCCTGTGCAAAAGGTAAGGTTGTACTTGCAGAAATGCGCAATTCAACAGGCTGGAGTGTTGTAATAGAACACTTACCCGGTCTGTACAGTCTGTACTACCATATGGATTCACTTTCTGTTAAGGAAGGTGACATTGTAGAAAGCGGTACACTGATTGGTTTAAGCGGAATGACAGGTCTTGCAACAGGACCTCACCTGCACTGGGAAATGCGTCTGAACGGAGAAGCCGTAAGTCCTGACTTCTTTACCACAGACTTTACCTTTGCAACTTTGGATAAATAAAAAAACTAACGGGCTACCGGCATAATCGAAGCAGATCCATCCTGTAAAAAATGGATTTCATATTCTGTGCCGGGAGTACACACCGAAAGACTGACAGTACGTATGGTCCGGCAAGAATAAAAAAGTGGCAGGAGTCGTGCATTTGCAAATCGTGCAATTGCATAATACTGCTGCTTTATTTTTTTACCCGTACGTTCTCCGCATAACTTGCATTCCTTGTTCCGGAGATAATATGAATACAGTCTGAGTCCGCGGTTACGTCCTGATGTATTGGTACAGATGCGGTACGGGAAACAATACTGCTGCTGGTCAAAATTCACTTCTGCATATTCAAGCATAAGTGCATCTGCATTCCAGGATCGTTCTATGTCTGCAACAAGCGTTCCGTCGCGGGCATACAGCATGATTCTTCCGCTTACGGTGTCCCGATCATATCCATACAAAAGCACATGAACCATATCGTAGGATTCAAACGGAGATACCAGTTGAGACGCTGCTTTTGCATCAGCATATTTCTTTACCGACAGTACCGCCGGTATCAGGAGCGCTAAAAAGAGAAGAACTGCGGTAACCGTAACAATGATTCTTCGTTTCATTTTAAAAGCGCAAAAAACTCCTGTTCGGAAATTACCGGTATGCCTAACGATGCAGCCTTTGCATTCTTTGCAGAACCGCTGGAAGTATCATTGGTAACCAGATACGACAAATCTTTTACGACAGAAGACTTAACCGAACCGCCATTCTGTTTAACCAATTCCTGAGCATCGCTTCGCTTCATGGAAACAAGTTCGCCGGTAAAGCAGAAAGACTTTCCGCTAAGTTTACCCTCTCCTTTTGCAAGCGGCTGTTCAATGACAATTGTTCCTGACGAAACCAGAGCCTGCATTTCTTCGCGGTTTTCTGCAAGTCCCTGAACAAACGTGTGAGCCATAATCTGTGCAAACCCATGAACGGACGCAACCTGCTGTTCGGTAAGGGCAAACAGTTTTTCGAGCGTGTCGTAACCTTCAGAAACCAGAAGTTCTACAACAGCTTCTCCAATTCCTTCAATATCAAAGCCTGCAACAAAACGAACAACATTCATTTTTCTGCGGGACTGAATGCTCTTGTATACTTTTTCTGCACCGAGGGATTTTTTTTCCTGCGACTGACTTTTCTGCGTCAAAAAATACGGTGTCAGTTTTTCTTCGGTAAGCGCATAAATATCAGAAATAGAACGAACCACACCATCGGCAAAAAGAGAACGAACCAGTGTATCACCAAAGCCACGGATATCAACCACAGAATCCCACTTAAGAATCTGATGCAGCATACGTTCGGAACAGTTTTTATTGGGACAATACAGACGCGTTCCTTCATCGGTAAGCGGTGTTCCGCAGGTTGCACAGACAGAAGGAAACGGTATTTCTGAAAGACCGGCACCAGAAGCAGCCTGAGCAGCAATAATTTTTGGAATTATTTCGCCGCCTTTTACGACGGTTACCGTACTGCCTATTTTAACACCTAAAGAACGGATATTGTTTGGATTTGAAAGCGACGCACGTTTTACCGTTGTACCGTTAAGCGGCACGGGATCAAAGACCGCAACCGGTGTATACGTTGCACCAGACTGACTCCATTCAACGGAACGGACAATACTCTGTGCCTGTTCAAGTGCAAACTTAAATGCAATCTGACGGTCAGGCCTGTCACGCAATGCATCAGTGTGATTTACCACACGTTCTTTGATTACCAGTCCGTCAATATCATAATCAAGATCCTTACGCAGCTGCATGACCTGTTCACGGTACTGAATTACTTCCTGCGCAGAATGAGCAATATGAAGCGGAACTGCTGTAAAACCGCGCTCTGTAAGCCAGGCAAGTTTTTCTTCTTCATCTGCATACGGCTGGTTTCCTTCGGTTGCCCACACATCGTATGCAATGACATCAAGGTATTCACTGCCCTCGCCGTCTTTTCGTTTCATAAGTCCGTTAGCAGCATTGCGGCAGTTTGCTTTATCGGGAAACTGTTTGTCATGAACTTCATGCCGCATAATAACTTCACCACGCACACCGCCGGTAAACGAATCACGTTTTGAACCGACATACAGAGCGCTCATAACGCCATGCATTTTCTTTGCGTTTTCTGTTATAACATCTCCGGTACTTCCGTCGCCACGGGTAACGGCCTGAACTAAAACTCCGTCACGATACTGCAGTTCAAGACTTGCACCGTCAAGTTTGTATTCAACTAAATATTCAGGATAGACATGCTTCTGCGCCCATGCTAAAAATTCTTCGGGGTTTGCAGCTTTTTCCTGACTGCCCAT
>CACXCG010000023.1 GCA_902766125.1 uncultured Spirochaetaceae bacterium | reverse complement strand
TCCTTTTGAATCGTGGTCTAAGTCTATGGTTTCTTCGCTTACCATTTCCATTTGTTCAATCTGGATGTTAAGCAACATTTCCAAAAGTTTTTTACATGCATCGGGGTGATGGCGCATTACTTTGTAAAAGATAAAGTTATTTGCAAGTGTTGCTTGTTCCCACTTTTGTTCGGGGGTAAGTTTTTGTTCTTTGTCCATACATTCTCCTTGAAGACGAAATGCCTTCATAAGATATATGGCACTGGTAAATCAATTTGGACTAGCAAATGAAGAAATTTATTTTATTTTCCAGTGGGAGCCGTCGCGGACAAAACGGTTGGCGTTGACTTCCAGCAGGCGACCGTCTTCTCCCAGCATTTTTACCATAGAAGTAATAAGGTTTACTTCGGTGACTTTAAAGTTGGTATCGTCGTAATGCAGACGGATTCCTTCGTTGGGTACTTTTTTGCGGGCTTCTGAATACCAGTCTGACTCGTAGCTAAGACAGCACAACAGGCGTCCGCACTGACCGCTTATTTTTGCAGAGTTAAGGCTTAAGTTCTGGTCTTTTGCCATGCGTATGCTTACAGGCCGCAGTCTGTCACTGATTGAATTACAGCAATAGGGTCTTCCACACACACCAAGTCCTCCGGTTATGCGGCTTTCGTCACGGACACCAATCTGACGCAGTTCAATGCGCATCTTGAAAACTGATACCAGGTCTTTAACCAGTTCGCGGAAATCAACACGGTTGTCGCTTGAAAAGAAGAACAGTGCTTTTTGTTCTCCCACTAAAAAGTGAACGCTCACCAGTTTCATGTTCAGATGGTGGAACGCAACTTTTTCACGGAAGATATCAAATGCCTGAGCTTCACGCGCAACTAAATCTTTTGCACGGTTCAAATCTTTTTCATCAGCAATGCGAAGTACTTCAACAATATCAGAAGGTTTTATTCCCACCGGATGTTCTGTTTTTCCCAGCACTAAGGCAAGATCGTTTCCGTAACGGGTGGGCACAATAACTGACTGTCCTGCTTCAAGTTTCATTCCCATTGCGGGTACGGCATACACACCTTCGCTTGAATACTCAAGACGCAGTTTATACATCAGCTCGGGGAACACATAGTCTTCGTCGTCTGCAGTTTGTTCAATATCGTTATCTTCAAGAGAGGAAAGGTCTTCGTTTTCTTCTGAATCTATATCGTTTTCAAAAATATCTGACATGATTTTATTCTATCACTCAACTTGCCATCAAGTCTACCATCAGCCCTTGTATTTCATCTACTTTTGCAAGCAGCGTCAGTGCATCCTTATGCGAACTTAAAAGCCACTCTGCAATCTGTTCCAGTTTTTGATTTATGACAACAACCTGCTTGTACGGATCACGTTCAACAAACTGTCCGTTCTTCTTTATCTTGGGTCGCTTGATATATTCGATTTCAAAATTGTTTCGTTCAAGATAGCGCAGAAACCGGCTTACTTTTTTGCGGTAGTCGGCAAACTGTTCCTGTGTCTGCGTTTCTTTTAAACGGTCAGCGGCAATATCTGCTTCATCTTTCAAAAAAATAACGGCATCTTCTACAGATTTGTCTGCAAGCTCCGGAGGAAATCCTTCCTGTTCCAGTTCGTGCATTACCTGTGCTTTCTGCATTGCGCTTGAAAATGCTGAACGTTTTGTCTTCTGGGTTTCTTCTTCTTTTTTTGCTTTTGATGCCTGGGCAGCTGCGGTCATGTTTGCAGCCTGAAAGTAAAGGTTAGAGGTAATGGAATCAACACCTGCCATAACCGTTTCCTATCGAATCTTTGTGCCAAGCGTTATGGGTGTAAAGACTGCTGTGTTTTCAGCCGGCTTTTGTTCTGCCGTTTCCGGTGTACTTTCCTGTGCGGGTGATGTACTCTGTTCCGGCTTTGTCTGAATGTGAATGGGCTCAAGAATTGCACGGGCAGTAATGGCGCGGGTATCGTTCCACTTGGTTGCTGCGTTTTCGTACAGTGTGTTATCGGAAAGGGCAATACAGTGTCCCTGAATAATAACATCTTCTTCTGCAGAAAGTTTGTGAGTCTGAATGTCACCCAAGACAGCACTTGAAGCAAACAGCTGTACGTGTTCGGGTGCAATAATGTTTCCCTGAACAATTCCACACACTGTTACTGAACGGGCCTGAATGTTTCCGCGGACACGGGCTTTTTCACTTACGAATAAATTGCCGTTTGTTTCTATATTACCGTCAATGTCACCTTCTATGCGAACCATGCCGCTTATCTTAAGGTCACCACGGATAGAAGAACCTTCGCCTATGATGGTTTTAAATGCAATGTCGTCGTTAAAGAGTGCCATTGAATCCGCCGCTACTTGATGTTTATGTACTTAGCCGGATCAACAACGTCTGAACCAATATGAACTTCGTAATGCAGGTGAGGACCGGTGGTAATACCCGTGTTACCGATAGTACCGATAATCTGTCTCTGGGTTACCTGCTGTCCTTTTGCAACACGCACGGTGTTAAGGTGAGCATAGCGTGTATAGAATCCGTATTTGTGTTTGATGATAACGTAGTTGCCAAAACTGTCATCGTGACCGACAGTAACAACCTGTCCGTTTGCAGTTGCAATAACAGGATCACCGGTGCGGTATGTACTAAAGTCCAGACCTTTGTGAATGTACCACTGGTTAGTAATGGGGTGCACGTTCTGACCGAATGCCATTGAAATGTGACCTATGCCGCCTTTAACCGGCCAGATGTTGGGAATGTCAGAGAAGAGAGCATTCTGTGTTTCAAGCATCTTACCAATCTGTTCAACCGGTTCTACGGCACTTTCCAGGTAAGAGTTAAGCTGACGGATATCGGCGGTTTCTTTGAGTGAACCGGGTACAACATCCTGTGTATTGAACAAACCTGCAAGGTCAGAGTTCTGCTGTGTAAAGTTTGAAGTTGAAGTGCTGTCGTTTATACCCAGCAAAGAAAGTGACTGGCTGAGTGAAGTCTGGAATCTTTTTGCGGTCTGAAGCAGATTGTTGTTTTCGTCACGAAGTTCATCAAGGCTTGCAAGTGTTTCGCGGTTTTCTTCCTTTAGTCTGCTGATTTCTGCACCGGTTCCGATGGTATGGCGGTTTGTAAGTACGAAAGAACAGCCGATTCCTACAAAGACAATTGTTCCCATGATGAGTGCAAATACATTTGTTTTGAAACTTATCATTTTTCCCTGAGAGTGGGGAACAATCATGACGGTCAGTTTACGGTCCAGAAGTTTAACTACAGTAACAAAGAAATTTCCGATGGCAGAAAAACAGGAACTGATTCCCTGTAAAAGACGAGACACAAAATTCTTTTCAAGCTTTTTGTACTTTCTTGCGCGTGCCAACAAAATCTCCTTGCCGCCCAAACTTTTATTTTACTATCATATCATACATACAGGGTTGTGTCAAATTTTCCTTGACTTGCGGGCAGTCCTGTGTTACCATTATCGGTAAGGAGAGGTTCCCTCTTTACCATCGCAATTTATTGAGGAAGAAAGCCATGCAGTTTTTTGATACTCACGCCCATATAGGGTTGATATACGATGACCCTATTGAACAAATCCGTGTTATTCAGCAGGCAAAACACGCAGGCGTAACACGCATTGTCAGCATAAATAACTCACTTCACGACTTTAAGAAGGAATATGCCGCCCTTAAATCGGTCAACGGTATCTATCACGCAGTCGGTGTAGGTCCGTCAGAAGTTACGACTCCCGGCAAAGACTGGATTAAGACTATCGAAGAAAGTGTTAATTTACCCAATGTTGTTGCAATTGGCGAGACTGGACTGGACTATTACAAGCAGTTTGGCGACAAACGCAGCCAGATAGAGCTGTTCATAACCCAGCTGGAACTTGCTCAAAAGCACGATAAACCGGTAATTATCCACAACCGCGATGCCGGAAAGGATATTTTCGAGATTCTTTTGGACAGAATTCCCCAGAAAGGAGCCATTTTCCACTGTTACAGCGAAAACGCAGAATATGCTCAGAATTGTCTGGAAGCAGGCCTGAATGTGTACTTCTCTTTTGCCGGAAATTTGACCTACCGTAACGCACGCAATCTGCACGAAACGGTTCTGAACATTCCGGTAGACAGAATTCTCATAGAAACCGAAAGTCCGTTTATGATTCCTGCCGAATTCCGCGAGAAAAAGCGCACGATGCCGGCATATCTTCCCTCTACTGCAAAATTCCTTGCCGAAATGCTGGAGATGGATCTGGAAGCACTGAGCGCTCAGTTGTGGAAAAACAGCTGTAAAATCTTCAACCTGCCCGAAGAATGAGCGGTACTTCAGGCGACTGTCTGTATCACGCCGTTACCATTGGCGCTGACGGAACAAAAAAACTGACTCTTGACGGAAACCTCTTTCTTGCACCCATTGCCGGTTACAGTGACCGTGCCTTCAGGTCTTTGTGCGTTGAATACGGTGCCAGCATGTGTACAACCGAAATGGTCAGTGCAGAAGCCCTTACCCGGGGCTCTTCTAAAACCGAAGAACTTATGGCACGCGCTCCTGCAGAAAAAGTGTACACCGTACAGATTTTTGGCGGAAATGCAGATGTCATGGCTCGAGGAACAAAACTGGTGCTTGAACGTACCGACTGCAACTGCATTGACATAAACGGAGGCTGCCCCGTACCCAAAATAATCAAAAGCGGTGCTGGAAGCATGCTTACTAAAGAACCCGACAGGTTGTTTTCTATTGTAAAGGCGGTAAAACAGGCTGTTGGCGACTACGCAAAGGAACACCCTGAGCGGGGAAACATTCCCGTTACCATAAAAATCCGAAGCGGCTGGGATGCGACCCACATGACCTGGAAAGAAACAGTTGTCGCTGCTCTTGAAGCGGGTGCCGATGCACTTACCCTGCATGCACGAACACGGGCTCAGGGCTACGAAGGCGTCAGTGACTGGAACATTCTTGCACAGGTTGTTCAGATGGTAGACGGACGCATACCGGTATTCGGCTCAGGAGATGCACACAGTCCCGAAACAGCACGCGACATGCTGGTTCAGACCGGAGTTGACGGTGTCATGTTTGCACGCGGCGCAATGGGGGATCCGTTTCTGTTTAAGCGGACCCGCGACTTTTTGACAACCGGCAGCTACGAGCAGGAACCGCTGGAAGAACGCTTACAGGCAGGATTCAGGGAACTGGCTCTTAATGTTGAATACAAAGGCGAAAAAGGTGCCTGTCTGGACATGCGTAAAAAGTTCTGTGCGTACAGCAGCGGTATCCGTGGCGGCGGTCAGCTTAGAAAACAGGTTGTCGCAGCCCTTACGGTAGAAGACTACCGCACCATATTTGCACCGTACATGTCTTGTATTAAAACCGACACATCAGTATAATAGAAAATCATGTCGTTCTTTCAGGCGATTGTGGAGTTTTTTCAGAGCTTATTTCATTCTTCCTCTCCAGAGGTGAAAAAACGCCAGGCCCTACGCAGAATAGAATCAGATCTCCACAACTTCAGGCCCGTAGTATACAAAGGCGACTTAGTACACGAAAATTTTGCAGAAGCACTGCGCATACTGTATGTCTATTCAAAACCAATTGAATCACTGCTTACCACTACCCTGTTTTCTGATGACATGACCCGTAACGGTCGCTTTCAGGAACAGCTGCTCTTAACTGGGTTTTCTCCGGAAGCATCCGCAACCTTAGACAGCCTTGCATACGAAAAGCGCAAAGCCGGAGCAATGGAAGCAAAATCGCTCAACCGCTACTTTGAAGCAGAGCATCATAAACTGCAGACTGTTATCCGCGAACTGGGCACATCAAACTTTCTTTCCATTAATACGGTACTTAATCACCTTGCACAGCTTAACGACTTGTGTCATTACGGCTACGTAACTGCCCTGCGTCTGTTTGACGTAAACTTTTCTTCAGCACTTACCTATCAGCCCGCATTCCAGGCCATTCCCCCCGATTTGCTGGACAGCAGCTTCTGTGACCTGTACTACATCGTCTATGGAATGGACATAACCGTACCCGACGGAAACGCAATCCTTGCACTTGCAAAGATTCTGCACGGTGGCATGATGCCCGACGGTATGGAAAAATCGCTTATGGAAAGCCTTAAGAAAATGCAGAGCGTCATTAAGCGTGTTCTTGATCCCGAGATTTTGAAAGGCCTTATCTGCGTTGCCAAAAAAGACCCTGACTTTAAGCCGACAAAAGCCACTTACGACAAGCGCTATACTCAATCCTATGCTGATTATCTTGAAATGCGTTTCAGCGTAGACGAAAGTCGTCTTAAGACAGAAATTCAGGATGAAACCATTTCCAGTGAACTGCATGAACTGTTTGGCGATTCACCACTGGAAGTGCTTCAGGGTTACAACAACGAACTGAATACCCAGCTTAAACAGAGTACGCAGGTATCGTTTTCTCTGGTCTTGCCGCTTCAGATACTCAAAACGTTCATGAAGGTTTTTTATTCGGAACAGGTTCAGGCACTTTTGAACGATATCGTTATAGAAGGTTTCTTTAACAACCCCTCTTACAAATCTGATTTTTCTGCTGCCGTCTATACCTGTAACGAACTTCTTGAACGCATTGGAAAATTTGAACAGTCTTTTGACCGCGGTAACGAATTTGACGAAGCTAACCTTGCAAGCCTTATCCGTGACAGTCATAAAGACACCGCTTTCTCTGCACGCCTCAAAGAAAATGTTGATAAGATTAACCAGAAAGCAAAAGAAATCCTGCAGATGGAAGTAGTTAACGTCCACCGCCTGTACAACTACATTGGAGAAGTTTTGCTTGACTATAAGAAACCGACTCCTGATGCTATAAGTAATCTTAAAGTGCTTATGGTGTCTTCCCGCAACCATGATACGTCGGAACAGCTTGAAGTTCAGTACTCTCAATGGAAGATTTTCCTTGAAATAATGAAGAATTATGTTATAATAGGCTCTGTAGGCAAATAGGAGCAGTTACCAGGCTATGTCGGATAACCGCAAAGAAAATCAGCAGAAGAAGTCTCAGGGTGAACCCAAAAAACCGGTTTTTACGCCGGAGCAGTACGATGCTGAAATTGCTCAGTATGAAAAAAAGGTCTACGACTTGCAGCAGCAGCTGGAAATCTGCCGCTCTCTGTGTACTACACTTGAATTTTCAACCCTGGTAGAATCAATTCTGTATATTGTCATGGCTCAGATGCGTGTTCTGGGAGCAGGTCTTTTTGTTCTTGAAGCACTGGACAGTATGGTGTACAGCATGGGCCCTAACTACAGCGGTATTGAACCCGATGCAACCCGTGACTATTCAATTATGGGAACTTCTCCCATCATCAGTGTACTGAGTAAACAGACACGTGGCCTTACCCTGCAGGAATTAAAAGAAGCAGTTGGTCCCGACTGCCGCGATATTGAACTTCTGGAATCCCTTCATCCTACATTTATTGTTCCGCTTAACCTTAAAAACCGTGTTAACGGAATTCTGGTGCTGGGCGAACACATCATCGACGAAGATTATACCGACTACGAAAAAAGCGAAGTCTACATCATTGCATCTCTTGCTGCCATTGCAGTTAACAGTACTTCATTAGTTGAACAGTCTTCTACCGACATGATGACTCACCTGAAACTGAAGTACTACTTCTTTAACATGCTTACCGACCGTCTGGACGAAGCACTTGCCGCAGAAAAATCACTCAGTGTCATTATGTTTGACATTGACTTCTTCAAGAAGTTTAACGATACCTACGGACATGCATGCGGTGACTACGTACTGCAGACCGTTGCACGCATCATCAAAAACAGCATTCGTGGTGCCGACATGGCTTCCCGCTACGGTGGCGAAGAGTTTACCGTTATGCTGCTCAATGCCAGCGCACAGGAAGCGATTACAGTTGCAGAACGAATCAGAAAGCGTGTGGAATTATTTGATTTCTTCTACGAAAATCAGCACATGAAAGTTACCATTTCCGGCGGAGTCGCAGAGTTCAATGTGGAATCAAATCCTGTTACCTCTGCAAAACTGCTTGTCGATCAGGCTGACCAGGCACTGTATGTTTCAAAACGTAACGGTCGCAACCGCATTACCTTTGCAGATGCCGCAGTTATTTCTTCTGCCAAAAATGCGCTGAACGGTAACTGACGCTCATGAAAAATTTCTTACGCACTCCTTTTAAATACCGCTATTACTATGCCACTTTCATTATCATTGCACTTAATGTGTTAGTGTATGCCTTTACCTGTCTGTTTCCGCGAACCGTCAATTATCTTGGCTTAAGCGTTCCAGGTGTGCTGGGCTATCACTTGTGGTTTGAACTGATAACCTATATGTTCACTCACGGAAGCATTATGCATCTGGTACTGAACATGCTGTGTCTGTTTTTCTTTGGCGTCAGTGTTGAACGATCAGTCGGTTCATCAGAGTTTTTGCTTTTGTATTTTTTGTGCGGAATTATTGGCGGCGCTTTAAGTCTTGCAGTTTATTATTTTACCGGTTCTTACCATTCCATTCTGATTGGAGCAAGCGGCGCAGTCTATTCAGTGTTACTGGTGTATGCAACGCTGTTTCCCCGCAGCATTATTTCTATCTGGGGAATTATTCCCGTTCCCGCTCCGTTACTTATCATTGCCTACATTGTTATTGAAATTGTGAGTCAGATTTTTTCTACATCGAACGTAGCCCATTTTGCTCACCTTATAGGATTTTTTGTTGCATGGCTGTATCTTGTCGTGCGCATGGGTCTTAATCCCATAACTGTCTGGAGAAATGCATGGCGAAGATAACACACAGACTGTCAGTTTTTTGTGCACTTCTGTTTGCGGCTATACCTGTCTGTACCGCACAGGTTCCCTCTCAGCATGATCAGCTGCGTATTTCTGTCTGGGCAGAAATAGATGCGTTTCCCGGCCTGTTTGGCGATGAAGAAAATTATGAACAGCTGCAGCAGAATCAGTCTGTTAGTGCACAGCCACAGGACGGAACAGCCCTTACCAAAACAGATTTATTTGCTACAGCCATTGCACGGACAAAACAGTTAGCACCGTTTTTGCTTAACGGCATGATAAACGGCTGGACCTTTGACTATACTCCCAAAGACAACCTGAGAGGTGTAACAGAATACTTTGAACTGACCGCTATCCGTGAATTTGACGAGTCTTATAATCCCATTACCTACCATGATCCTGAAGCAGTTGACGGAAAGCTGTTTTCCTGGGCTTACTGCGACAGAACTATGGTACAGCAGCTTGATTATGAGCGCTGGAATTCCATAACTAACCCCAAAGTACACGGTACAGGACAGGGTCCGGTCTATGCAGGAATGGAAGGAATCCGGCAGGCAGTTGCAGAAGCTGCAAAAAATGCTATACATGAATACTGGCGTCGTAAGATAAAGAACAAACCCAAAGAAATCTGGGGAAAACTGTTACTTGTCGGCGAGCCGCGCATTTATATATCAGAAGGCCGATACACTGTTGACCTTGATTTTTTTATGCAAACTGATAAAATAGTAGAGTACACACAGTACTGATTTTATCAAGGAGGAATCTCTATGAAAAAGATATTTGCATGTGCACTGATTGCGTTTGCTGCTGTATTTGCCGTATCTGCACAGACCTATGCAGGAAACTACGACACAGAAGCTCTCGACAGCTATGCCGACATCGGTACCCAGGTAATCGAAGTTGAAGATGTTTACCAGGAACAGCACCCCAGCGCATCTCAGGTTAAGATGGAACTTGAATGGACACCAGTAACTGGAGTTGTTCGCCTGTACTACACCTGCATGGCATCAAGTTTTGATCGTGGCGAAGCAATGAACACTGCTATTGCTGTTTACGAAAACTTTGCTGTAGAAAACAAATACAAGCATTACACATACCAGAGCAAAGACCGCGTACGCTACTACAAAGACGAACGTGGAATCCGCATGGCAGAGTACTGCTCTCACGTAACATTCACCCGCTAAGGTACAGTTACATACGGTTTGTGTCTGGAACAAATGTTTTCGGGCACATCTATATTAAGAGGGAAACTCTTGCAAACGCTGGCAACCCGTTAGAGTAGTCAGCGTTTCTTGCGTTTCAAGTTGGATTGAAAATTGACTGATATTAAAACGCTAATCAAGAATCTGCACCCGCTGGAAACAAAGGTGCTTTTAAAATACGGACTGTCTGACGAACTTACATCTGAACGTCTGCAGAAAGAACTGGGCTACAAAGAAGGCCACGCTAACCAGGCATTCAGCTGGCTGAGCGGAAAGCAGCTTTTGTCAGAAACTGCACGCACTCCCCACACTTACTTTGAACTTACAGACTTTGGTCGCATCGTTGCAAAAAACGGTACTGCCGAAGAACGCATTATTGCATATCTTAAAGATAACGGCGCACAGCTTTTGCCCCAGATTGCAACTGCACTGGGCATAGAAAACAAAGATGTCGGATCTGCTTTTGGTAACTTAAGCAAAGAAGGTGTTCTTAAAATGAATGCCGAAAAGAAAGCAGAATACACCGGCGCTCCTGTTCCCTCACGCATTGCAGTTACTAATGCACTCATTCAGAAAGCAGCTGCTGCAGAAAACGGACAGCTTGATGCTGCGACACTCAGCAAAGAAGAACTTGATGTTATGTCAGGTCTTACCAAAAAGCGCGGTGTCTCTGAAACTCCGTTCAAAACCATTGAGCGTGAAACTGTTGTATACAAACTGACCGCTGCCTTTAGCGAAGTAGTTGACGGTCTTAAAAAGGCTGGCATTACCGGTAACGAAATTGGTGAAGTAACCCCTGGCATGCTTGCTTCCGGTGACTGGAAAAAAGGTACCTTCCGCGGATACAACATCACAATTCCTCCGGCACGCATTATTCCAGGACGCACCAATCCGTATGTTCAGTTTTTGGAAAGCGTTAAAGACAAACTGTGTTCTTTAGGATTTGAAGAATTTGACGGTCCGCTTGTTGAAACTGAATTCTGGAACGGAGATGCTCTGTTCATGCCGCAGTTCCATGCAGCACGTGACATTCATGACGTATACCGCATTAAAAATCCGACTCACGCAAAGAGCATAGAAGAACCGTACTTAAGCAATGTTGCAGCAGTACACCGCAATGGTGGAAACACCGGCAGCCGCGGATGGAATTACAACTTTGATACAGAGTTTACCCGCCGCCTTATTATGCGCAGTCAGGGAACTGTTTTGTCTGCACATCAGCTGCACAAGGCAAAGATTCCCGGTAAATACTTTGGTATTGCACGCTGTTTCCGTTACGACAAAGTTGATGCAACACACCTGAGCGACTTCTATCAGACAGAAGGAATTGTTCTAGGTAACGATGTTAACTTACGCACCCTGCTGGGATTTTTGCGCATGTTTGCAGTAGAAATTGCAGGAGCAACAGAAGTTAAATATGTTCCCGGATACTTCCCCTTTACCGAACCGTCGATCGAAGTGCATATCAAGCATCCTAAACTTGGCTGGTTTGAATTAGGTGGCAGTGGAATTTTCCGTCCCGAAGTTACCAAAGCAATGGGAATAGATGTTCCTGTTCTTGCATGGGGAATCGGTATTGACCGCATGGCTCTCATGGCTTTGGGATTAAACGACCTGCGCGAACTGTTCAGCGAAGACGTAGAAAAAGTCCGCCTACGTAAAGCGAGATTCTAAACTTCTCAACGGACTACTTGATAGGTGAAAAAAATTGCATGGAGGCAATTTTTTTCACCTATCCTTCCGTTTATAAATCGCAATGCTGAGCGGAATGCTGAGGGCAAAGAGAACTGCACAGACTGCAATAAGACCAATACTGATTTCAAGACTTATGCCGCCGGTCATCATTTGTCCCACCTGATCTGCAAAACCTGCAGCAAAGATTCCGGCAACAACACCAACCAGAACCATGCTTACTATCATCATAATTGTTCTTCCAATCTGCGAAGAAACAAGAAAATCAAGCGGAAGCGTAATAGCACAATACAAAAGCACCACTGCTACAGGCAGAATGACAGTACCAATAGAAGATGCAGAACCTAACCACACATTGCCCACTACAATGCCCAGAAGACTGAACACGATTGCAACACCCAAACCAATGAGCGTAATGACATATTTTTCCAGCACTGATTCTGCAACACTAATGGGAAGCATACTTGCCAGACGGCTAAAGTGAGTCAGTTCATCCTGATTCATAATCGTCATAGGAATCATAAAGACATAGACAAAACTCAGATACGGAACTGATTCAGTCATCGTCGTAAAAAATCCAAAGATAGCAATGAAGTAAAAGAACACCTGGATTGTTTTAATATCTTTAATAAGCAGCGCTTTCATTCTTCTTTACCTCCTTTGCAAAGGCAATAATGTATTCTTCAAGATTTGGTAATTCACGTTCGCGAACTTTCTGCATAAGCGTATTCTTTTCTTCAAAGAACTGAATCTTACCCTTGTGGATATACGCTACGTAATCGCAAATCTTTTCTATATCGCTGATGATGTGTGACGAAAACAGAATAGAATGACTTTCATCATCCTGAACAAAGTTCTTTAGCTTTTCAATGATTTCGTCACGCACTAACGGATCAAGACCGCCCGTCGGTTCATCAAGCACCAGAATTTTTGCTTTATGAGAAAGTGCAAGCGCTAACGCAAGCTTCATCTTCTGTCCGCGCGAAAGCTGACGCACACTCTTTTTAACAGGAAGTTCAAATTCATTCAGCAGGTTACGATATGTTTCGTGATCCCAGTTAACATACGCCGCCTTAAAAATTGCTTCCATATCTTTAACTTTAAGAATGGGAAGACAGCCTTCATCAAGAACAACACCCACCGCCTGCTTTATTTGCGCAAAGTGTGAATCATTTTTTGAGTCTTCTCCCATTACGGTAATGATTCCCTCGTTAAAGTGACAACTACCCATTATGGAACGAATAATAGTTGTTTTACCGGCACCATTTTCGCCCACAAGCCCAACAATTTTTCCTTCAGGAACCGCAAACGAAATATCCGAAAGCGTAAAGTCCTTGTACTTTTTTGTTACATGCTGTAATTCAATTGCATTCATACAAAAAGAATATACCATTTTGCCATAAATTTCTATAGGTAAAAACGCAACTTTCTAATACTTTTGACAAGTCAGAATGGCAGCAATGGTTGCTGGCGCAGCATTCGCTGATCCAGAAGCCGACTTCAACCTGGCAGAAGTAACAGGCAACGCAAGCGTAACTTGGGGTGTTGACCTCGACGAAGGTACAACTGGCTTCAAGAATGACACAAGCGCAACTGTAAAACTTAACCTGGTTAACTCAGGAACAAAGAGTACTTCTGGAGAAGGCATCTGGGCAGAACTGGGTGTTAAATTCGACGGTTCTCTTCAGATTAAGAGTGAAAACGGTGGTGATCCAGTATTCGATGGTGGCAAAGCTTCTATCGATGTTGCAAAACTGCACTTCTACAACTTCTATGTTGGAATTAAGTCTGGAGACACAACTGTAGGTTCTCTTGAACTTCCCAACGCAGTTCGCTCTGCATGGGGTGCTCTTGGTGCTGTAGTAGATACGAGCCACGATCAGGGTATTGTTCTGGGATACGGCGACAACAAGAACATTAACTTCGAATTTGACTTCCGTTCAAACAAAGCAACTAACGGTGCATCTGATGCTACTTACCTTTATCTTGGAGATGATGGAGTCATTTACACCAGTGAAGCTGATGCTGAAGCAGCAGGCGCTACTGTAGTTCAGAAATTTGAAGTTACAGCTGCAAATGACGGAACAGCTGACTACTACACCAACGACTACGGTCTTGCTGCAGAGTTCAAATTGCTTGACTCTAACGAGTATGTAAACGGTCTCTTCGCTACTGTAGGTGGTAGCTTCCAGATTAACGAAAAGGCTCTTGGTGCAGCTGCAAGCGCAGGTTACAAACTGGCTCTCAACGACACCTTCTATGTAAAACCTGTTGTTGGCTTTACAATGGCTATTGATGATGTTTCAGCATCAACAATCAATCCTGCTATGAACCTCGCTGGAGGACTCGTATTTGGATGGGGCGACGAAGCTGATTCAAATGCTGGTGTATACTACCTCGACAACGATCAGGCAAAGAAAGTTATTCCTGGTGTAGGTGTTAACGTTCTTGTTCCTCTCAATGATACTGATGCAATCATTATTACCCCTTCATTCTACTCTGGTTCAATTGTAGAAAATCTTACTGCTGCTGCAACAGCTGACATCTCTATTCCTAAAAATGGTGAAGCAGGAATCGCAGTTGCTGGTGGTCTTAAGTATGCAATCGCAGCTACAGACTCTGTAACAGTAACACCACAGGTTGGTGCTCGCTTTGCAACAAAGGGCTTTACTGGAGCTGCAAAGAAAGTTGGCGACCCTGCAAAATACACATGGGAAGTTGCTAACACTGACAACGGTGGAAGATCAGATCTTAATGGAACAGCAGACGGTCTCTTGAACCTCAAAGCTGGTTTGGATATTGCTGGTCTTATCAACAACACTACATTCAGCGTATGGTATCAGTCACGCAACCTTCTCAACGGTGCTGGCGCAGAAATTGGTACTATTAACGTACAGTGCAAGATCTCTTTCTAAGTTTGTGCAACTAGTTATTCTTAACTGTTAGCGTTAAAAGCTAAACCCCCGCTTCGAAAGAGGCGGGGGTTTCTTTGTTATTCGTATTGGTCTTATTGTAAGTACTCTTGGGCTTTTTCTTTCGTAACGCGCAAGGCAGTTGCTATTTGCTCTAAGGTAAGCCCCATAGACTGCATGGTTACTGCCGTCTTTTTTTGTTCTTCAAGCATACCATCTGCATGACCTTTTGTAATGCCTTCTGTAAATGCTTCCGCACGCGCTGCTTCTTTTTCTTCTTCAAGAATATCTATAAAGTACATGTAATCGCCTTCCTCTTCAGGGCTTATCTTTGCATCATCAACAGAAGTTTCCAGTTGTTTAGAAAAAACTGACTCTGCTGTTCCCTCGTAAATAAATCGCAGCAAGGACTTTGCTTCGGGGTTTTCTACCTTGCTCCACGCACTTGCATTATAAAACATGGCATGAGTTTTGTCATCATACGCAAGTGCATCTGTTTCTGCAAATTTTGTTTGCTTTGTATAACACGGTAACCCTTCTCCAAATATCTATTGGCACTGATTTTCAAAAATGACTAACAAATGTAAAAAAATGTTGTATTTCACTGTAAATTTCTATATCATACACTTATGTCTATTTTTAGTACCGACGGCAAACTATACAAGGCTATGGTTATGCTTACCAACATTGTTACCATTCAGTTCTGCTGGCTTATCTGCTGTCTTCCTGTCGTAACCGCGGGAGCTGCAACGGTTGCCGCTTACACCGTTATATTCCGCGTTATTGACGGAACTGAAGGCTATGTGTTTAAAGATTTTTTCAAAGCCTTTGCACAAAACTGGAAACAGGGTACTATCCTGTGGCTTATTACTGCCGTTGCCATTTATGCACTGTATCTTGATGCGCAGATTCTAACTAAATCCGAAGATCCTTCTATTGCACTTATTGTCGTAAGCATTGTTTCTTTTGCCGCAGTATTCTTTTCTCTGCTCTATGCCTACCCGCTGTGTGCCAAGTACGAAAACAAATTCTACAAACACATACAGAATTCTTTTTTGCTTGCAACCCAGCACATTGGAAAAACACTGCTTTTGCTTCTGGTACTTGCGGTAGAAATTGGTGCCTGTCTGTGGAATAAAGTAACGCTCATTCTGCTTCTGATTGTTGGACCTGCTATATTTATGTGTACGGTCGCAGGAACTGCAAAAAAGATTTTTGCTATAAACGATCAGCGGGTTCAGTCTGAATAAATTTATTTTACGGTAAACGTAATGCTTGTGCGCTCACTGCCACATTCAACCGTGAGAGTGTGTGTGCCGCGTTCAAGTGCGATATGCCACGAGAACACATCGCTTACTGTTCCCTTGTTTTTTCCGTCGTAGTACAATGTTGCACTGGTATGATGACCGCCGGTTACTTCAACCGCAAGCATCTGTGCATCAGGTTTGATTGTCGGATCAAAAATAAACTGAGCATTATTCCGCGGATATAAAAACGAAAGCTCACTTCCATCAAGCTGTATTTCACCAGAAATGTTTTTTTGTGCTGCCCAATGCTGATACTCTGACGGATATTTTATAATTGTCTTTCCGTTTCTGGTTTCATGCCAGGTACACGGAGTAAAGTTTCCTGCCCTTCCCTGCGCAATGTATTCACGCGAAACAGACGGACAGTCTTCCGTTGCCTTCATTCCCGAAAGCGTACAAATATTCTGCTGAACATAAGATTCCGGCTGAGCAAACTGCTGTGCTCCATACGTTTTGGTCAATTCATCAAGAATAGTGCGCACTACTGCTGCAGGTATGCTGCTTCCTGTCTGACCTACAACCGTTTCTCCTTCAAAGTTACCCATCCACACACCAACAGTGAGTTCTGAAGTTGCACCTAATGCAATTATGTTCTGATACTGATTTGATGTTCCTGTTTTAAACATGCTCGGATACGAAGTCTCAAACACTTTTGCATTTCCAAATCCCAATACGCGTGCATTTTTGTCACTCAGCATGTCGCACAAAATCCGTGCAGTATCTTTTGCATACACACGCTTGCCTTCCTGTGCTGCCGAGGGAACTACTGCTACATCCTGCAAAACTTTTCCGTCACGAGGGAATACAGAAAACGCCCGTACCATTTCCAGCAAAGAAACTTCACTGCTTCCCAATGCAATAGAAAGGCCGGTTGAATCTCTGGTTCCCTTCAAAGAATCAAATCCCAAACTGTCCAAACATTCCATGTAATCATCAACACCAATGCGGTACAGCACATATACTGCGGGAATGTTAAGACTTGATGCAAGCGCAACCCGCATGCGTACAGGTCCGTTGTATCTGTTGTTAAAGTTAAGCGGAACATATACCTGTGCTCCACCAAAATCAAGCGGAATATCGGGAAGCACTTCTGATGGAGAAAAACCCCGTTCCAATGAGCGTGCATATAAAAATGGTTTCATAGAACTGCCCGGCTGATTTTCAACCAGAACTCCGTCTATTTCACCGTTATGTTCTTTATCGTCAAAACTTGCATTACCGCACCAGACTAAAACTTCTCCTGTCGCATTGTTTACAACAAGCGCTGCTCCGTTATGAATACGGGCATCTGCAAATTCATTAAGCTTAAGCTGAATAAAGCGTTCTGTCAGTTCATTCCATTCTGCACTGATGCTGAGCGTCATGTCGTTTGGCATAACCGACTGCGTCTGTGCATAACGTGAAATAACATACTGAATAAAATGCGGACACCGTGACGGATAGTCGTACACTTTCTCAGGTGCGTAATCGGCTGGTCTGCGGGGAATCTTTGCAAGAACTTCTATCTGCTGCTGCGTAAGCTGCTCTGGAGTAACACCAAAAAAACTGCGGCTTGCACTGCCAACACCTTCAACCTGTTTTCCAAACGGAACTGAATTAAGGTACAGCTCAAGAATCTGTTTTTTTGTCAGCTTGATTTCAAGATACAGTGCACGGAATACTTCTTTGATTTTAACGCCAAGAGTAACGGTACCGTTTTTACGCGGATAGATAATGCGTACCAGCTGCATGGTTATGGTAGAGGCACCGCTTACAATTCTTCCTGCTTCTTTATTCTGAGAGGCAGCCCTAAAGACTGCACTTACATCTACTCCGGGATGATGATAAAAGTTTTTGTCTTCTGCTTCGATGAATGCGTTTTGTACATCTTCAGGTATATCTTCTAAATCATACCATTCGCGGCGTAACCCTTCATCAAGCGCAAGTATATGCAGCAGATTGCCGTTACGGTCGTAAAACCGCGTACTGTTCTGCCGCTGCATAAATGCGTTTAACGAAGGACTAGGCAGCAGCTTTAAGAGCAACCAGGTTATTCCTAAAACTGCCACCAGCGACAGCAGCACAATCTGCCATCGCTTAAAGCAAAACCGCTTTATTCTCATTCAATCGTCCACACTTTACCGCTTGAACGACCAAAGATTTCGTCCTGATACATACATTCTGCCGTACTTGACGGAGTATTGTATGTACCCTTACGAGTTGCACGGAACAGGAATTCTACACTCTGGTTACCTGCAGGGAAGTAATTCCAGAAGTACTGAACTTCGCTGTCGTAAATTGCCTGATGTGACAGACCCCAGTTGTAGTTTTCATACCAGTCATCGTAGTAATCATCCCAATATTCATCCCAGTCATCGTAATCTTTTTCCTGAGACTGTGTATCAGGAGAAACAGAACCGGTGGTGACAAAGGCTGCATTCAATACTTCAGCACCTGCAGGAATTGTCGCACGCAATGCAACAAATTCACGGGTACGGGTTGAAGAAAGATATACAACCTGGCGGTAAACATTTCCGGCTACCAGTTTGTCGTCTGTTACCCGTTCACCGGTCTTAACATCAATGATTTCAGTGTAGACACACAGACCTTCGTCACGTGCTTTCTGTTCTGCTGCAGGAATTGCGTACTTCATTGAAACCGTATAGAACAGTTTTCCCTGACCGTTTGCCTGGAATTCAACAGGAACCTGAACATTGCGTTTTACGCCGCGTACAGGTTCTTCGGTAAAGTCTGCTGTCTTTTCTACAGGATCAGCACCAAGTCCTTTGAATGAACCGTCAACAAATTTCTTTCCGTTAAGCAGTGCTGCTGCAGTAAAGTTTGTTGACTCAAGGCCTTCGTTCTTGATGTATGAACGGATTGCAATCAATGCACGGGTTGTCTGTGAAGTGTTAACCCAGTAACCGTGGCTTGAGCGCTGCAGTTCAAGCAGTTCGTAAACCAGACGCTGGTTAATGTCAGAATCAGGTTCGTACTCAGAGAAGAACTGTAACATAAGTGAATAATCTTCAACCTTACCGTTCAGGAATGACCAGTACCAGTAATCCTGATTGGGTGAAGCAATATCAATTCCGCGTGAAGAATACTTTGTATACTTACGCAGCAGTTCTGCAATTGCCTGTGCTTTATCTGTCTTACCGCTCTTAAGGTATGCAAGACCACAGAGTGCAAGTGTCGGAATATCCTGTACATTTGCATCAAGTACTTTCTGCAGGTGAGCAGCAGTTGAACCCTTACCGCCATCAAGACATTCAATGACATAGCATCCGTAAGCAACAGTGTATGCACTATAACCAGAAAGCGCATTTTTACCGTTATTGCCATATGTAAGCTTGTTGACTTCACCGCCAATGTACTGACTCAACTTGTTGATATCGATATCTTTATCAACCTTAAGTCCCTGATTAAGTGCAAGTGCAAGGATTTCACCAATGCGGAACGTTACGTAATTGTTTGCTTCTGTTCCTGTGGGCCAGTAGGGGAATGCACCGTTACGCAGCTGAACTTTGCCCCAAGAAGCAATTTCTTTTGCAGCAACACGTTTCGGATTGCGAACTTCTGACTGCAGTCCAAACACTTTGATGTAGTCGCCAAAGGCAAGCAGCGGGAACACTCCTGCTGAGCGCTGTTCCATACATCCATACGGATAGCGGAATACATAGTTAACAGATTCTGTCAGTGTTCCAAGGCGAGTAGGATCAAGCTGAACATACAGGCTGCCCTGGTTGTCGTCTGCACCTGAAGGAATAACAATCATTTCTTCTGTCTTAGCAGAAGATCCGCTAAGCGGAAGTTCACCGATTGTGGTTACGGTTTCAAAGATGTAGTTCTTCTGGATTTCGAGCGGCAGTAAAATGCGTTCGTTTATCAGATTACTCTTAACCGTAAATTCTACCGTTATCCAGCCCTGCAGTTTAGCGTCTATCATAAACATGAGCGCCTGCGTACTGTTAGCCGGAACTTTAAGTGTCTTCTGTGCTTCACCGTTTACTGCTGCAAGTCCGGGAAGTTTCTGCACGTCATCTTCAGACTGCTCTACTCCGGTTTTTTCTACACCACTGTACACTGCAAGACTTACCGTAACATCCTGTGCACCGGAAGTCAGGTTAGAAATGGTAACACCAAGTTCACCCTGATCGTTTACACGCAGCTGACGGGGAAGTACAGAGCGAACAGAAATGGGTTCTGCAACATCCATCTGACTTTCGCTGATACCAAAGGTATCTTCTTTCACACCAACTGCCGTAATGCGGTATGCAGTAAGAGAATCGGGTAAGGTAAAGGTATACGTTACATTACCGTTTGCATCGGTTACCAGATTGGGCACAAATACAGCGGTCGGTTCAAAGTTTTTGCGTTCAGTGAATTTTGCACTGTCTTCTTCGTCTGCATCACCGCCAACAAGATTCTTAATCTCATACGTTACCGGATCAATAAGCAGAGAACGAGAGTCGCCGCCCTTAACACAATCAGGGAACAGATAGGGATTATAGAAGTGTTCAATCGGGTTACGAACATGATAGTCAATCAGATCAATAACACCGCGATCAACTGCCATCAGTGTAATTTCTGCATTCGGAACAGCCTTTCCGTTTTTGGTTGCGCGTAACGTTACGGTTGCTTTTTCACCGGGACGATATGAAGGCTTATCTGTGGTAACAGAAATATCAAAACTCTTGAATGCAGGATCTACCACCAGTGTTGCAAGACCAAAGTATCCCTTGGGTTTTCCTAAGTCAGGAGTATCATAGTCATTCTGCGGTTTACCGTCACGCACTGAGTAAGAAGAAAGCGTTACGTACATAACAGGAACAAATCCTTCTTCAATGGGAACATCAATCACGCTGGTAGGAACATCAATGTTCATCACTTTGTGAGAGAGAATTCCTTCGCGCTCTACCGTCATCAGGTACGTTCCTTTTTCAAGAGGACTCTGCATCAGAATATGAGCAGTGTCACCAACCGCATACTGTGACTTGTCCGGCGTCATAGAAATTTCTTCTGCGTCGTCACGGTTGAACCAGTACCAGTCGCTGCTGGTAACATAGAAGTGACGTTCGGTGATAATTTTATTTTCGCGTGCATCCTGTGTTGTAAGACGGATGAGATATGAACCGCCCTTAGGAGGAACAACGGTAAATGAGGTACGGGTTGCAGTTCCTGACAGATCAAGTTCCTGTTCGTTTTCAACTTCAAGCGTCTGTTCGTAACGCGTATTAATCTGTCCGTTCCAGCTTACCTGCTGAACCTGCTTCCATTCGTAACGCAGAAGTTCAACCTTAAGTTTTTTGTTCTTACCGGTGGGAAGATCTTTTGCAAGCGGTGCGGTTTCCTCAGGAGTAACACAAACATAATCAAAGGTTACAGTGTCGCCTTTCTTTGCAAAACCGTTTACACCCTTAGGTGAACTGACACCAATATAGAACTTAGCCGGATGAACAACGGTACGGGCTGTCGTACTGATTGTCTGGTTTCCGCTGTCGGTTACCTGTGCTTCAAAACGATACGCGTATGCCATACCGTCAAGTTTTTCACCGCCGGTTTTCTGTGACTCTGTTGCAGCACCTGCACCATCAAGCATGCCTTCTGAAGAATTAAGAGAAGTTCTTCCGTCGTAACCTTTCTGAGGTCCGAATGCAAAACCGTCATACTGTACGCTCTTAGGACTGAATCCAACAGGTTCGCGTGTCCACCAGCTGTCGTATGATGCGTTACCCATGCTGCCGCCGCCAAGATACTGTGCATTTATCTGAGCGTTGAGAGTGTCGCCTGAGTAATAGGTTATGTTTGCAATAGAAGATTTTGCTTCAAATCTAAGGCGTTCAAAGAACTGTACCTGAATTGAACAGGTTGCCGGAGAATTGTAGCGGTCGTATTCTCCACGACTATATCTGATGGTATAGTATCCGGGTTCAGCATCTGCAGGAATCTTGAAGGATCCCCACATTGTTCCGTTAGAAGAAGTTGTACCCTTCAGTTCTGCATATACAGTCGGATTCCATGAACCGTCGGTAAGCTGTACCGTATATTTTTTGTTTGCATAAGAACTGTATTTTCCTGTTTTAAGCGTGCGGTCAATGCCCCGGAATGTAACAGTCTCTCCCGGTTTGTACAGGCCGCGGTCCGTAAACAGGAAGGTAACCTGTCTGCTTTCATTCTTTGCAAATCCAACACTGTCAATGTTAAATGCAGAAGTACTCCACATGCGGTGAGAATTGGGTGAGAATACAACACGGTCATCCTTGGTCTTTACTTCAATAACAAAGTCGCTTGACAAAGAATAATCTGTCAGAACTGCAACACCGTTAGAGTCAGTTCTTGCAACTGCATCATAGTGATATCCTTCTGCAATATGGGTCAGTTTCTGATCGCTTGTTGGAGATATCATCCACATTGCACCGACGGTTGCATTTGCAACAGGTTTACCCGTGCTTAAGCTTGTGACCAGTGCAATAATTTTGTTGTAACCGTAACGAACCGTAACACCCAGATCTGTTACCTGAATGTACTGTGTGTTACCAGTTGAAGAAGTTCTGATTTCTGCTTCACTGCTATCTGAGTACCAGGGAATATAGCGGTACTGATATTTCATGTCTGCATTGAATTTGATTGCTCCACGGTATGCACCGCCAGAAACTTTCTGCAAAGAAGGAATCAAATCAACTGCTTCAATAATTCGTTTGTTCTGCGGAATTTCATCAGGGTTCAGTTCTACAATCTGATACTGCTGTTCTGCTTTTGGTTCAGAACCGTCAGCCGCTGAAACAGGTTCAACTGAATACTTAGAGCCAGCAAGAATGTTCTGATGTTCAAAGACAAGCTTTGGTGCAAACTGTGATTCAAGAATATGGAAACCGTAATCTTTGAAAGATGCGTAACTTCGTGCCGGCGGAACTTTTACTTTTTCTTCAACAGAGCTTCCCAACTTGCGGCCGTACACATCATGTGCTTCACCAGACAGTTTGATTTTGTATTCTGATTCAAAGGTAACCGGCAGACTGTGAACGGTAAGGTTTGTTCCGTTTATATAAATATTGTCTGCGGTAACGGTCATTGCGGGTGTTGTGGTAATCCACTTTGCAGCTTCTGCTTCACTTCCCTGCTTAAGCTGATGGCTCATGACAAACGTAACAGGGTTAGCATACTTACTGTCCATGTACATTTCTTCTGAGCGGAAACGGGCAAGCGCAAAAGGTGTAATAGTATGATATCTATATTCAGATTCTTCTGAGGTAGGATAGCAATCTTTGTCTGCCATTGCACCACTTGCAAGTGTTACCCAAATACTTATGTCTTCTTCGGGAACTTTTTTGAGTGTAAGGCGAACACAGTTTTCGCTTTCCTGCGCTGCAGTGTATTCTAATTTTGTTTCATTAGATGATTGAACAGTAATATATTTTGAAATGTATGATGCGTTAACCGGAGCATTGAAGAACACTGCAACATCACGCGCAAGTTCAACCGGAACATCCTCATCATCAACATAGTTTCCCTGCTTTACTTCTTCGTATCCGGGAATGACAGAGGTAACCTGCAGTTCTTCGGTGTGGAACATAAACTGCGTATTTCCGCTGATTTTTGTTCCGTCCAGAGAAGTTGCTTTCGGGTTAACCGTTACTTTATATTCTTTCTGCGGAATACAGGGTTCACTGCTTTCAAAACTGAGCAGACTGGTACCAAACCAGCGGTACACACCGTTAAGCGGCGGATCAATAGTAACAAGATCTGACTTGTCGCTTGGTTCACCTAATTTTTCCAGTGCAATAACCGGTTTAGAAAACTGAATCTGTATTGAAGGATACTTTACTGTTGAAGGAAGTTCTCCATCCGGTGCAAACGTAAGGACCGTAAAATCAGGATTTTCATCACTGTGTCCTCCGCCTCGTGACAATAAATCAGCTGCCTTGTTTTTCTTACAGCCGACAAACAACAAACCCACGCACAATAATGCTGTGCTAACCTTTAAGAAATTTCTACGCATACGCCAAGCATAGCATTTTTTTAGTGCTTATGCTATAGTAGACAATATGGCAGCTAAACTAATTCTTTTTGGCATTTTATTCATTGTAGTGGGAATTCTTTTTATTACCGTTTCTGTTATTCTTCGAATCCGCGAAGGTAATCCCTATACAAAAATAATGGGCGTTTTTCCGTCTGCCTTTTTGATTATGGGCATTATTACCGTAACACTGGGCGGTCTTACCCTGGTGTTTAGAAATGAACTTACCAAAACCGCTGCTGCAATCGGGGCAATAATCTACCTGGTACTTCTGATAATAATGCAGATTCTCCTGCTTACCCTTTCAAAGACGACAAAAAAATGAAAGAAACAATTCATCGCGTAAAGGCAAGCACTCAGTATAAGCGCGAACACAAAGCTGATTACGGCAGGGAAAAAATCGACATTCTGTATGAGGATGAGGATGTGGTGGTCATTCTTAAACCGACAGGACTTCTTTCTGTTCCCTACCCCGGAAGCAAACAGCGTACTGCAGTAGATCTTCTTGAAAAAATAATGCGTTCATGCGGAACCTGGTCGCAGTCACACCGTCCGTTTGTAGTACACCGGCTTGACCGTGACACCAGCGGAGTCATGATGTTTGCGCTTAACGAACAGGCACAGAAAAAGCTGATAGCAACCTGGCACAATTCCGTAACAGAGCGAATCTATCATGCAGTTGCAGAAAATCCCCGTGACAAAAAAAAGCAGCTTGCTAATTCTGGAACCATTGATGACCCGCTTGCACAAAATGCTTACCACGTAGGGTATGTTCCCAACAAAAAAGATGATGACGCAAAAACGGTACATGCATGCACGCATTACAAAATGATTGCAAAAGGTCCTACACACACCCTGTTTGAATTACAGCTTGATACCGGAAAGAAAAATCAGATACGCGCACATCTTGCGTCAAAAGGCTACCCGCTTGCAGGAGATGAAAATTACCGCGCACACACAGATCCGTTTCATCGCCTGGCACTGCATGCACGTACACTTGCGTTTAAACATCCGGTAACAGGTAAGGTTTTGCGCTTTGAAGTTGCAGAACCCGAAGAATGGCTGGAATACGTAACAAAAGGCGACATGCATCCTGCGCTTCCTGTCTGGCGCGACAAAAACAGTCCTTACAACAAACCGCAGCTGTCACACACAGACAACAGGCCTGTTCAGCTTTCGCATAAGCAGAAGTCTCACATGGATTTTATTTCGCAGGGAAAACTTACATCAGCGAAGCGACCGAAGTAATAAGCGAAAACGGCGTAAGTGAAAAATTTGCACCGCACGACCGGGATGCAATTGCATGAGCTAACGATGCCTGTATTGCAGCAGACAGTGCATCCTTCCCCTGAGCCAGTAGAGCGGCTGTCATTCCTGCAAGTACATCTCCACTTCCGCCTTTACTTAATGCGGGACTTCCCAACGGATTTATAAAAATCTTACCGTCAGCATTTTTTTGCTTACACGCAATAGTAACATTTGCACCCTTAAGCACCAGCACTACATTGTTGAACGCATTACAAAACTCACGCACCAGTTTAAGACGGTTCTGCACCACTTGAGCAGTTGTGTATTCTCCTAAGCCGCACACGTTAAGCAATGTTGCAAATTCTTTTGGATGAGGAGTAAGAACCACCTGCCTGTCTGATTCAGAAGCACGCTTTAAAAAATCAGCTGTTTGTTTTTCATAACAGATATCTGCATCAAGCACGCATGTAACAGAGTTATGTTCATCAAGATAACGGAAATATGTTTCTACGGTCTTCTGTTCGTGGCCTAAGCCCATGCCCAGTGCAACTGCTGTCGTATTTTCTGCAAACGTTTCTGAACACATGATATCATACGGAACCAGTACATCCTGCGGAGGATTAAAGCCGTCTGAATCAAGGGTAATGTGCTGTCCGTTCTGTACGTTACCGGTAACCGTTACCAGTCCTGCACCAAATCTAAGCGCTGCACACGAAGCAATAACTGCTGCCCCGGGTTTAGAACCTGCAACGCATGCAACATGACCAAAAGTTCCTTTATGCACATTGTTCTTTTTTCTGAGCGGTAAGTTTAGGTCGCTTTCTTCCAGCAAAACTGCTTCAGGTGTAATGCCTGTGTTTTCAAACAATGTGCGGTCAACACCTAAGTCCTGTACACTGATGTGTCCCGTAAAATCTTTTGCGGCATCGCTTACAAGGCTCAGTTTTAAAGCTCCCATACACACCGTTTCATCTGCACAAAAAACAGCACCGTTAACCGTTCCGTCCTGTGCAATACCTGTGGGAACATCGCAGGCAATACGGTATGCGTTACTTTCGTTTGCTTTTAAAACATACGATGCAAGTTCATTGCTAAGCGCTCCGTGAAATCCGCAGCCAAAAATACAGTCTACGATTATGCCGTTTAGATTTTGAACAGACTGAAAAAATGAAGCATCATGAATCTGTGCACCACATAAAACAGCACGTCTTTTCTGCTCAATACACAGTTCGCTTTTAGGTTCAGAGACTGCAACCGCACAGACAGAGCAGGTTCCTGTCAGGCGGCGTAAGAGGGCGTATCCGTCAGCACCGTTGTTTCCGCTACCCGTAAGAATATAGACAGCTGCATCTTTTTTACGGTTCAACTGATTGCGAACCACTTTTTCCAGTGCACCGGCAGCGTTTTCCATCATTATGTCTTCGGTCAGGCCGTATGCTTCGCGACACTTTGCATCAAGCTCTCTGACATCGTTATAAATGTTCTGCATTGCATAAAATGATAATTGTCTTTTAGCTAAAATTCAAGTATAGTAGCAGTATGTGGTTTAAGAGAAAAAAGACTGCAAAAAAAAGACCGCTTGTTTTGAATGTATTGCTGAGCACTTTTTTTTTAGCATGCATTGCATTTGTGATTGCACTGTGTATTTTTTTGTTTTCCAGATCCATTCCGGTGTTAGGTATTGTGATGTCGTCTGTAGTCAGTGCATTCCTGATGATTCCCGTAACGCTGTATCTTATTCCGTTTTTTAAATCGGTGCATGATGATATACAAACTGAAAAAGACCTTCAGATTCTGCAGCAGAAAGAACAGATTGAAACGCTTAAAGCAGAAGCTGAACAGTTTGCAACAAAACAGGAAGCCTTTGAACACAAACTAAAACTGTTGCAGAACCTTACCTTTAACATGGAAACCTACAAGGATGTATTTAAAATCTGTTTCCGTGACTATCAGCAGGTAAGCACCATAAAGCAGCGTGAAAAATTTAACGAAGCAGACTACACTAATTCTTTCAAAAAACTGATTGGTCAGGAATCTAAAAACTACGATGAAGTCCTTTCCATAATGGACTGTCTTATCAGTTATCAGCGCGGCGTTGATTTACAGAATATCAAAATTGCAAAGATAAACGATGACACCGTTGTTGTTTCCGGAATCACACCCGAGTACACCACTACTCCGCAGTTTGAATACAAAGAATTCTTCAGCGAATTCCGTCATGTAAAACTGGATAAAAACGGAGACACCCGCCACATCACCGTAGAAAAAGATGAAGAATCAGCACAACAGCTTGCTTCAAAACAAAATGAATACAAGGCAAACTTTGAAGATTCTTTTATGAGCGGTCATGAACAGGATGCAGACGCAGAAGAAATCATCAAGCGTGCTCAGGATTTTATAAAAATTATTCTTCAGCCAATTTATAAGCATGTTGAATTTGATGATGCACAGCTTACTCAGAAAGCCGTTCCGCTGCTTGACTACTTACGAAGCGAAACCAGATTGTATAATAGCAGACTAGAAGCAATACAGCAGGAAGAAGTGCATGAATAACGAAGAAGCATTTTATAAAGACGGTTTGTGTTTTTCGTGTGCACGCTGTTCTCACTGCTGTAAGGATGAACCGGGAATTGTATTGCTTTCAGAACCGGAATTAAAACTGCTGGCAGAAGAAACAAAACTTTCTGTTGAAGAATTTACCATGACCTACTGCCGCTGGGTTGAACGCGAAGACGGAAAAGAATATCTTTCGCTCAGGGAAAAAAGCAATTACGACTGCATCTTTTGGCGGGGAGGCGGTTGTGTTGTTTACGAAGCACGTCCTGTACAATGCAGAACCTATCCCTTCTGGACTCACATTCTTAAGGATGAAAACACCTGGAATAAACGGGCACAGGAATGTCCGGGAATGAATCAGGGAACGCTTCACAGCAAAGAAGAAATAGAATCACAACTTAATCAATATAAAAACCGCGACTTAATATGCCGCAGATGGAGATTACAATGAGCAACAAAACACCACGATGGAATCTGGATTCTTTGTACACAGACATCAACTCAGCAGAATACAAAAAAGATCTTGCTGACTACACTCAGTGTATGAATGCATTGGACAAACTGATTGCTGATGCAGAAGCACAAACAAAAACTCAGGACAGTTTTAACAAATGGCTTGATGCATATCTTACGCAGTACAACAATCTTGCAATGCTTGCAGGAACAATCATCGGTTACGCATACATCATCTATTCAACGGATACAACAAACACAGACTATTTGAACAACCTTGATGCCATTGAGCAGATGAACATCCGTGCAAACCAGCAGCAGCTTATTTTCAGCGGACTTCTTGCTGAACACAAAGACAAGCTGGACGCTTTCTATGAATACAGACCTCAGTACAAAGAATTTAAATTTATCTTTGATGAAACAATTGAAGAAACCAATCACCGCATGTCTGCCGCAGAAGAAAAACTTGCAGCAGATTTAAACCAGACGGGCGGTTCTGCATGGGGAATGTTACAGGAACAGATTATCTCTAACCTGCAGGATGAAAACGGAAAGACCTTCAACGAAATCCGTAACGAAGCATACAGTGCAGATCCTGAAGTACGCCGCAATGCATGGCAGTCAGAAATAAAACTGCTTACACAAAACCGTATTTCAATTGCAGCATCCCTGAACAATCTTAAAGGACAGACCATTACCCTTAACGAAAAACGCAAATGGAATTCTGCACTTGACCGCGCATTGTTCAGCAGCCGTCTGAGCAAAAAGTCTCTTGATGCACTTATTGCAACAATAGAAGATTCGCTTCCCATGTGGCGTGAATACTTTGAAGCAAAAGCACAGCTGCTTAAAAAACAGAAGGCAACCGTTTCAACTGCTGATCACGGTCTTGCGTTCTACGATCTGTTTGCACCTGTTGGTAAAGTTGACAAGCAGTGGACGTTTGATGAAGCGCAAGATTACATCATCAAAGAGTATTCTTCATTTTCAAAGGATATGGGTGCATTCGCAAAAAATGCGTTTGAAAAAGGCTGGATAGATGCAGAAGTTCGTCCCGGAAAAGTTGGCGGCGCTTACGATGAAGACTTTCCTAAAGGTCACCAGAGCCGCATCTTAAGTAACTTTACCGGTGCATTCAGCGATGTCATTACCCTTGCACATGAACTTGGTCACGCATACCACTTCAACTGTCTTACCGGTAAACCCGCATTCTCTCTGGAATATCCCATGACCCTTGCGGAAACCGCAAGTACGTTTGCAGAAACAATCGTCAAGCAGGATATGATTGCCAGTTCAGACGGTGAAGAAAAAATCAGCATTATTGAACTGGATTTACAGGATACCGCTCAGGTGCTTGTTGATATTTTGTGCCGCTTCTATTTTGAACGCAGTGTTTTTGAAGAACGGGCAAATACACAGCTTACCGCAGATGATTTCTGTAAACTGATGAAAGACGCACAGGAAAAGAGTTACGGTTCAGGCTTAAGCAATGAACGTCACGAATACATGTGGGCAGTCAAATCGCACTACTACAGTACAGACCTTGACTTCTACAACTTTCCGTATGCCTTTGGTCAACTGTTTGCAGCAGGACTTTACATGCAGAGCAGAAAACAGGGAGAAGCATTTGCTGACACATACCGCGAACTGCTTTCGTACACCGTTACAAACAACTGTGAAGACTTGTGCAAAAAAGCAGGATTCGATATTACTACAAAAGAATTCTGGAAAAGCGGCATAGACATGTATGCAAAAGAAGTTGCAGCATTCAAACAGTATGTGGAGAAACTGTAGTGGACGGAAAAAGAATCATGGCATTTATTATCGATTATCTGATTACTGCGGGAATAAATGCCATCCTGTTTATGATTTTTATCATGTATCCTTTAATTACAAAGCCGGCTGATGTAACTTATCCGGTTATGCTCAGAGCCTTTGTGTATACGGGAATTGCATGGCTGTATCTTTTGATTCGTGACATACCGCCCTGTGGCAGCATTGGTAAACTGATTATGAAACAGCGCATCGTAAGTGCTGACACAAATGCACCTGCGGTTCTGTGGCAGCGGATTGTCCGTAACCTGACATGGATTCTGGGACCTGTTGAAATACTTGTGTATCTTATAGCAAAGAAGCGCTTAGGCGACATGCTTGCCCGCACCACTGTAGCAACTTTAGAGGACAATCGTAAAAACGTTTAAGCCAAGAACACTTGAGTAAACAGTTTTCTTTGCAAGGCCCTGCACTAACCGTAAGCCAATGTTGTGCGTTACATCTGCAGGGTCTATTAATTCCATCCGCTGTGTCGGGTCAAACGGCTTACCGTTATCTTTAATGCGCAACCGCAGCAGGTCATCTTTATACACAACGCGAATATCAGCACTGCATTTCTTTTTGTTAACAAAACCGCACTGCACAATATTGCTTGCCATTTCTTCAAGACATAATCCTGCATAGAAAGAACGTTTTTTATCAACACCGGCTGCATGACAGAATTCAATAATCTGTTCCGAAGTATTGATAACATCTTCATACGAATGAATGCTTATATCAAGCCGCTTATCTGCAGGAACACCAAACGATTCCGAAAGCGCAAGATAGTCATCAAGTTTACGCGGAAATCTTTTGTTGATTATCCATGCATACACAAAAACAATGATTGTCGTGTACACACCGTTAAGTGCATGACCAATCCACACACCCATTGCACCCAGCACAGGAGAAAGAACTAAACTGGAAAGCACAACTCCCAGCACACCATCGGTAACCGACAGAATGTTAACAATGGTAAGCCGCGAAGAACACTGATAGTAATTTAAGAAAATAACACAGATGGCTGACAATGGCATTGAAAACGGAAAGATTCTGAACAGCCATTTGGTAAGATAAAACACATTCGAAGAGCTGTCCTTAAAAAAGATACAGGTTTCCGGAACCGCAAGCGCAATAATCAGAACAGAAAAACCTGCAACAACTGCAACGCCTTTTTGCAACGCAGTTTTCATAACAAGACGCAGACTTTCCCTGTCCTCTTCTCCAATATACACACTCACTAACAGTCGGGTCGCCGCAGCAACACCAGCCGTTACGGAAAACAAAAGACATCCAAAAGCATTCAACGAAGAAAGAGCCGCAAGACCGTCATTGCCGGAGCAGCGGGTTAAAATCTGATTGAGGATAATTCCGCGGATTGCAATACAGAACATTCCCACTGCACCCGGAACGCCGATGACAAAAATCGATTTCAGATCTGCACCCTTCATTCCCCGCACGCTGAATTTTATGACCGGCTTTTTTGTAAAATAATAAGAACCAAGCACAAGAAAGAACACCCAATAACTGATTGTTGTTGCAAGTCCTAAACCAAACAGTCCCCACTTAAACACATTCAGGAAAACGTAATCAAGTGCTGCATTCACAACTGCCATAAGTGCAATGCCTGTGTAGGTTCGGGTCTGCTGCTGTTCCAGCTGTAAGAAGGCTGTAAGCTGAGCGCCTATCATCTGCGGAAGAATGCCAAGCGACACTCCAAGAATATACTGCTGTAACGATTCAACAGTTGAACTGTCTGCACCAAGCGCAACAGAAAGCTGACGGGGAAACAACAGACTGACTGCAGTTAAAAAGAACGACACACAAATGACAACACACATGTCCAGCGAAAACACATTCCGTGTCCGTTCAATCTGATTCTTACCCAGAAACTGACCGCAAAGAATTTGCGAGCCGCCCAGCATGAGTGCGTTGATTGTTTCGATTATTTTTACGACAGGAAGATACAGCCCCGTAACAGCCATTGCATCTGAACCGACAGAATGGCTTGCTATGGAACCGTCAATGATAGAATTGATGCCACCGATTGCAAGAAGCAGTATCTGTATGGGAAGAAGACTAAAGAACAACCGGCTTATTATTTTTGCATCACTTTTTGCTTTCATCATCACATACAAAAGTCATTTTGTTGTCACGGCAGATTGTCTGAGCAGCTTTGCGGCCTGCCCATGCACAAATGGGAAGTCCACCGGGCATCTGGTTGCGTTCGCTTGCAAAATACAATCCTTCTACTGTTGTTGATTTTGACGGGAAAATAAATGAACCTTGACCAGGACCCCAGACTGTCATCCATGAACCTTCGTAACTTGCTGTGTATCGTTCATACGTACAGGGAGTTGCAAGATCGGTTAAGACAACGTTTCCTTTTATTTCCGGCATGTACTGTTCAATCAGTTTGATAAAACCTTCCATTGCTTTTTCTTTTTCTGCCTTGTAGGTTCCGTCTTCCTGTTTTGCTTTCCACCAGTGATAGCAGTCTGCCATTGCAACACAGGTTACCGTTGATGTTCCTTCAGGAGAGTAACCGGGACGACCCGCATAATTGTTGATGCGCAGTTCGTTAAACTTAGAACCGGCAACTTCATACGTTTCTTTCAGTGGCAAAACCAGACAGGGAGGATACTTTGACAAATCTGCGTTAACGCCAAGTCCAAAGAACATGTTCTGTTCGGTAACGACACTCTTGTTCAGTTTTTCTATCCATTTATCTGTAAGCGGCGGATTGAACATAGTACGCACTGCAGTACAGCTGTCAAAAGCAACCAACACTCCGTCTGCACTTACAAGCTGACCGTCAACATACACACCGTTTGCCTTACCGTTTTCTATTGAAACCCGTTCTACTTTTGTGTGATATTTGATTTCTCCGCCAAGAGCAGTAAACGTATCGGCAATGTTCTGCGCCATACGGATAGAACCACCCTGAGGGAATCCGCAGTCTCCGCTTGCAAAAGCCGCAATCGTGTAAATAACCGACAGTGCATTGTAGCGGTAACCGATAAGACTCATCAGCATGTGACGGATATTTTTATTTTTGAACTGATTAACATAATCTTCGTAGCTTTGATTTACCAGTTTGCCAAAACGTAAGCCGGCAGGTGCCATTTTAATAAAATTAAGCAGTGATTCATTACAGCGGCGGGTTGTTTTTACACCGAACACATCCATGATAGGAATATGAACTGCTTTCATGATTTTTACATCACGGCACAAGCGGTTGATTGCTTTTTTATCCTCGGGAGCATACGCAAGCCAGTGTGCCTTAAGTTTATTTATGTCACGCCATAAATGCAGGGGATTATCTCCGTCAATGAGTGTGTATACGGGATCACGGTTGTAAATGGGATTGTTTTCCTGAAGTGCTCCCACTTCATGCCACACGCGGTTCAGCAGTATTTTTTCCGAAGAACCGGTAAGCCAGTGCATGCCGCCTTCAAAGAAAAATCCCTTGCGCTTCCAGCTGGTAGAAAGTCCACCAGGAATAGTATGCTGTTCATAAAGGGTAACATCAAATCCAGAACGCTGCAGATATACAGCTGCCGTTAAACCAGAAATGCCGGCTCCAACTACAATTATCTTTCGTGCACTCATGTCGAAAGTGTAGCATAAAGCCGGCATTTTGCAAAGTAAGCGTTAAGTATAGTCGCTTAGTTTTCTGAAAGTACTTCTTTTGCAGGAACCTGAACTGTTTTGTCGTAGCAGGCAAACATACTGTCTGTATTCGAAGGACAGGTCTTCTGAGAAAGCAGGCTTACCACCGGCACAATCACCAGAGATGCAAGCATGCAGAATACACCGGAATACAGCGAGTTGGTAAAGATAAACGGCAGGAATGTTCCGCCAACGTGTATCCATCCCAACGAAATGCACAGCTGAATAAGCATGACAAGTGTTCCAAATACAAACGAAGCAACTACACCGGCACGACTTGTCTTTTTCCAATACAAACCATACAGGAATGGAGCAAGGAATGCACCCGACAGCGCACCCCACGAAATACCCATCAGCTGAGCAATAAAGGTAACGCGGGATGTAGCCTGAACAATTGCAATGACTGCAGAAATGATGATGAACACTGCAACGAAAATACGCATAATCAGCATGTTGCGTTTTTCAGTGGATTTTTTGAAGGAACCCAGGAAGTCAAGGGTAAGCGTTGAACTTGAAGTTAACACCAGCGATGACAGCGTAGACATAGAGGCAGAAAGCACCAGAATAAGCACGACGCCAATCAGTACATCAGAAAGTCCTGACAGCATAGTAGGCACAATACTGTCAAATCCTTCAGCGCTTACCGCTTCCTGTGTCGTAAACAGACGGCCAAATCCGCCTAAGAAATAACATCCGCCGGCAACAATAATTGCAAAGAACGTAGAAATCATGGTACCGATTTTTATAGACTCTTCATTCTTAATGGCATAGAACTTTCCCACCATCTGCGGAAGTCCCCAGGTACCCAGCGATGTAAGCAGAACAACCACAAGCAGATAGAATGGCTTAGGTCCAAAGAACGAAACATATCCGCCCTGCAGTTCTCCGCTTTCGACTTTTGACATTTCTATAACCGACTGCATAAAGCCGCCGTGCTGCGACAGAACCGCTGCAATAACCGCAACAATTCCCACCAGCATAACAATGCCCTGAATAAAATCATTTACCGCAGTTGCCATGTAACCGCCGACAATAACGTACACCGCCGTAAGCACTGCCATGACAATAACACACACCGCATAGTCAATGTTGAACGCCATACGGAACAGACGCGACAGACCGTTAAAAAGAGACGCTGTATACGGAATCAAAAAGATAAACGTAATAGCCGAAGCTGCAATCTTTAATCCGCGGGAACCATAACGCTGTCCAAAAAAGTCAGGCATAGTCCGTGAATTCAAGTGCTGGGTCATAATGCGGGTTCTGCGGCCAAGAATTGCCCACGGTAACAGAGAACCAATAAACGCATTTCCTAAACCGATCCAGGTTGATGCAAGACCAAAGCTCCATCCAAACTGACCGGCATAGCCTACAAAAATAACTGCAGAAAAATACGATGTTCCGTAAGCAAACGCAGTTAACCAGGGACCGACTGTTCTTCCGCCCAGTACAAATCCGTTTACATCACGACTCTGTTTGCGGCAGATAATTCCGACGCACACAAAGACTGCAAAAAACACAAGCAACAGTACAATTTTAATTGCCATACATTTACCCCTATACAAAAGTACATCTCTTAGTATATAGTAAATGTGCCGATATTGGAAGAGATGAATTATCGCTTTTTTGCCATAGCATCATTATTATTACTTTTCTCTTTTACGCCTCTTTTAGCTGAGGGTGATGATGTTGTGCAGGAAAATCATTTCTATATAGAAGCATCTGGCGGATGCACCCTTCCTCTGGGATTTTTTAGTACACAGCTGCAATACACACCGCTTATGTCGTACGGAGCAGATGCATCGTTTGGCTTTGGATTTAATTTTGGCGGATTTATGTTCGGGCTGGAAATTGACCGCGATATGTGGTGGCAGTCAGCAGATGAACACGACCTTATGATTAACTTCAACAACAACATGGCACTCTTAAAGCTGCAGGTGGTGCTTTCCCAGTCCAAGTGGGGATTTTTGCCCCGCTGGTTAGAGATTGTGCCTGGTCTGGGGATTGGCGTTAACTTTGCAAATGCACAGTTCTACACGTCTACCAGAGCAAAAGCCGACGGAACCATTACGACAGTTCCCATTTTTGACATGAACGGATTTTCGGTGGCAGTTAAGGCATCTCTCGAATTCTCTCTGTGGTTTGGAGTTGACTGGGTTATTCCGTATTTTGGTGCCGATTACACACTTTTGTTTGACTCTCTGTCAACCATCAGTTTCCCCGCATTTGGAAGAGCATTTGCCGGAGTCCGCATTTATCCGGGAAGCATTGCTCATGCAGTTAAATATGGTTACGACGCCCGTGCTAAGCAGGAAGTTAATCGCTGGGGCATAGGTCAGACTTCTGTAGGACTTTCACAGCAGGATAATTTTGTTCCTTCTCAGGGTAAGAACGGAGCTCTTGAAATTTCACCCAGATACCAGTATCTTGAATTCAGGCCCCAGAGCTGGAGCGTAGAGATCATAGATGCTTCCGGTAAGACCTGTGCGTCATGGAACGGAACAGACTCTGTGCCCAAAAAGATTCTTTGGGATGGAACCATAAGCGACGGTTCACCGCTGCTTTCAATGCAGAACTACACCGTCCGCTGCATCATTATACCGCAGGCTGCAGACCGCGAACGAAACGGCCAGCAGATGTTAGGAACTCAATCTACCATTAAGACAGGTATTGTTGAGCTAGAACAATCCATTTATATCGACAGCATAGTATTTGATTCTGACCTGACACAATCAGAGCAGAAGGCAAACGACGCAGTTTATGACGCACTGGCAAAAGCAGTCAAAGCGCGCTCAGACACTACGGTTACCATTTACGGAAAGACGTTACGGCAGGCACAAACCGTACGCCAGGAACTTATAGCACGCGGATGCACAGAGGCAAACCTTACTGCACGTGCATCATCATCTTTACCGTCAGCTATCAGAGTTGATCTGAATAAATAGGAGGAAGCATGAAACGCATTTTATCACACACAGCGCTTTTTATTGCAACGCTTTTTCTGTGCATGTCATGCTCTAACATTCTTACGCAGATTTACAACACCACCGACATACAGAAAACCGGTAACGATCATGTTGATACAACCCGCGGACTGGTAGTTTTAAAGGCAACCGACACCGAGTCTAATCAGATTGCTTCGTTTGATGAAGACACTTTTGAATACGATTTATCTACTATTGTATTTGAAAGTGCAGATGACAGTGTACAGTTACGCTGCTTTGCTCAGGATGAATGGGCTCACATAGAATGGACCGCAGTACAGACACACTCAACAGAACAGGTAAACACTTCATCCAGTGCAACGTATGATGAACTTGCCACACCGGTAAACGTACGCATTGTTCCCGGCACAGACACACAGTATGCAACCGTTATTCTTCCCTACGGAAAAACACTGGTAACTGCAAAAATTGTTGCAGACGATCCGCTGTACGGCACAGAGTATTCTGTTGTTATTGCAAAGCCAAATGTGTATAACAATAGTACCGGAACAGGAACTGTAGCTCAGCTTCGTGATCTTTCATTTACTCCGATTGCAATTGATGAAGAAGGATATGATCCGGAGATAGAAATCTTTACTCCCAACTGGAATGCCGATGCAACCACAAGACAGTTTAACCGTCAGCAGAATAACTATACTTCTACTTCAACCTGGTATTGGGTTAATGAAGATGTAGGAGACATTCAGGTAAACCTTGATATTCCCGATGGCGTAACTCTGGAAAGCATTACCTATGGAACATCAGCAGAAGGTGTTGTCCACACTGTTGCAGAACGTCAAACCTATCGTCTTGAATCAATGGGTGGAGAACATCCGCTTAACATTACCACAAAAGACAGTGCAGATATTGAACGGACCTATTCCGTTACCATAAAACGTACACCTAACACCGATACCTCTCTGCGTGAATTCGGTTACACCATTACCGGACAGACAAAGTCAGGAAGCAGTACTAACGTTAAGATGAAGGCAGAAAGCGGTTCACCGATTGGCACCGCAGTTACCGGCTGTGCATATGAATACAAACTGCTTGATGACAGCGACAAGGGTATTATTCAGGACAAAGACTATGGTGTTGCCCTGTTAAGTGCAGATTATGTATACGACATTACCGAGCTGACTTATTACGTTACTTCATTCCACAGACGTGCACATGTCAACTGGGCTATTGTTAATTCGTCAACCGCAGTTTCAGATATTGCAAGCTGGACCGAATACAACAGAACAACAGGCATAAGGTTTGACTGTACTACAAATGATACATCAGAAACAACCTTCTCTAAAAAACTGTGGATTAAGATTACCGCAGAAGATCCGTCACGAGTAAATTACTATTCTGTTACACTCACCAAACCCAATGCAGGAAATAATGTTATTGAAACCCTGTATGCATTTGCAACTAACAGTTATCCGGGAACCGCAACTAAACGCGTCTGCGAAAAAGGAGAGGCAAACGGAACTGGTGAAAACCTTGGAAAAGCTGCAAACTTCACTACCTCATCTCTGCTTCTTGATGAAAGCGATGGTGTTGATGCATACACAGATTCTCTTACCTTCTATCTGCGCATGGCAAACAAGAATACTCCTGTTACCTATACTGTTACCGACATAAACGGAACTACCGTTACCAGCGGAACCGCAAGTGCCGTAACTTACAGCGGAAACAAGTATGCTTCATTCACGATCAGCGATTTGAACGACAGCCGTTACAACGGAGACAGCAGAATTACCATTACCAGAGGCACAACAAATACTGTCTTTACTCTGCGTAAACCGAATAACACAAATACAGAAATCAAATCACCGCTTAAACTGGTAAGTTCTACAGATGTAAAATCTTCTTCTCTTAACTTAACCGGCGATCTTAAGATTGATCTGAAAGCAACTGCTAACACAGACACAATTCAGCTTAAAGCTTATGCAAAGAGTAAGACGGCAACCGTTACTGTCAGCGCAGTTTCTACAGAAGTGGTAAACAACTTCCCGACAGGTGACATACCGGTAACTGCAGTACGCAATGCAACATACCCGACAGACTGGACCATTACCTTAGGCAATGACACAACACCAATTCCTCAGGGAAAAGTAACACTCACTATAACCGTAACAAACGACGGTACTGCAACGCCAAGAGTGTTCACAATGGCAATTACAAAAGACTGTGATTCAGAATCACGGCTTAAGAAGCTGGTTGTAAAGAATGCAGACGGAACGGCAACCATCTGGGATCTTGCCTTTGACAAAGATACATACCGTCTGTTCCAGTACAAAAATGCATCCGGCTCGTATGTTACGGGAACATATCCTGACGGAACAAGCAACACAACTTACAACATTTCTCATTCAAGTAAGACTGGAAAACCGACTCTTGAACTGGAAACAGTAGACAGCGATGCAACCATAAGCGTTCTCTATTACAATGGCGCATCATATCCTGAATTGATTTCTGGTGGCTCTACCGTATCAACAGAACTTCTGGAATCAACTGGAACCGTTGACTATCAGATTCGCGTTATTTCTAAAGACACAAAGATCCGCCGTCAGTACAACATCTGCCTTTCTTACGAAGGTGCAGAACTGACTCGAATCGGTGATGCTACAACTATAACTGATGGAGTATATACATACAGTTCAAGCAATGTTTCTGCAGACAGTGCTCTGCAATTCATTGTAACTTCTGTCTCTGAACATGTAACCATTACACCTTCAGGAGAAAATGCAGATGGAACAGCCTTTACGTTTAATGAAGTAAGTCATGATCCAGATGCACCCACAAACTTACGGCGCTGGATAGTCAGTGCTCAGGAAGGAACAGACATTACTCTGGGAACTAACCCTATTACGCTGAATGTTACAAACGACATTACCGGCGCAACAGAAACATACACGTACAACATTCTGTATGAAACTGCCGTACTTACATCAATTGATGATATTTCACAGACTACAGACGGTGTATACGAATACGATTCACTTCCGATTACACAAAGTTTCTCAACAAGCGCATGGGAATTCTACATAACTTCTAGTTCAGAAGATGTAAGCATTTCTGTTTCTGGACAAAATTCTGAAGGAACAGCACTTACACTTAGTACACCAACTCGCGATGCTACAAACCACAAGAGATGGAAAATAAGTGCTCCTTCTGGCAACGGCTTTACGCATGGAACAAACCCCATTACGCTGACCGTTACCAATACCGTTTCCGGTGATGTTAAGACATACACCTACAACATCATTTACCCGGAATAAGCGTTATTCTATTGTCCACACGCAGCCATCACTTCTGCCAAACACTTCGCTTTCATACATGCATTCTGCAATGACAGCGGGTGTCTGGTAAGTACCGGTTCTGTCTGCACGGAACAGAAATTCAAAACTCTGATTTCCAATTCCCATGTAATTCCAGAAACAGCGGATTTCTGCATCGTACACATCCTGATGACTCATGCGTCTTTGCCACCAGTAACCGTTACGGTTAGAAGCAGTATTATTTTCTGTCTGCGGAATTGTTGCCGTGGTAACAAATGCAGCATTTAGAATCTGTGCACCGGCAGGAACAGGTGCCCGTAATGCAACAAAGGTACGTTCTTTTGTCGTAGTCACATACACACGCTCACGATAGATGACACCGCTCTTTAGTTTTCCCGGCTCAACTCTTTGTCCGGTTCGTGCATCTTCAATTTCTACATACACACATAAACCTTCATCGCGTGCTTTCTGTTCTTCTGCAGGAAGTGCATATTTCAAGCTTGCCGTATAGAACAGCTGACCGTCTCCTTCTTTCTGTACCACAAGCGGCACTTCTGTTTCAAACGGAACCTTGTTCTGTGAAAGCGTTGTAAAATCCAGGGTCTGTTCCACCGGTTGAGAAGCAACTCCCTTAAATGTTCCGTCCAAAATGCGTGAACCATTCAGCAGCACTTCTGCAGTAAGATTTGTGTTTTCAAGATTGTTTGTCTTGATGTATGCTTCAAGTGCAATCAGCACACGGCTTGTAGTTGCCGTTGATTTCCACCAGCCTTTACCCGCATTCTGCAGCTGAAGAATCTGATATACCAGATGCCCGTTATAAATGTCTTCTGCATTCAGTTTGGTAAACAGATGCAGTGCAAGTGCATAGCGTTCACTGTCACCGTTAAAGAAATACCAGCTGCTCCACGGAGTTTCTGTCTGGAAGGAAACACCGCGTGCAGTAAGTGCCATGAAGTTTTTAATTTTGATTGCAGCAGTATCTGCAAGTTTTCTATTGTTCATGGCAAGTGCCGCAAGTCCTGCAAACGCATATTCACTTATGCCGGTGTCTTTACTGATGATTGCTTCTATGTCTGACATCGCAACCTTTTTGCCCAGACGGGTAAGCACATAATAGGCATACGCTTCGGGATAGCAGTACACATATTTCTCTTCTTTGAGTTTCTTTACTTCACTCTGAATATATGAAGCAAGTTTATCAACATTCAGTCCAGACGGAATACGCATGTTGTGTTCTTTTGCAAGTGCAAGTATTTCTGCAATACGAAGACTTACTGCAAGAGAGCTTTCATCACCATCTGGCCAGTAGGGGAAGCCGCCGTCTTTACGCTGAATCTTTGCCCATTCCTTCAGTTCTTTTTCTACGACTTCATTACAGTTTTCTACTTCGCTGTTCAGTCCAAACACCGAAATATATTCACCAAATGAAATCAACGGAAGCACTGCACTGGAACGCTGCTCCATACATCCATACGGATAGTGGAACACATAATCAACTGCACTCGACAAGGTTCCCAGTCGTGTTGCATCAAGCTGAATATAGAACGAACCTTTTCCGTCATCGGTACCCAGCGGGAACACAATGCGCTCTACACTCTTCGTCTCATCTGCACCAAGCTGACCGACTGTTGTTACTGTTTCGTACACATACGGCTTTTCTATTTCAAGTGCTTTGTAAATGACTTCATTCACTTCTGCAGAATTAACTTTGAATGCAAGCGTTATCCATCCGGCATTCTCTGCATCAACCGTAAACATCAGTGTCTGTGTCTGTCCCGACGCAACCGTTACCGTTTTTTGTTTTGTTCCCGAAACAGCTGCCTTTCCCGGCTGACGGATCAGTTCACCTTCTGCACGCGTATAATTTGTTTTATCAAGGCCACTGTACACATCAAAGCTTACCGTTACCTTTGCAGTCTCATCGCCAATGTTTGTTATGACAACTCCTGCTTCTCCTTTGTCGCCCGGACGCAGGATACGCGTTTCAACATCACGCACCGAAACAGGATTTGCAACCGTAAGCGTGTCTTCTGTATACGCATAGGTCTGTTCTTTTACACCAACAACCGTTACCACATATTCAGTAAGTGAGTCCGGCAGTTTAAATGTTGTAACCGCTTTTCCGTTTGCATCCGTTATCACTGACGGCAGGAATACTGCTTTTGCCCTGAAGTCATTGCGCACCTGAAGCTGTACGCTTTCATCAGAATCATTTTCAGCAGTAGCACCCATTGCTGCCATAGGAGCGGCACTTTCATAATCCATTGCCATAGATTCTTCAAGCATAACACCGTCTGCCATTGCAGCAGATTTATACATCAAGCGGTTTGTTGCATAGTACAGCATGCGTTCTTTTGCAGGAAGAGAATAGGTTCCATACGTAACAGGATCTACAAGATATCCCAGCATATCACAGTTGATTCCACCGGCACCAAACAGTCCGCGGTTATAGAACACATCAACAGGATTTCCTGCACGATATCCAATCAGATCAAGAACACCACGGTCTATAACCATAAGCGTCAGTTCTGCATTTGCAACAGGCTTTCCGTTCTGACTTGCACTAAGGGTAAGCGTTGCATTGCTTCCCGGACGATATGTCTTTCTATCCTGGCTAACTGTTACATCAAAAGTGCGTGTCTTCGTACTTACATCAAGTCCAATCATTCCGTATACTGCCTGCGGTTTGTGCGTATCACGGGTGTCGTAATCTGCGGCAACTTCTCCATCGCGAGGAGCAATTGTCTGCACAGAAACATACACCTGAGGCACATAGCTTTCTTTAATCGGAATGCTGAGTGTAGAACTAGGCGAATCAAGCGTTACGACTTCCTGACTTAAGATGCCGTTTCGTTCAACCGTAACCAGATAGCGTCCCTTGCTAAGTGTACTGTTCAAAAGAATGGTTGCAGTTTCTCCGGGATTATATTCTGTCTTATCTGCTTCAAGTGTTATTTCGTGACCCTGATCATCGTTACGCCACCACACATTTTCTGCACCAGTAACATAGAAAGAGCGTTCTGTTTTGACGATGTTACCACGGCTGTCGGTTGTCTGCATAATCAACAGGTAACGGCCAGACTCTTTGGGAGTAACGGTAAGCGTTGCTTTTTTTGAAGCATCCTTTACGGTTATGCTGCCTGTCTGTTCATCAATTGTTTTTTCTTCCCACTTAAACTGTTCATATCCATAGTCATCAGTGTACGGAACTTCCTGCCATTCTTTGCGCTGTAATGTCCAGGTTACCGTGCGGTCTTTTGAAAAATCACTAAGCGATGCTGCATTTCCTTCCGGAGTTGCAAACAAATAGTCAAACGAAAGCGCTTCACCTTTTTTTGCAAAGCCTTTTACATTTGTTGCACTGCTTACACCAATGTAAAATAGTGCCGGATGCACAATTGTTCCTGCACGGGCTGCAATCATCTGGTTACCTGCGTCTGTTACCTGTGCTTCAAGATTGTAGAAGTACGGTGCACCTTCTGTTTTTTCACTTCCTGTTGCAACCGAAAGATGTGCTTTACCTTCTGTGCTGAGCGTTTCGTCTGACTGTTCGTAAAAGTTTTCGTATTCTTCTGCATTGCGCCAGTACCAGTCGTACGCCAAAGGACCAAAGGTGTATCCCTCAAACTGTTCTCCTGCGGGAGCAAAAGAAGTTTTGTCACGGGTCCAGTCTGCGTGTACTGTTCCACCAGCTAAGGAACCGCCGCCTAAATAGCTTGCAGTCACTTCTGCAGTAACGGTGTCGCCCCGCACATACACAACCGGAGTTACTGCTGCACTTGCAGAAAAACGTACGCGTTCAAAATACTGAATCATGATTGTTTCATTTGATTTATATCCTGAGCCGTCAGTGCGTTTGTATTCAACATAGTAAGTTCCCGGTGTAAGGTCATTCGGCAAAGTCCAGTCTGCACTTGCAGTTCCCTGAGCACTTGTGGTTCCTGCTGCACTTGCATACACTTTGCGTTTTGAACTCCATGCGTTATCAACTAAGTTCAATTCGTAAGAACCGGTGTATGTAGAATAGTCACCGCCAACACTCATCAAACGGTCAATTACTTTTACAGAAACATCTTCTCCCGGGCGGTACAGCTTACGGTCAGAGAAAATGTGCGTTACATTTCTTCCCTGTGAATAATTTACTTCAAGCGGAAGAACAATTCTGTCATCAGCAGTTTTTACTTCAAGATAGTACACATACTCTCTTCTTTCGGTGTCATCGAAAGTAAGCGATGCAAGACCATCTTTGTCTGTTACGCCACTGGTAATTTTTGTTCCCTTACCGCGAAGCATGTTTTCATTGCGTTCAGTGTAGTGTTCTCTGCCGGGCAGTTTGTAAACATTTACAGTTGCATTTGAGACTGCACTTCCGTCTGTAAGACTGCTTACCATAACTGCTGTTCCGTTCCATGCATGACGAACCTGCACTCCTAAATCTGTTACCTGAATGTAAGAAACGGTATCGTTGTGCTCTGTTTTTTTTGCTCCTTCGTAGGGATAGTAAAATGCACTGCTTTGAAATTTTACTGCACCCCGGTAACTTGTTCCCACCTGCTCAAGAAAATCTTTAAGTGCAACTGTCTGAATGACACGTCTGTTTTTTGTTTCTTTTGTTGTTGCAATTTTAAAAGTCTTGGTCTTTGTACTCTTGTAAGAATCCGTTACACCGCTTATTGCAGTCAGTGTGTATGAAGAATCACCGGTAATGTTCTGGAATTCAAATGCGCGGTTTGGTTCAAATTGACTTTCAAGAATAACAAACGAACCGTCACGATAGGATGCATAACTGTCTGCATCAGGAACGGTCACTGAATATGAAACTGCATCTGCACAGATCTGATCATAAATGTCGCTCACTGATTTTGCAGCAAGCTTTACCGAATATTTGTCACCATAGGTTACCGGAAGATCATGCACAAAAATTGTATTGCCGTGAATTTCTACATTTTCAACAGTAAGTTCCATTGCGGGACTAAATGAAAGTGCGTTAAAGATTTGATTTTCTGTTCCCTCTTTAATGCGATGATTAAACGAAATGCACAGTGTAGAAGTTCCTGACGTGTATGTATTTTTAAACGGCTTAAGTGTGTGGAATGATTTTTTCTGTTCTGCTGATGTAGCAATGCAATCGGTATCCGGAACAGCACCTTTTGCAAGAACAACATTTATTTCGCAGTCACGCGAAAGACTGTCCGTTACGTGAAGCAAAAGTGTTTTTTCATCCAGCTGTTCGAAGGTAAACGGATGTACTTTTTTTGTCTTCTGTTCAACAACAGAAAGATACTTACTTACAACCGCTCCGTTCACTTTGTTACCAAACGTAACTAAAATGTCACGCGCGTATTCAGGAAGAATATCCTGCGGGTCAAGGTACAGTCTGTTTTGTTTGCGTGCAGTGTAACCCGGCTGAATGCTACGAAGTGCAAGTTCCTGTGTGCGGAAAGTGTATTCAAGCTGTCCGCTAATCTGCTGTCCTGTTATGCTGGTAAGATTCTGGTTTATGCGGATGGTATATTCTTTTTGCGGAATCAGTTTGTCGGAACAGTCAAAGCTTAAAAGACTTGTACCATACCAGCGGAACACACCGTTAACCGCAGGCGTAATGGTTACTGCATTACTGGTGCTGCTTGGTTCTCCTAACTTTTTGAGGGCAACAACCGGCTCAGAAAACTGGATCTGAATGGAAGGAAAAACTGCATCCGAAGAAAGTTCCCCCTGAGGAAAAACGGTCTGCACATAAAACTGACCGTCTGTCTTAGGTGCAGAACCCTGAGCATTTCCGGAATTTCTGTCGCTGTTTCCTACAGAAGTACATGAACCAAATAATGCTGCTGCTATCAGAGCCATTGCTGAACGAGAAACTGTATTCATACCACTATCTTCCTTTCTCATAGTATACAAAACTTCTATACATAAGACAAATAAAATGTTCTATAGTTACACTAGAATTTCCTTGCGTACAATTGCAAGTTGCCGTATACTGATTGTATGCCAATTACCCAATATCTTGAAAAAAATGCACAGCAGTACGGTGATGAAACCGCACTTATTGAACTGAATCCTGAACAGAAAGAAACCCGCCGCATGACCTGGAAAGAATATTCCCTTATCCAGCCGACTGGCGATGAACCATACCGCCGCGAAATTACCTGGCGCGTATTTGACGAAAAAGCAAACCGTCTTGCCAACATGCTCATTGCACGCGGAATTAAAAAAGGCGACAAAGTTGCTATTCTGATGATGAACTGTCTGGAATGGCTTCCCATCTACTTTGGTATCTTAAAGACAGGAGCACTTGCCGTTCCGTTTAACTTCCGCTACACCTCTGATGAAATTCTGTATTGTGCCGATTTAGCACAGGTTGACATGCTGCTGTTTGGACCAGAGTTTATTGGCCGAATTGAAGCCATTGCAGATAAACTGGGTCAGCACCGCCTGCTGATTTATGTGGGAGAAAACTGCCCTACCTTTGCTGAAAGTTACCGTGAACTGGTTGCAGACTGTCCAAGCCGTGCTCCGGGAATTTCTATTACCGATGATGATCTTGCTGCAATTTATTTTTCTTCGGGAACAACCGGATTCCCCAAAGCAATTTTGCATAAACACAGAAGTCTGATGCATGCCGCAGCAGTTGAACAGAAACATCACTCAACAGGAAGAGATGACTGTTTCCTCTGCATACCGCCGCTGTATCACACGGGTGCAAAAATGCACTGGATGGGAAGTCTTGTTGCCGGTAGCCGTGCCGTTCTGCTGCGCGGAACAAAACCTCAGTACATTTTTGATGCAGTAAGCCGTGAGCATTGTACCATTGTGTGGCTACTTGTTCCGTGGGCTCAGGATATTCTGAACGCACTGGACAGCAAAGAACTTAAACTTTCTGACTATCAGCTTTCTCAGTGGCGTTTGATGCATATTGGTGCTCAGCCTGTTCCCCCCAGTCTTATTAAACACTGGCGCGATTATTTCCCCAATCATCAGTATGATACTAACTACGGACTTTCTGAATCTATTGGTCCCGGCTGTGTTCACCTTGGCGTTGAAAACATTCATAAGGTTGGTGCAATCGGTGTGCCGGGTTACGGATGGGAATGCAAGATTGTTGATTCAGATGACAACCCTGTTGCAAAAGGTCAGGCAGGAGAACTGTGTGTCAAAGGTCCCGGTGTAATGGAATGTTACTACAACAATCCCGAAGCAACTGCAGAAGTGCTTAAAGACGGCTGGCTATACACGGGAGACGTTGCCCGTCAGGATGAAGACGGATTTATTTTCCTTGTTGACCGCAAGAAAGATGTTATTGTTTCCGGTGGAGAAAATCTGTATCCGGTTGAAATAGAAAACTTTATCCGCAAGTTTGACAAAGTAAACGATGTAGCAGTTATTGGACTTCCCGACAAACGTCAGGGTGAAATTGCAGGTGCAATCGTTGACATAAAAGAAGGCATGACCTGTACCGAAGAAGAATTCAATGAGTTCTGCATGGATCTGCCGCGATACAAACGCCCGCGTAAAATCATTTTTGCCAAAGTGCCCCGCAATGCAACCGGTAAAATCGAAAAGCCGCTTTTACGCAAGATGTACGGCAAAGAGCACCTTGTCGAATACGAAAACGAAAACTAAAAACGTTCTTCCGGGGTAAGTTTTCCGTCACGATACATGGAGAACTTATCCATGGGATAGAACTTAAGGTTTTCAAGCACAGTACGCTTATCTGCTTTCTGCAGAAGTGTATCTCGTGCCCGTGAGATTTCTGTTTCTGTCTTGTGCTTTGAAGGACCGCCCACACATCCGCCCGGACAAATCATTCCTTCTACAAAGTCTTCCTGCAGAGTTCCCAGCTTAATCTGAGCGACTGCTTTCTTACATTCCATACCGCCGGCACAACGCAGCAGTTTAATTTCTGATGTGTCAATTCCGCGCTCTTTCATGCATTCCATAACGGCATCGGCAACACCACCGCTGGTAGCAAACCGCTTACCCCAAACCGACGCTTCCTGATAGTCTTCTTCAACAGGTTCAAAATCAACACCCTTAGAACGCATGAGTGCACGAAGTTCACCGTAGGTTACCACGTAGTCAGCATTGTCGGGAATTGTCTCATCGTTTGCTTCTGCTTTCTTTGCAATACAGGGGCCCACAAAAACCGTAACGCAGCCGGGATGAGTCAGCTTTAAGTAACGCGAAATGGCACACATGGGTGACACCGTAGAAGACTTGTTGTTTTCAAATACATCAGGGAAGTGTTTACGCAGCATGTCAATGAATGCAGGACAGCAGGAAGTTGTCATTTTTCTTCCCTCAACATACGCATCTGCCCATTCAAGCGATTCGTATGCAGCAGTCATGTCTCCGCCCAAACCGACTTCGACCATATCAGCAAAGCCAAGTTTTTTGAGAGCATGCTTTACCGATGCCATTCCTATGTTGTCACCAAACTGACCTTCTGTTGCAGGAGCACACATTGCAATAACTTCTTTTCCTGCAAGAATATCGTTGATGATATGCACCAGATATGTTTTAGAACCGATTGCACCAAAAGGACAGCTGTGAATACAGTGACCGCACTGAACGCAACGTTCTTCGTTTATGCGGCAGAAACCGTACTCATCGTAAGTAATGGCACCAACGGGACAGGCTTTTTTACACGGACGCTCCAGATGAACAATAGCACCATAGGGACACGCTTTTGCACACATACCGCATTCTTTACATTTGTCGGCTTCAATATGCATACGGAATTCACCGGGACCAATTGCACCAAAGCGGCACGAATTCTGACAGGGACGACCCATGCAGAACCGGCAGCTGTCTGTTACCGAATACGCAGAAATAGGACAGTCGTCACAGGCAGCATTGATAACCTGAACCACACAGTCAGTTGGCTCTTTATCTGTAGGACATTCTGCACACGCAAGATGAATGCGCTGCTTTACGATTTCACGCTCTTTATAGATACAGCAGTAATTTGATTTTGGTCCGGGAACCATGTTGTAGATAAGCTTTTCTTTTTCTGCATCATTCAGTTTGCCGTCCCATGCAAGACGACACACTTCTTCCATGATTTTATGTTTAAATGAAACAATACCTTTATCGTTGGTTACCATACTTCGTGCTCCACTTCTTATGCGTTGTGTTTAAACTGTGCAGTGTCACAGCTGATAGTAAGCGGTAACGATTCGGGCCAGTCGTTACCCGTAACATACTCACTCATTGACTCAACTTTATCGCAAAACTCAGAAAGGTTTTGAAGCAAAGCCTCAATCGCAGGTCTGTCTTCATCATCAGAATCCAAACTCTGAGTAAAACCTTCAAGAACTGTTGTCATCAAATCCAAATCGTCAAAAGAGATTGTTGTCTGTAATGTTTCCATACTCACAGTATAGCATAAAATTCGGGTGTGGTATATACTGATTTTACCATGAAAGAACTGATGATAGGCAATAAAGCAGTTGCCCGCGGAATGTACGAAGCAGGATGCCGGGTTGTTTCAAGTTATCCGGGAACTCCAAGCACAGAAATTACGGAAGAAGCCGTTAAATACGATGACATATATTGTGAATGGGCTCCAAATGAAAAAGTTGCACTGGAAGCAGCTCACGGAGCAAGTCTTGGCGGAGCACGTGCAGCCTGCTGTATGAAACACGTAGGCTTAAATGTTGCCGCAGATCCGTTATTCAGCATTTCGTATATTGGAGTTGATTCCGGTCTGGTCATTTGTGTTGCCGATGATCCGGGCATGCATTCTTCGCAGAACGAACAGGACAGCCGCCACTATGCCATTGCAGCAAAAGTTCCCATGCTGGAACCTGCAGATTCAGAAGAAGCACGCGTCTTTACAAAAAAAGCATTTGAATTAAGTGAACAGTTTCATACACCGGTGTTTATCCGTATGTGCATGAGAATCTGTCACTCGCAGAGTTTAGTTAACACTGAACCGCGCACAGAGATTCCGCTCAGAGAATACATAAAAGATCAGAACCGTGTTATGCTTCCTGCACAGGCACGCAAAGCACACATCAAAGTTGAACAGCGCACAAAAGATTTAATTGCGTTTGCAGAAACATCTGAACTCAACCGTATTGACGATGGAACAGATAAGAGCATGGGCTTTATAACCAGCAGTACCAGTTATCAATATGTAAAAGAAATTTTTGGTAACAAACATCCTGTCTTAAAGTTAGGCATGATTCATCCGCTTCCTGAACAGAAAATTAAAACCTTTGCACAGTCAGTACAGCGTGTCATTGTTGTTGAAGAACTTGACCCGATTATAGAAACGCACTGCAAAGCTCTGGGCATTTGTGTTGAAGGAAAATCACTCTTCCCCATGGTTGGAGAATTTTCTCAGCGGATTATTGAACATGCTCTTGGCTTACCGCAAAAAAAATCGCAGGCACTTGCCGATGCAATTCCTCCCCGACCGCCGGTTATGTGTGCAGGCTGCCCTCACCGCGGACTGTTCTATGCACTCAGCAAAAACAAATGCATGGTGTACGGCGACATAGGCTGCTATACGTTAGGTGCATTTGCTCCGCTGAACGCAATGGACTTAAATGTCTGTATGGGAGCTTCTCTTTCGGGAATGCACGGATTCAACAAAGCACGCGGTTCAGATGCAGAACATAAAACAGTTGGCGTAATTGGCGATTCAACTTTTGTTCACTCAGGCATGACAGGACTTGCTGACATTGTGTACAACAACAGCGCATCAACCGTTATCATTCTGGACAATTCCATTACCGGCATGACAGGACATCAGCATAACCCCACTACCGGTTACAACATCAAAGGTGACCCTGCTGCAAAAATTGATCTGGAAGCATTGTGTAAGGCAATGGGTGTGCGTCGCGTTACAGTTGTAGATCCGTATGACTTACATGCAACAGACACCGCCGTCCGTGAAGAACTTGCTGCAGACGAACCAAGTGTTATTATTTCACGCAGACCGTGTGCGCTGTTAAAAAATGTTCAGCATAAGCCGCCCCTGAGCGTTGACAGTGCAAAGTGTGTTGGTTGCAAAGCATGTATGAAAATAGGATGCCCCGCAATCAGTGTGACAGATAAAAAGGCAAGAATTGATGCAACACAGTGTACCGGTTGCGGAGTGTGTGCTCAGTTGTGCAAAGTAAATGCCTTGCACACAAACTAAGGTAACAGGCAGGAAAACATGCAGACAACAAACATTATGATAGTAGGCGTTGGCGGACAGGGATCTCTTTTGGCAAGCAAAGTGTTGGGAAATCTTTTGCTTAGTCAGGGATACGACGTAAAGGTAAGCGAAGTACACGGAATGAGTCAGCGCGGAGGAAGTGTCGTAACATATATCCGCTTTGGAGATAAAGTGTATTCTCCGGTAATCGAAGAAGGAGAAGCAGACATTATCTTAAGTTTTGAACTTCTTGAAGCAGCACGATGGCTTCCCTACTTAAAGCAGGACGGAAAAATTGTTACTAACACACAGCGTATTGAGCCCATGCCCGTCATAACAGGAAGTGCAACGTACCCCGAAGATTTACTTACCAAGCTTAAAGCAAAGGGTGCAACCGTTGATGCATTGGACTGTCTGTCGCTTGCTCAGGAAGCAGGAAGTGCAAAAGCTGTTAACATTGTACTCTTGGGCCGCCTTTCTACCATGTTTGACATAAGCGAAGATGCATGGCTTTCTTCTCTTGAGGCATGTGTTCCGGCAAAATTTCTTGAACTGAACAAAAAAGCATTTGCCGCAGGAAGAAACGCGTAATCAGATTGCAGCGTTTTATTTTACCGTTATAATCAGGTCGCTCCAGGCAACGCTTGTTTCATAGGTATACGATTTACCCTGCTGGTTTACAATTGCAAGATATTTGAATGAACTGACCGAAGCATACGGAGTATCCATAAAGTCTTTATCATTAAACTCTTTTAGAAGTGCAGTACCTACCAGTTTCCACGGGCCCTTTTCATCATCTGATGCATAGATAAAAAATACACAGTCTTTGTCATCTGTCTCGCTTATAAAACGGATTTTGTCGCTGAACGATCTGCCGAATTTACTTGTGTCGATGATATATGCTGACTTACGGATTTCAGAATCAGAGGCTTCTTCGTTTGCATGAATGCCAACATACAAATCATGATGTGATTTCTGAGTGGTAAACGTACAGCCAGTTACACCCTGCACCAGAATTGCACACCAGCGGAACTTGTTCAGTTTTTTATTGTAGGGAGAATCAACTGCATCAGTGTCGCCGAATTCTTTTAACACAGAGTTTCCGCATAAAACCCATTCAGAGGCTTTGTCGTCATACAGATAAATTTTTACGTGAACATTTGTTTCACGCATGTAGCTTTCCAGACGAATTTCATCACGAATGTTAGTAGTGCCCTCTACTGCATTCAGATCAAACACATACGCATCACCGTCAGTAAACTGCGGCATTTGTTGAGCACTTACTGCAACAAGACAAACAATCAGACTTAGTACTAGAGCACATACCTTTTTCATAAACACCTCTGTTGCCATTGTAGTACTCTGCAGGGATTTGTGCTAGCGTGTAACCGTGCGCACATGTCCTTCAAGTGTTACTGTGCGAGTAAAGCCGTCGTCTTCGTACAGCTGGTAACTGTCACCGTCACCAACAATCTGTGCAATTTCTGAGCTAAGCTGATCTACACACGATGCGGGTTTTGCTAACGGTACTGCATGTCCCTTGCGTACAAAGAACACGACTGTGTTCAGCGGCACTTCGACAAAATGTATTCCCTTAGTAACTGCGGTTTGGGTTACGCAGGAATTCTGCCAGGTAACCTGTGTCATGTCTTCGGGTAAATACACATAGCGGCCGGTTGCATTCTGTTTGTACACAGGAGCTATCATAATATCGTTACCAACTAAGAGCTGGTCTTCTGTTTCACGGGCAAGTGCATCCTTGGGCCACACAAAGCTAAGCGGCTTAAACAGCATGTCGCCTTTTACTGCTGCCTTTACATATTCGCTGTACAGGTACGGAATAAGTGCATAGCGCAGTTCCAGTATGCTTTTAAAATCTTCGGGATGTTCAAAACTGTAGCATTCCTGATTGCGTGTATTCCATGCGGCATGATTTCTCATCAGCGGAGTAAATGCACTGAATGCGGTCCAGCGCAGCACCAGGTCACGCGAAGTGTCAGCACCAAATCCGCCGGTGTCAGAACCGGTATACAAAAAGCCGCACATGTTAAGGCCTGCAATCATCTTTATCTGCATTTCAAGATGTGACCACCACGAACAGCAGTCGCCTGTCCAGATTCCGCCGTAACGATGAGCACCAACTGTAGAAGCACGTGAATACAACAGAATTCGTTTATCGCTTTCTATCTGTGCAAGTGCATCAGAGGCTGCTTTGGTCATGCGAGAACCAAAAAGATTGTGCACTTTGTCGTGACGGATGCGTTTTGTGCTTCCGTCTTTCTGCGTCATGTTATGATAGAAACGTGCATAATCATCATCACGGTTAAAAGTACTATTTGATAACGGAGTGAATTCGAAGAATGAATCGATATCGAGATTTTTTCCTTCAAGCGATTTTATGTGATCAAAAACTTCTTTCAAGCTTTCTTCGGAATAGAACATTGCGGGTTCATTCATATCATTCCAGAATCCTTCAATTCCCAAATCCGTAAGAACTTTATAATGCATGCCAAACCAGAGCGCTGCCTTATCATTCAAAAAATCAGTAAAGTGAGATTTTCCCGGCCACACTCCTGCGGTGTATTCTGTTCCGTCTTCTTTTTTACAGAAGTATCCGTTTTTAATTCCTTCGTCGTAAACTGAATATCCTTTTTTCTGTTTTACTCCCGCATCAATGATGGGAACAAGACGCACTCCTTTCTGCTTTAATTCTGCAGTAAGTTTTTTCATATCGGGAAATTTTTTTGTATCAACCGTAAAGTCTTCGTACTCTGTCATGTAGTCAATGTCAAGGCACACTGCATCAAGCGGAATCTCTGCCTGTTCATAGCGTCGCACTACTTCACGAACATCTGCTTCTGTTTTGTAACCCCACCTGCTCTGCTGAAATCCGAATGCCCACTTTGGCGGAATATAACTCTGCCCGATCATGTGTCTGAACTGATGCACGATGCTTTCCAGTTCTGTCATGCCGTCATTGTCTGCGGTAATTGCATACACAGTTACGCCGGTGTCTTTTGTGGTGACGGTAATGGTATCGCTTTCTGTCCACCCGATGTCAAATGTAATTTTAGAGGCAGTATCAAAAAACATGCCGAAAGTTTTTGCACCAAACACAACAAAAAAGTTATGTGCCCCGTACATGTACGGAGAAGATTCATTCTGTGCTGACTGATCAAAGCACCAGCTTGTATACGAAAAGCCGCGTTTGTTCATGCCACGGACTGTTTCTCCCAGACCGTAGACAATGTCGCCCGGCTGCATGCCAAACTGCCACTCAAACGGGAATTCCTGTGTCACCACTCCGCACGGAATCGTTTCCACTTGCGTTGAGATATCTTCCAAAACCGCACCGGTGTCAACCGGCTCACCAAAACTATGCTTTGTAACCATAAGTTCAGTATAGAGAAGCTAGAACTGGCTGTCAACGCTCAGTTTTGTCTGTTCGTCAAAGCCAAGTGCATTATTTTCGCGCAACTGGGGGTTTTGAATGCTTACCATATCGTACCGCTGCAGGTCAAAAAAGCCCTGTTGTTTTGCCGCAGGATCATCTTTTTTTGCAGAAAAGGCTATACGTTTGTTTCCATCGCACAGAAGGTATCGTACACGTCCGCTTTTATTAAGCATTCCGTCGCTGGTAACGCGTAAGGTGTTTGTCATGTCTGCGTTTTTTGAAAACACAAAGTAAGCCATTTTAACACTCTGTCTGTCCAGTCCCGCTTCCTGTGCAAGGGAAGCAACCGCCTCCGGTGCGTTCCAGGGAATTTCTGCGTGACAGGTGTGATTGTTTTCCGCAAGAACAGGACAAACTTTTCCATTGGGACAGGGGGCAGCAACACGGTACCCTTCTGCAATAAGACTGTCCCGTACACAAATGAGGTTACGGCTGGTTTTTAAAAGTGCCGGTTCGCAGATAAGAAGCAGTCCGTCTTCAGGCAAACGGGATGCAAGCGATTTTACAAACTGCTGTTTTTTTTCTGTTTCTTTGGAACTTGTGGTGAACAGTTCGTTGAGGGCATGGCTCATGATGATGATATCATACCGTTCGGAATCTGTTTCGAGTTCTTTTTCTAAGTTGCACACTTTTGTTTTTACGGAAACCTTCGCAAACTGTCTGTCACACAGTTTTTTTGCAAGCGCCAGTGCCTTACTGCTGGAATCCACAAGAGTTGCTTCAACACACACATCTTTCTGAAGGTCAGTCAGCATGTCACACAGGGCAAAAGTTGCAGGTGCCGGTCCGCTTCCCACATCAAGAATACAGACTTTACCGTTACGATTTTGTAAAAGATTGGACAGAGCGCTTTTTGCTGACCACAGTGCACACCAGTTCTGAACGTAAGAGACGGGCCAGTAATACAGAAGATACGCTCCTAACGAGTCCTCATCCTGCATGTAGCCGTTACCCGCCAGACTGCGGTCTCCCGTAAGACCCCGCTGCACATGCAGTAACGCTTTTGACACAGACGCCCGCTCTGCTGCAGTCAGATTATTCTTTGACGAACCGCCGCGCCACACACTCAGGATTGCGTTTAAATGCGTTTTTAAGTGACCGTCAGCTTTTTGAATGCTTGCGTTTTTGTCTGCCATTACATAATTTCCGACAGGGGAATGTGATATACAGAGCCACAGTTACGGCAGCTGACTTCCAGCGGATCCGGACCGTTAGCTTTCATATCTTCAAGTTCTGCTTTGGGTAAGCGCCGGATGTAGTCGACATAAGACTCTTTGCTGCAGGGACAGTCGTAACGCACATCACGGTGCAGTGCAATCGAAGGCTTAAACTCGCGGAACAAACCGTACACAATGTCTTCTATCGTGCCTTTTTCGCTGAACCACTGGCCAAGTGACGGTGCTGTCTTAAATGCAAGTTCTACACGGTCAATCAAATCTTCATCAGCTTTTTTGTCTGCAGACGTATTCAGCTGAGAACCCAGTTTCTGTACACCTTTAAACTGTCCGCCGGTTTCGGGTAAGACTTGCAGGAACATACCGCCTGCACCAATAACACGCCCCTGTTTATCCATCTGAATGCCGGTGTTAAAGGCAGTCTGTATCTGTTCACTCTGATTAAAGTAGTACGCTAAATCCAGCGCAATGTTTTTATGGTTTACCGCAACAGAACTGGTATACGGCTCACGGTCACCTTCATGCATGGTTGCCATAGAAAGTGTTCCTTCTCCCAAGAACGGAGACAGATTCCAGCTTTCAAGCGGTTTTTCAACAGGAATGACATCGGTAAACAGATAGCCCCGCACGTATCCCGAAGAATCTGCTTCAATGGAAAAGCCCTGAGCAGGACCGTCAATTTCGTAACGCCAGGTAACATGTTCACGGCCCTTCATGGTAGGAAGCAGCAGTGCACCGCACAAACTTGCCTGTCCCAGCACCATTGTTTCAAGAATACCGGTTTTATGCTGAGCCCTCATCTGATTGACAAAGTGTGTACCGTGGAACAGTGCACCGCGCACACGACCTTCTGCCATGACAAACACCGCCATATCATCTTTAGGAAGAGAATCCAAATGAGCAACTAATTCTGTATCTTCAATCTGAGCCTGTATCATGCTGTGCAGTATAGCATATAGCCACAGGTGCGTTCAATCTGTTACAATTTACATGGAGGTTTTTCATGAATACAAAACAAAAGCTAAGCCTGATTCTTAACCTGCTGATTTTTGTACTGGCTGCATTTTCTGCAGTAGCAATGTTTGTCGGATTCAGTTTTATGGGTGAATCAAGCAGATTTACCGCAATAGGTTTTGAAGAGTTTAAATACTTTACCGTTGATTCAAATGTCTTTGCAGGATTAGTTTCTCTGCTTATCGTTTTGCGCATTCTGTGTAAAAAAGAAACAAAAAGTCCGCTCTGGCTGAGTGTATTAAAACTTGCAGCAACAACTGCCGTAACGCTTACCATGATGGTAACGGTTTTCTTTCTGGCCCCTACTTCTTCCGGCGGATATTTTTCGCTATTCCTGAACAGCAATCTGTTTATGCATCTGATTATTCCGCTGTTGTGTATCGTAAGTTTTGTGTTCTTTGAACCCTGCAACATTCCCTTTAAGTTAACCGCTACCGCTGCCGTACCCATGCTGCTGTATGCGGTCTATTACGGAGGAAACATTCTGCTTCATCTGGAAAACGGACAGACTTCTTCCAAATACGACTGGTACGGATTCTTAGGCGGAGGAATGCAGACCTTTCCCGTTGTCATTATAGGAATTGCACTTCTTACCTGGGGATTTGCACTGGCACTGTGGAAAGCAAACAGAATAGCAAACAAATAAACCGTAAACAAAAAAAGCCCTGCCGTTTATGACAGGGCCCTCTGTTACAGAATAGAACAATTATCTTATCAGATAGACAACATCATCACCTGTTCTGAATGCAACACAGAAATGAGTGTATGTATTGTTTGTTATTTACCGGAGCACAAAATGTGCTATGTTACCGGCTCTGTTAACCACCAGTGCATGGTCGCGCTCGTAAGACAGGAGCCATCGGGTAGCCTCCCTTGATTCCTGCTCGCCGTAACCAAAACTTACAAAAACGTCTCTTATTTCATCTGCAGTCAGATACTGTCTTGCATTTGTTGAATACATTGAAACTTCAACATTAAAATTATCAATTGTAATTTCAACAAATTCTCCGTCATTAAGCAAACTGTCATTTCCATACATGGTATGAAAATAGTCATCACTGTAAGTACGGTCTTCAATGTACACCGTATACGTCGGATTCCAATCCCAGATACAGCTTGTGAAACAGAGTGAAATAATCAAAAGGCCAAGTCCGGCCAGTCCTAATCTCTTTTTCATGACTTTCTCCTTGCGTAAAGCCACACTTAGTATAACCACGAAACTGTAAATACGCAACACATTTCCCCATTGACTTTTGTTAGTAACCTGTTATACCATACTTAATAAGGGTATGCGCATGAAGTATATAGGAATAAAACTTGCTGACGGCTCATTTTATCCCATTCTGGAGAAGGGAAAATCAGACAAAAAGACGCTCGATCTTACTACGGTTACCGACAATCAGACGACCGTTCAGGTAGATTTATACGGTTCCGACTCCGGCACTATGGAAGGCGCGGAATACGTAGACACGCTCGAAATCCGGCAGCTTGAACCGCATCCCAACGGAGAGCCCGACCTGCATCTTGAAGTAAGCCTGGACGCAGATGACAAACTGCATGCTCAGGTAGTTGATCCCGAAACAGGAAAATCCAGCGAAACCCAGACCGTCATTTCTAAACTGCTTGAACAGCGCAATACCAGCGACACACAGTTTAACGAAGACCTTGATCTTCCCAAACCGGACACCAGTTCTTCGGACACCCTGTCTTTTGGCGAAGGTGACGACGGTTCTACTGCACTTAACCTGGATGAACTGGCACAACTGGGACAAAATACAGAACTTTCTGTGGAGAATGACCAGACTTCTTCCGATACTATAGAAGAGGAAACAATGATAGGCCCTTCTGTTAACGACGAAACATTTTCTTTTGATGACTCTCCGGAACCTGCTGTTACACGCAAAGAAAGCGCAGAATTTGAACACACAACAGATTCTTTAACCGAAGCTCTGTCCGAATCAGAAAACAAGCTGGACGATACCATGAACAGCATTTCTGACACGCTCAACGACATGCCGTCTTTTGAAGAGCCTGTTTTCACCGAAAGCGTTCCTGATACATCTTCTTCGGATGACCTTGACCTTCCCGATTTTGGCGAAATTGATACAAACACCAGTTCTGATGATTTGGATTTGCCTGACTTTGGCGACAGCACTTCAGACACAACATCTTCTTCAGATGATTTAGACTTACCTGATTTTGGTGATGTTGATACAAGCTCTGGTTCTGACGACTTAGACTTACCCGACTTTAACGAAGAGTCTGCAGTTTCAAAAGCCGCTGCTGCTGACGAAGACGAATTTGCCATGCCCGACTTTGGCGACTCAAGTTCTTCTTCAAGCGACGAATCAGAAAGCTCTACCTTTGCTCCTTCCGGCGGTCTTGATTTTGAAGGACTGTATGATAAAGAAACACTCGACGGTGACTCAAGCTACAACGACGAAGCCGTTGCTCAGACCGTTAAGAAAAAGACAAAGGTGCCCGTGCTTATCTGCATCATCTGTGCAATCATCTGTATTATTGCCGCAGTCCTTGTACTGTTTGTCATTCCGTCACGCATTAACCTGCTGACACGCGACGCATACAAGAACAAAAAAGACCAGGCTCAGGAACAGATTGAAAACGCACTGTCTCAGCTGCCCGAACCCGCAGAAGAACTTGTTGTAGAACCTGCAAAAGAAGAACCGGTTGCAGAAGTTATTACTGCAAAAGAAGACACTATCGTTGTTGCAGAAAATCCCGCAAACGTAGTTCCCGCAGCCCCTGCAGCGTCAGCAACAAAAGCAGAAGACATCCGCTACAAAATCAAATGGGGTGACACGCTGTGGGATATTTCAGAAGCTTACTACAAGAACCCCTGGAAGTATAAGACAATCGCTCGCTACAATGGTATAAAGAATCCCGACAAGATTATTTCCGGTACCTGGATTCTTATTCCGGCGGAGTAATGAATGTCACGGTTTAAATCCGTAATTTTTTGTACTCTCTTACTTTCTGTTTTTGCAATCTCATGTACGAACGCTGACACACCTCAATCCGAATACGGTGCAGATGCCGATTACTACATGGGTCTGCGTTCTCTTGAATCAAACGACACAGAAACTGCAATGCGTCTGTTCAGACAGGCAGCAAAAAAAGGAAGCCCCGCAGTTGTACGTCGTGCACAGGAGGAACTGACACACTTAGGTTCAGTCACAGAACGGATTCAAAACTGCAAGGAACTGTACACAAGTTACAACGATGAAGATGCACTGACGGTGTTATGCGCAGAACTGGTAAACGACCGCGAATATGCAGATGTAATCAAATACACACAGGACATAGATGTTGCCACCTGCGACACACAGCTTGCCTATTACCGCTGCCTTTCTCTCTATCAGAAAAAAGATTCTCGTTTTGCTCATGAATTTTTTACCTGGTGTACCGCCCGTCCCTTTACAGAAGAACAGAACAATCTGCTTCAAACAATAGAAGCTGCTGATCCGGTTATTCAATTTCGGGCACTGGTATTCAATCGCGAAGACGGAAATGCATATCTTAAAGCAAAAGAAATTCTTGCTGAACCAAAAAAACTGCTTCCCCAGATTGCAAGCGATATTGGCAAAGCCTTTATGCGCGGGTCAACACAGTTTGCATCAAATGCAGCGCTGCTTGATTCAGTCGTAAATGATGTTCCTAAAAACTGTGCCTTTTACATCTGGTTTTACGCAGGAAGGCTGTACGAAAAAAACGGCAGCTCTGCTTCCCGCATAAAAGACAGACTGTCACATGCAATGCAAAGTGCAAACGATGAAGGACAGTTTGACAACGCCTGCTGGTATTATTTAAACGCCGCATTAAAATCTTCTGCCGCAGAAGCAGTTGAAGAAATTGAACAGTACCGGACACAGTGGCACGATCCGTTTTACTATGATGATTTTTTTGACACGCTTTCAGTCCGTCTCATTTCAGAACACTTGTGGAAACAGTACTATCGCGTTGCAACTCTCATTGACGGATACGCATCTGACGAAACCGTTGCAAAATTTTCTTACGTTTCAGCACGATTTATTCAGCAGGGATTTATTTCTTTTAACGAACCGACAGAACCAATTGTCATGACGCTGTTAACCCGTGCATTACGTTCAGGTTCAGATTTTTACTACCGCTTACTGGCAGCCTCTTCTCTTGGACTGTCAAACGAAGAAGTTGAAAAACTGATTTTATCTTACGGAAACAAAACAGAACGCTCAGTAAATGCAGACTACGAAACACTCATGAACGGCTATGCAGATTTCGGTTTATCTGAATACATCTATGCTCAGTGGCAGCAGTATGACGCATACCTAAGCCAGGACTGCATTGTACGGCTTGCAGGTTTTCTGCGTGACTGTGCAGAAAAAGCAAACGGTCATGCAAATCAGTATTACGAACAGAGCATCCGCATGGCAAGCAGAAGACTGGTGTACCCCGAGTCGCAGCCCTCACAAGAATTACTGTCACTTGCATATCCCACCGATTACTCTGACTCAGTTTCAAAAGCCGCTAAACGATTTGAACTTTCGGAATACATGCTGTATGCACTTATCCGCAGTGAAAGTTTTTTTGCACCCGCAGTTGCAAGTCATGCTAACGCAATAGGTCTTACACAGCTTATGGAAGCAACCGCTGCAGATATTGCACGCAAACTCAGAATGCAGGATTACAACCTTGAAGACCCGGATACAAACATTCTGTTCGGTGCATTTTATCTTGAAGAAATGTTACGCCGCATAGAAGATGCTCCCGTCCTGGGATTTTTTGCATACAACGGCGGAATATCCAGAGTGCGTTCATGGAAAAAAAGTGCAGCCCTAGAGTTTAGTCCCAAAAAGCTTTCTAACGATTTATTCCTTGAAGCACTTCCCTACGCAGAAACCCGTGAATACGGCAGGAAACTGACAGCTGCCTCTGCAATCTACGGTTGGCTATACCAGAACGAACAGCCGCTGCAAATTGTAGACACCTTGCTGGGTTTGAGTAAATAACACAAATGTGCTATACTGCGCCATTATGAACGGAACAGATCCATTGGCGGAACTTCTACCGCAAGCATTTCATTTTACACAATTACACGGAACTCAGTTAGTTTTACTGCTTGGCATAGTTATGTTTTTTGGTGCCCTTGGCGGAAGACTTTTTCAAAAACTTAAGATTCCACAGGTTGTCGGTTACATTGTCATCGGTATTTTAATCGGTTCTTCAGGATTTCAGATTATCAGACCGGAAACAATTGCAGCACTCGATCCCATAAACAGTATTGCTCTTGCGCTCATCGGTTTTTTAGTTGGTGCAGAATTAAAACTGGATGTCATAAAAAAATACGGCAAACAGTTTGTCGGTGTACTTTTGGGAGAATCCATTACTCCGTTTTTTATTGTAGGCATTCTGGTAACTGTTATCTCTTATGCATTCACACGTGATGTTCCGCGGTCAATTGCACTGGGACTTTTGTTAGGTGCAATCTGTTCTGCAACGGCACCTGCTGCTACAACAGATGTGCTTAAGGAATACCGTACACGCGGACCGCTTACCACCATGACATTCGGCATTGTTGCAATGGATGATGCAGTCGCTCTTATTTTATACGCAATAGCTTCAACAATAGCATCTCCCCTGCTTGGTGGTGCAGACATTTCGCTCGGACATCAGCTTTTAAATATTGCCATCGATATTTTTGGTTCAATCGGAATCGGTGCAGCATTCGGATTTATCATCAGCATGATTATAAAAAATCTGATGAAGGATGAAGGACGTGTGCTTTCGTTTGCACTGGGTGGCCTTCTTCTTTCAACCGGAATTTGTTTGTTGCTGGGTCTTGATAACATTCTTGCTTCCATGTCTATAGGATTTTTCTTAGTAAACTTTGCTCCAGCAAGAACAAAACCTGTATTCAAATTGGTAGACAAATTTACTCCGCCTATTTATGTTTTGTTCTTTGTCTTAGTTGGTGCAAAACTGAACATCTGGAATGTTTCAGGACTGCTTGCCTTAATTGCCGTAACCTACGTGTTGGGAAGAACAATCGGAAAATCAATCGGTTCAGCATTGGGAGCACGCCTTACCAAAGCACCGCTCACTGTCCGCAAATACTTACCGCTGTGTCTTTTAAGTCAGGCCGGTGTTGCAATCGGTTTAAGCATTGCCGCAAGCAACGACTTTCCCACAACTGTCGGTCCCGATATCATTCTGATAATCACTGCAACAACGTTTATTGTTCAGCTGATAGGACCTGTATGCGTTAAGCACGGAGTTACAAAAGCAGGCGAGGTAGGTCTTGATGTTACGCCAGAAGACATACTCAAATCATCATTTGTAAAAGATGTAAGCTGGGCAGGCGAACCCGTATGTTCATCAAATAACCCAGCTGTGGTAAGCGAAACAGAAACTGTTGCTCAAATTCTTGAAACCTTCGGTTCGCATCACAATCAGAGTTTTGCGGTTTCCGGTGCCGATGGAACGTTAGTCGGAGTCATTACCCTTGAAGAACTGCGCGAATCTTTGGCGTTAGGCGAAGTTGCTGACTCTATTCTTGCAATGGATATCATGCGGCAGGCTCAATTCTTCTGCAGACCCGACATGACGCTTCCTGATGTGTACAATCAGTTTGATCTTTTGGACACCGAAGCAATTCCTGTTGTTGACCAGGAAAACAAACCTATTGGCGTTATCGAAAAATTTACGGTAGACCATTACATCCGTGCGCAAAGTACCATGAGACAACACAAAGCCGAAAAATTAGCCATGCAATAGTCATTGTCAAAAAGTAAAAAATTGACTATCTTATAAGCGAGGTTTGTTATGGTAGACGACAAAACACTTGAAAAAATAAAAGAAGCACTCGACGCCTTTAGACCGCAGTTAAATGCTGACGGTGGTGATATGGAATTTGTTCAGGTAGATGACGAAAACAGAGTGCATATTAATCTGACCGGTGCCTGCGGCGGTTGCCCCATGGCAGTAATGACTTTGAAAATGGGACTGGAACGATTCTTAAAAGATGTCTGTCCCGAAGTTTCTGAAGTTGTTCAGGATAATGCCGGTGATTTCAAAGACACAGAAATGTTTTAATTGCTAAGGAGACACAATGCAGATTTGCAAAGATAAAGTAGTAACCATTCATTACGTACTCCGCGGAGATGACAATCAGATTATTGATGATTCACACAATACTTCTCCCTTACAGTATATTCACGGAAACAACTATCTGCTTTCTAAACTGGAAGAACAGCTTGAAGGAAAAGCAGAGGGCGACACACTGCATGCCGACTTGTCTGCTGCTGACGGCTACGGAGAATACAACGAACAGCTGGTTGTAACCGTTCCGCGCGAAAACTTTGAAACAGACATGCCCATTGAAGCCGGAATGAAATTTCATGCAATGACAGAACACGGTCCGCAGATTGTAACGGTTAAAGCAGTTGCCGACGATTCTGTTACCATAGATGCAAACCATGACCTTGCAGGACAGAACCTTCACTTTGATGTAGAAGTTCTTGAAGTCCGCGATGCAACAGAAGAAGAACTTTCTAACGGATTGAATCAGGGCTGCTGTAGCGGAGGATGTGGTGGCTGTGGAGGAGATTGCGGCGGTGACTGTGGTGGAGACTGTGGCGGCGATTGCAACTGTGAAAATGGTGGATGTGGCTGCGGTAACTAAGCGTTCAAAGCCTGCATGATGCGCTGTGCATTAACCTGTTTTGATGCTTTTACCATGTGAACAGTTACATCTGCAAGTGCCTGATAGTGTTTAACCCGTTCAACATAAAACGAATGAAACAAAGTCCGTACTTCTTCCAGGGAGTGCGGATTTTTTTTTGCAATATATGCAGGAAGATTGGTAAGTTTTCCATCAGAAAGAGTTTTTGCTTCACGCACAATTCTTTCGGCAGCAATAGATTCTGGTGCTTCAAGAAAAACAAAAGTTCCTATGGTGTGCAAAAGTTCAAGTGCTTGAGTGTTCTTACAAATTCCACCACCTGTTGCTATAACAGCACGAGTGTCTGAAATTGTTTTAACCAAATACGCGCATGCTTTTTGTTCCGCCTGAATAAAAGCTTCTTCTCCTTCTGATTCATACACTTGGCGTGGAGTTTTTCCTGTCTGCGATAAAACAATATCATCAGTATCATAAAAAGGAATGTTCAACTTAGAAGCAATAAGTTTTCCTTGAGTAGTTTTTCCACAATGTTTTATTCCCATCAGAATGATCGATTTCATAGTGCTCATCATATCAAAAAAATAAATCTATTTGTAGAGCAAAAAAATTGTCGGAATTTTCTGAAACTGCGGAACAGGAAGTTTTTTCCATTCAGCAACCGTATGCGTATGGATGTATTCATCAGGACAAGTAAGCGCTGTTGCAACACACAGTTTTGTATCGCCACGACAGGAAGAAAGAATGCTTTCAAACATCTGCGTGTTACGGTAAGGAGCTTCAATAAAAAGCTGTGTCTGATTTTCTTTCCAGATTTTATTTTCCAGCTGATGCAGTTTTGTCTTCCGCTCTGCAGGTTTTGCAGGAAGGTAACCGTTGAATGCAAAGTTCTGTCCGTTAAAACCGCTTGCCATAAGCGAAAGAATTATAGATGACGGTCCCACTAAAGGCACTACTCTCAGATTTTTTTTCTGAGCCATTTCAACAACCAGCGCACCCGGATCAGCAATTGCAGGACAACCTGCTTCAGAGATAATGCCCATAGCGTTACTGTTTTTCAATGGTTCAAGATATGACGTTATATCGTGAGGATTTGTATGTTCGTTCAGCTCGTAAAAAGTCAGCGAATCAATATCTACGGCTTTGTCTACTGATTTAAGAAATCTTCGCGCAGAACGGATATTTTCCACAATAAAGAATTTTATGTTCATGATGATATCATGATTATATGAAGGCAAAACAGCCTCTACGCTCGTTCCCCCAAGTGTTACCGGTATCAAATATAAAGCCGCTTCCACAAAAAACTCCTTTTTCGACGTCTTGACACTTCCGCCATTTTTCTATATTATAGCAAAACATTGCGACGCTGGGTAGAGCAGTTGGCAGCTCGTCGGGCTCATAACCCGGAGGCCGTTGGTTCAAGTCCAACCCCAGCTATATAAGAGAAGTGAGGCAATTCTTAGCAATAAGAGTTGCCTTTAGTTTTTTAAACTAATTCTTACGATTTATTGGACTTGAACATGAGTGAGCGCGCCAAAGGCGAAAAGGGCACAGGAAGTGCCCGACAGCGAACGAATGCGGGCTACAAGGAGTGCACACGATGTGCACGACTGAAAGCCAAGTCCAACCCCAGCTAAATTAGGTAGAGTGGCAGTCAAAATAATGGCTGCCACTAATCGTTTTAAAGCAAACAGTCAGCATTGTGTTGGACTTGAAGCCGTAGTGAGCGCTGAGCAAGGGCGAAGATCAAGCGAACGAAGGCCGGCCCGCAAGGCAAGTCCAACCCCAGCTAAAAAAAGCAAGCCCTGTCTTAACAGATAGGGCTTAGATTTTTTAAAGACAAACAGTTTAAACAAAGGACTTGAACATGAGTGAGCGCGCCAAAGGCGAAAAGGGCACAGGAAGTGCCCGACAGCGAACGAATGCGGGCTGGAATGTGAGCACACGAGGTGCGAACATGCAAGCCAACCCCAGCAAAAATGAGAAATGGACCAAAGAACGTTGCAAGGATGCCCAGAGAACCTACCGTGATGAACAGCTGGACCCGATAGTCGATATGTTTGTTGCTGCTTTTGCAAATTCAAATAAGGCAATCAAAGACGGATATGACAGCCAGATTAAAGATTATGACCATCAGCTAAACGGCTACACAAAACAGACAGCCAACGGTAAAAAACACTTTTTCGAAACTGCTGAGATAAGCCAGATGTTTGAAAGTGCCACCCCGGAACTGCTTCATAAGGTTGCCGGAGTTATTGCAGAACACGGTTTCAAAGATGTGCAGGAATGGATGCAGAAGAGCTCATGGTACAGGGAGTTTGAGTTAGGCCGGGAGGCAGAAAGAAAGCTGAAGAGGGAGATGGAATGGGAGAGATAAAAGCTTAAGACAAGATTTAACATTGCTGTTTCTGGCAATGTTGTAACTTCACAAAAGCCATAAAATGCCATCTTCTGTCACTATAACCAGCCTATTATCTAGTAAAATCAAACTTTTGGTGGTATAATGAAAAAAAAAGGAGTTTCCATTTTGAGTTTCCAATCCGAAGCAGAATTAGAAAATTGGCTCATTAATGAATTGCAGCAGCAGTTTGGATACTCATATTATAAACAAATTGAAGACAAAGAAACTCTTGAAGATAATTTTCGTACAAATCTTTACAACTTAAATAAAGAAGATTTGAATAATTCGCCATTT
>CACXCG010000022.1 GCA_902766125.1 uncultured Spirochaetaceae bacterium | reverse complement strand
TGTCGCTTATCCCGCATAAAATAGAAATCTGCCCATTGAAAAAGCGGACTACCATGTTATATTTGAAGCACGATTGAGATTACGAATCAAGTTAGGAATAACAGAAGATACAATATGCAGACAATTAAACTTAACAATCAAAACTATCATCTAATGATAAGGCAAAAAAAACCGCCAGTTCTCCTAAGAAAACCAGCGGGTTTTATTGGGTTAAAGAATGCTGTGTTAGTTTACTGTCTTGCTAAGTTAAAGGTAAGCGCCTGACTGTTATTCTGAGCTGACACAACCATAGATGAACCGTCTGCAGCATACGAAACAAGCCGAAGGTTTGCTAAGTTTGGATCCATTACTACTTGGGTTGCTCTTACCAAAGACAATGAAATATCAGTATTAGCTTCAAACTCATAATGATACACACCGCCACTAGTATTAAATGTTCCACCTGTAGCAGGACTAGAAAGCGTATAGGTTCCTCCCTCAAAAACTTGAGTTACAATGTTGGAAGAGGTTGCCTTTGAAGCCCTGTAAGAAAATCCGTTTGATGCATCTGTTGTTATTGTAAGTGTAATTTCACCGCAGGTTCCTACATACGTTCCGTTTGCAATACTACCAGTTCCTGAGCTGGGATTATCACAGCCTGTAAACAGACCTGCTAAAATCAAACTTACGGTTACCAAAACTGCTAAATAAGCGCTCTTTCTTGTTTTCATAAAAACCTCCTGTTCGTATGGGGTAAAAAAATTGCCTGCTTAAATGATACTCTTGCTTTTTACATTTTGTCAACAAAAAACCCGCCAGTCTCCTCCAAAGAAGAAACCAGCGGGTGTATGTGCGTTAGAAAAACTCTTACGCGTTTACTTAGGCTTTCTTAGACTTCAGCTGTTTGCCGAATGTCTTAGCACCTTCAATTACCAGAACAACTGCCAGTACGGTCATTGCAGCAGCAAAGATCAGCTGGAACCAGTTACCCCAGTGGAAAGCACCTTCTACACCAGCAGCCATATTGGTAACTTTTGTAATTACCGTGCGAACAAGCTGTGTCAGGGTTGCAGCAAGCATGAAGATAGTCGGAATGTAGAACATTTTGTTGTTCTTTCCAACGTTTCCAAGCCATGCAGCAACTGCCATCAGTGCAATACCTGCCAGAAGCTGGTTTGCAGCACCAAACAGACCCCAGATCTGAGACAGTGAAAGTCCACCCAGAACACAACCAATAACTACCATCAGTACGGTTCCAAACAGGGGGAATGCAAGTACTTTGCGTACACCAGAAGCGTCTTTGTAAGACTTTTCGTTCTCTTTAAGGAACAGTTCGCTGAACATAAAGCGGCTCAGACGAGTACCGGTATCAAGAGAAGTAAGTGCAAATACAGAAACAGCAAGTGTCAGCAGTGTGTAGATTGTCTTGTATACTGTTGTTTCGCTTACGCTGAACATAGAAGCAATACCACTTGCAAATGCAACTGGCGGTGCACCAACGAATTTTCCGTCTACGATAAAGGTCTTAGAAACCATACCGATAGCAATCAACGAAATAATTCCCAGTGCAGATTCAATCAGCATTGAACCGTAACCGATTGCTTTTGCGTTCTTTTCGTTGTCAAGCTGCTTAGCAGTTGTACCAGTAGAAATCAGAGAGTGGAATCCAGAACATGCACCACAGGCAACAGTAATGAACAGTGCAGGGAACAGAGGTCCAATAGATGCTTTCCATCCGGTAAATGCAGGAAGATCAAATGTTGCGTTTCCGGTAACAGCAGAAACAACAATACCAACCAGTGCCAGTGCCATCATTCCGTACAGAAGGAACGAAGACAGATAGTCACGAGGCTGCAGAAGGATCCAAACAGGAAGCAGTGATGCAATGGTAATGTAAACACCAATGAATACAATCCATGCAGTGCGGCTCATAGCAAGACCGTAGTTCAGTCCAACAAAAATAGAAAGAACGATTCCTGCAATTCCAATAATGGTTGCGGGCAGTGTCTTAAGTCCACATTTGTTGGTAAGGATTCCGTAGATAACTGCAAGCAGAACGAACAGTACAGAAACCATTGCGGTACTCTGGTTACCGGTGGGGTTTGATACAATACCAAAGCGTCCGTCAGCGGTAAAGAAGGTTCCTGCAACAACATTTACGAATGATGCAATAACCAGAATCAGAACCAGAAGTGCAAAGATAATGAACAGTTTCTTTGATGTCTTACCCATTGACGTTTTAATAATTTCGCCAACAGATTTTCCATCATTGCGTGCAGATGCAAACAGTGAACCGAAGTCCTGCAATCCGCCAAAGAAAATTCCGCCAATAACACACCACAGGAATACCGGAACCCATCCAAAAACTGCTGCCTGAATAGGACCGTTAATCGGACCTGCACCAGCAATAGAAGAGAAGTGGTGTCCCATCAAAACTGCCGGTTTTGCGGAAACATAATCCACACCGTCTGCCTTTTCAACAGCAGGTGTCTTTTTCTTGGGGTCGATTCCCCACTGTTTTGCAAGCCATGAGCCATAGAAAACATAGCCACAGAAAAGCAAAACGATTGCAGCAACTATAATCAGTAATGCTACCATACTTTTCCTCCTCGAAAAGATTATGCTTAACTTACCAGCTTCTTTAAGTCAGAACCACGCATATTATACGTGACCTTTCCCGAAGAAGTTTCGTAAGCAACTGCCCTAAAACTACTCCAGCCAAACAGACTGAATTTATATGATTTGTAATGCTTCAGCTTTTTGACCCGTTTAAATGCATCAGCTTCAATTGTATCGGCAACAATCACAAGCGTTACGTCAGAATTGCGGTGACCGTAATACGGAGTTACCCGCGAAAGACCTGTCTGCCATGCGGTTTGTTCCAGGTGAGAAAGCTGATTTACTGTCAGGGATTGTTCTTTTGCAAAAAAAACAAAGTCGTTGGAGTCTATATCAGCAACTTTTGCAGACTTTACCAGAAAATACTGTTCGTTGTGTGACCGGAATTCTGCCTCTGCACAGAAAGGGGGAGTCACATCCTGCGTTTTAACCGTGTAATATTGCTCAAATGCACGCAGTATTTTCTCGAAAGCCTCGTTGCTATCCATAGTAACAAATTGTAAGAAGTATTTAACAAAGCGTCAAGTGGGGAGGGGTTGGAATGCCCGCTGCCTGATAGTGACACTATCACCCTACTTCCAGGATTCCCAGATCTTCTGCTGCATGCCGACCGTAGCTTGTGTTTTGCCATTGCGACAGACGGGAAGTTTTAAAAGCTGAGCCTGATTGTCAAACAGTTTCTGTTCTTTTTCGCTGTCATCAAGATAGGCTATGCTTGAATACTCTTTTGAATTTTTATCTGTCAACGCTTCGACTGCCTGTTCCCGACTTCCTGAACTTTGTGCCAGAGCCTGCACCACAGAATCAAATTCTCCGGGAGACATTTGTTTTTCTTTTAAATCAATAAACTGAAACGGTATTCTGCGTTCTTTGAAAAACCGCTGTGCCGACTTACAGTCAAACGATTTATTCGTTCCAAAAATCTGAATCATACACACTCCTAAAACAATCCCGGCTGCATTTTATCTTCAGGAAATTCTTCCATCCATTTGAAAACGGAATCAGTTCCCAGGATGATATTGTTTTTGCGGCACAGAGTAACAAGATGTTCCATCAGCATACGTTCCTGCGGACTTGAAACAACATAACTGTTACCGAATGTCCTTGCATACCGCTCCCTAAGACCACAAAAGCGTACATCTTTTTTTGCAAGTCTGTCCAGTGCAGCATAAAAATATTCTCTGTTTCCTTCGCGTAAAGTAAGCCCTATTCCAAAACAAATGATGGCATGAACTTTTGCGCGCACACAGTAATCGACAATCTGTTCAACATTTTCTTTTGTATCATTTACAAACGGAAGAAGCGGACTAAACCAGACAACTGTCGGTATGCCGCGATCATTACATTCCTTAAGAACTTCAAAGCGTCGGCTGGTAACACAGACCGCAGGTTCTATCTGACTGCACAGAACATCATCCGCAGTCGTAAGCGTCATCTGAACTACTGCCTTAGCTTTACGGTTTATCTTTTCCAGAAGATCAAGATCGCGCAGCACCAGATCTGATTTTGTCTGAACGGTAACACCAAAGCTGTGCTTTTCGATTATTTCAAGACAACGGCGCACAAGACACAAATCTTTTTCAAGCGGAATATACGGGTCTGTCATAGAACCGGTTCCAATCATACAGCGCTTGCGTTTTTTTCTGAGTGCTTCTTCTAAAAGTTCGGGTGCATTCTGTTTAACTTCTACATCTTCAAAGTCGTGCGTAAACTGATAGCATTTGCTTCTTGAGTCACAGTAAATGCAGCCATGCGTACATCCGCGGTAAATGTTCATACTGCGGGGAGTCAGAATTGTCTTAGCGTTTACATAGTGCATGATCCTGCTTTCCTTTACTCTGCTTTATTCTTCTGAACATATTCCATGAATTCAGGAGTCTTTAACCAGTATTTGATTCCCCAGTTTTCAAAATTCCATTGATTTTGTATTCGGTTTGATTAACTGTAATGTAAGAAAACACTTTCGCCACATCACAATGTTTACCGATACAATCAACCTTACAGGTAAACAGCCGGTCGGATGCAGTTATAAAAAGTGTGTCCAGTTTGCTGCCAAAGAAACAGCAGGACGTTACGTTTTTAGAGTCTACGGATACGGTTGCAAGTAAAGTTCCGTCTTTTGAACTTCGCTTTTCTATGCGGTTACCGCCCCAGATTGCAACCCACAGATTATCTTCCGCATCTATACACATTCCGTCAGGAAGTCCATTCTGAATGGTAAACAAAACAGTCCTGTTTGAAATATCTCCTGTTGTAGCATCATAGTCGTACGAAAAAACAGCATGACAAAGAGAATCAGAAAAATAAAATTTTTTCAGGTCACTGCTCCATGCCATGCCGTTAGAAATTTTTGTATCTTTCTGTCTGCAAAAAATATTTCCTCCATCCAGACAGAATAGGTTTCCATTTGCTTCATGCACATCATCGTTTACAACAGAGCCAAACCACAGTCTTCCTGCACTGTCTGCTTTTGCATCATTGGAACGCTGATAGCTTTTGTAGTATTCAGAAAGATTTTTTAACAAACGGACATTTTCTTTTTCATACAGATACAAACCGTCAGTTGCGGCAACAACATACACTCCCTCTTTTTCTGTGGGAACCGCAGCACCTGTCGGCTGACCAAAACAGTAAGCCTTTACTGCATCAGTTCCATCATTTCCCGAAGTATAAAATTTTCCTGTAGGTATATCGACCCAGGAAAGTGTTTTTGTCCGGTAATCATAAAACGGAGACTCTGCAAGCTGGTATGTATCACTTAAAAAATGCTGTGCAATAAATGTCTGCATGTTTAAACCTTATCAATTTGTCATAAAACTTTCAACTTAAATAATCCGTGATGATTACAAAAAGCATACACAAACTGAACACCGTCTCTTTTAAATCGGGCTTCTGCATTCTGTTCCGGATATAGTTTTATAAACTGAACCGCGTTATCAGAAACAGCAGCAATAAAAGAAATAAAATGTTCTTTCGTCATCTGATGATCCAAGTAAACATAGTATTCATCTTCTGTTTTTTCCAGATGAATTGTATGTGCCTGATCATTTTCTTCTGCGTTCTCTGCTTCAAGCGGCGGCAGGGTAATTCCACAACAGCTGATTATTCCTTCGCCAATTGAATGAATTACATTTCCGCACACAGGACATACATAAAATTTACTTTTACGCAGATTACTGATCTTGTTTGTATTCGTAACATACGTTCCCGAAAGCAGCTCAATTACAGAAATGTCCAGTGCTTTTGCAAGCGGTTCAACAAGACTGATATCAGGAAAGCCCTGTCCTGTTTCCCACTTACTGATTGCCTTTGATGTCACAAAAATTTTTTGCGCCAGTTCTTCCTGTGTCAGTTTTTTCTGCTCACGAAGTTTTTTTATAACCTTTCCCGTTACATAATTGTCAACCATGATGACCTCCTTACAAAAAAGTCTAACACATACGCTGACAGAATGGTACCTACGCTTCGTGGAGTTGACCGTACGCGTTAATTCTTAATGTAACTGAATCCGGTGTACGCAAGCCATTTTCCCTGACTTTCAAACGTAACCGCTTCTGACATACCGCAGTGAATCATTGCATGCCGGAACTGGCCCAGCACCAGTGCAAGTTTTGTATGCGGACAGTTTACCGGTTTTTCGGAAAGTTCAGCATCAGTAAGAAGTGACAAATAAGTCATAACTTTTTGCTTTACGGCCGCAAGATATGAAACAAGTGTTTCGCGCGGAATTACAAATCCGTCGTCAGGAATATATCCTTCGCGGGATTCAGAAATGATGCTGTAGTTTTCATCAACACCGCCCGCTGTATTTTTGTCGTACGTATAATCATACGGATTTATAAAATACTTATCCGCAGAATGAATCATGTGGAACAAATAACGCGAATTGTTTACCGCATCAAGTATGCGTTCCAGTTCTGCACCGGCAACCTGATCTTCAAGATTTTTAAAAAGGATTTCTGTCTGCTGTTCAATGATGTGCACCAGTGTTCTTTCATTCTTCATATTTTCTTGTCCTCTGTTTCATGTTTTCTATTTCTTTTGCAAGCGTTTTATCCAGCTCATCTTCATATCCGGTAAGGGCGGCAAAGGGTAAAAATATTTTTGCACGCTGATTTACACTCATGCGGTTTTTAAGAGAGCTTTCATTCCATTCAGTGTTGATTATATCATCATACAAATTTATTTCCATACTTATGCTTTATGTCCTCCGATTTGTGCATTGCGGTCACGGGTTGTCGCTCCTTCTTCATAATCGGTTCCTTTAAGAAGTGCATTCTTTCCAAACTTCTGTATGATTTTCAGTCGTGCCTGCTGCAAATTGTCTTCTTTTTCTGAATCAAACGTTTCGTCAAAAAGTCCCGGCTGCCGTTCCTGCGCAGGTTTTGTATTGTTTGCCGTAATGTTTATTCTTCGCACCAGCCAGGAATGATTTGCAATTTCTGCAAACAACTGTTCTGACGCATTTACAATCTGAGAAGAAGAATTTGTTTCTCCACGCAGTGCACCAAAACTGAGCGTACCGTGAGCGGGTTTTGGAACCGGTCGTCCATAATAATCGTTTACAATTTCTCCGTCGAATCCGGAAACATTCAGACTTTCTACATCGTAACCAACATGCAGTGTAATAGAAGAAGTAATCAGTTTCTTTTGGAACAAATCAAGAGCAAGTGCTTCTGCCATTTCGCGTACAATAATCCGTGCCTTTTCAAAACTGTATGCACAATGAAGCACCTGCCCGCTTCCCAAACTTTTTGCACTGGAACGATAGCTTTTTATTTCTTTCATGCCAACGCTTTCTCTGCCCCACGCATGATCGATTAAAATTTCTGCATCAATTCCAAAGTCTTTGTACAGAACATCGGGAGCCGCAAGTGACACACGCGCTAAATCCCCCATGGTAAAAATAAAACGCTTTTCAAGTTTTCGTGCAGTTCCGTGACCAATGCGCCAGAAGTCAGTAATTGGTTTGTGCGACCACAGTTCACGGCGATACGACATTTCATCAAGCTGAGCAATGCGAACCCCGTTACTGTCTGCCGGAATATGTTTTGCCTGAATGTCCATGGCGATTTTACACAGATATAAGTTTGGCGCAATTCCTGCAGTTGCAGTAATTCCCGTTTCAGAAAGAATGTCCTGTATTACCTTTGAGACAAGTTCAACTGCGGTCAGGTTGTAAAACGAAAGATACGATGTTGCATCAATAAACACTTCATCTATCGAATACACATGAATATCTTCGGGAGCAAAATATTTTAAATAGATGCTGTAAATTTTTGCTGAATACTGAATGTACAGGGACATGCGCGGAACAGCCGTTATGTATTCAAGTTCTTTTCCTGTCTGACGCTTAATCTGTTCTGCTTTTGCTTCAACTTCAAACAGTCTGCTGCGGCCAGAAAGTCCGTATACTTTTAGCGCAGGAGTTACCGCAAGACAAATGGTTTTACTGGTACGGCTTGCATCTGCTACAACAAGTTTTGTTGTTAACGGATCAAGTCCCCGTTCCCTGCATTCAACAGAGGCATAAAACGATTTTAAATCAATTGCGATATAGGTTTTATCCATCTATTTTCTCAAGCACCGCTAACGCCGCATAGTGCAGAATATCAAACTGTTGTGGCAGTGTTTTAAGCAATGCTTTGTGTTCTTCTTCCCAAGAAGAAAGTTCTTCTGCGTTTAGAGAGGCTCCTACTCCGCGACAGGCTTTCATTCTTCCGTGCCAGCTTTCCTGTGTAAACGGAACTTTCACATCGTATTCTTCGTGCTCGCGTAAGGTAAAATTTTTGTATGCAACATCAGGAATCCAGATGGGATGTCTTGTTTCTCCTGCACCAGACCACTTCGGGTTGTATTTTAAAACAAGCGCTTCACTTTTTCCCGCAATCACATCATCCTCAGGAAGCCATGCCATGTATAAAATCAAAAGCTTACCGTTTCGTTTTAAAAGCTTAGACAGATGCGGCAACACTTTTTCGTGATCAAAATACCAGAAACACTGACAGGCAGTAATGACATCAAAAGATTCAGGAGAAAAATCTATGTTCTCTGCAGAGACAGCCTGATATTCTATGTTCATTCCCGCTTCTTCAGAAAGACGCTGTGCCTGTTCTATCTGTTCAGGAGAAATATCGGTACCGGTCCACGCTGCACCAAAGCGATACATGTTTCTGGGAAGTACACCTGTGCCAGTTCCTAAATCAAGTACACGCTGCGGAGCAACACACAAACCTCTATCTACAATTTTCTGATAGAACACCGGCGGATAAATGTCTCGAAACTTTGCGTAATCGGAAGAAGTTCTTCCCCAGTCAAAAGCTTTTCCGTCATCTATCCGTTTGTCGATTATATCCATTTACAAATCCTCTCGCGTTCACTTATTCTATTTTTAAAAGCTTACAGTTTTGCAGTCCGCCACTCCAGAATTGTTCAAGCGGAAGTTTTTTCATCTGACAGATGATACTTGCATTCATTGCACCGTGACCAACAATGAGCACATCTTTTTGCTGTGCAAGCAGCGGCTTTACTTTTTCGTCAAGAAATTCTCCGGTGCGTGCAAACAAATGTTCAAAAGGTTCTGCTCCGTCCTGTGCAACATAGTGTGCGGGGTCTTTAAAAAATACATCTATCGGCGGAACATCAAAACTGTTTTCGACTCCTTCGTAAGAGCCAAAACCCATTTCCCTAAGACGTTCATCCGTTACGATGGGAATGTTGCGGTCACGCAGCAAAATCTGAGCAGTTTCAAGTGCACGTACAAGCGGCGAACAAAAACATACATCAAAATGAACAGACGCATATTCATCATGAGCTTTTTGTGCCATCTGTCTTCCGGTTTCATTTAACGGAATGTCGGTCGAACCCTGCAGCTTGTGCAAATCATTCCAGTCAGTTCTTCCGTGTCGCATTACATACAGCATTTTATACGGTTACCAGTTTTTCTGCGTCTTCGGGTGAAAGCGGTTTTCCCCAGATGTAACCCTGAATATAGTCGCAACCAATGTTTTGCAGCGTTTCAAGCTGATCGGGGGTTTCAACACCTTCAGAAATAACTTCAAGGTTCAAAATGTGACCGATTGAAATAATTGCGGCAACATATTTTTTTGCTGACTCAGTTGAATTCATTACATCAATAAATGATTTATCAATCTTAAGCAGGTTAGCCGGCAGTTTGTTTAAATAACTGAGCGACGAGTATCCCGTACCAAAGTCATCTATTGCAACCATGATGCCAAGTTTTCTGATTTCATCAATGCGCTGTAAAGCTTTTTCTGCGGAATCGATCATGATTGATTCGGTGATTTCAATTTCAAGATGATCTGCAGGAATTCCGGAAACCTCTATCACTTCTTTTATTTCATCAATAAAATTATTTTTCATCAGATGACGGACAGATATGTTTGTACTGAGGGTGATGTCTGCACCAGCGTTTTTAATTTTTTCACTCATAAAGCAGGCTGCTTTTTTGAATACCTGAATATCAAGCTTATCTATCAGTCCGGCTTTTTCTGCTACAGGAATAAATTCTACCGGGCTAATAAATGAACCGTCACTGTCTTTCATGCGTGCAAGAATTTCAAATCCGCGCAGTTTATGAGAAATGTCATACTGTGGCTGCAGGTTAAAGCACATAGCATCGTTATCAAGTGTAGCGCGTAACTTACGTTCTACTTCAAGTTTGCGTTCTGCCTTAACCAGATCAGGTGTAAAATGCAACACACGGTTTATTCCGCCCTGACGTTTTACTTCATGCAGTGCAATGTCAGCATTTACAAACAAGGTATCTATGTCATCTATGTCTGCAGGATACTCTGCATAGCCATAACTTGCCGTTAAGAAAAGATCACAGTCATCTATTGTTATCTTTCGTTCAAGTTCTGCTTCATACGCAGTAAGTGTTTCCATAATATCTAATGGAGAAGCATACTTGCGGATAAGAATTGCATATTCATCACCACCAAGGCGGGCAACATAATCAACAGTTTTTGTTTTTCTTGATGCTGCAAGTTCTTTCCAGCGGTTGGCAACTTCAATAAGAACTTTGCTTCCTGTTTCGTGACCCATTGTATCATTGATGCTGGTAAAGTTGTTGAGGTCGATTGAAACAAAGGCAAACCGTTCACCTTCTTTTTTAAGGAATTCCATGCGTTCAGAAATTGCAAAACGATTTGACAGTCCAGTAAGTTCATCTGTTACTGCTTGTTCGCGTATGCGTCTTTGATATTTTTCTATGCGCTGATTGTTCAAGAAAATAACGATTATAGCTATGATGGTAAAGAGATTAGTAAAAATACCTGGCAAAGTTCTTGTACTTTGTATTTTAATAAATCCCACAAGAATTACCGGAAACTGAATCATTAAAATGGCGAGTGTTGTGTAAAAACCTGGCTTACGGAAAAAGACAACAAGAAAAATAATAAATGTGTTTGCCAGAGAAGTAAGTATGCCCGTAAGAGTGCTATAGTTTATCGTAGCGCCAAAGATTGAAAAGGATCCTGGCGTACGGGCAACAATCGTCACCATAGCGGAGGTAACCGCATACAAGGTAAGCAAAAGCAAAAAAACGCTAATCCGCTTAAGTATGGTTTTTGTGGGAGGTCTTGGTTCCCTTCTAGCCATGCAGTACGCTCCTCTTTTGAGAAATTACTGACAAACTCTTCATACGATTATATCATAGCTTTTGAGAATTTAGAACACTTTTTTTATCAATAATCTATATTTTTGTAGGGAACTACTCCAAAATAATGAAGTCTTTTTTAAACTCTTTTACCATGTCTGGATGTAATTGTGCCTGTTCATGAATTTTTTGTCCAAGCTCCCTTTTTACCAAAGTCTTTACTTTTTCGAGAGGAACTTTATTTATTGCAAGACAAGTGGGAGTTAGCGCTACTTTCAATTTATCTTCCACACGAATTATTCGAAGCGGCCAAATGCTACAGTCAAAGGGTTTTTCTTCTGCATTTAACTCACAACCTTTATGTTCATCCAAAAAAGGACAAGGCACTTCTTCTTCACTGTCGTTTGTTTTGTATAAGTCATCGAGGTCTATGGTAAGCATGTTAGAACCAGAGCTTTTAAACTTTACAGAAGGAAACTTTTTGCTTAATAGAGCGGCACTTTCCTTTGTAAACAGAGGAGTTTCCCACAAACTTTTTCTGCGAAATGAACAACAAAATTTACAAGAAGCACAATCTGATTTTGAAAGAATTTTTGAAAGCATTACATTACCTTTCCGTAAAATTTATCAAGCACTGTTGTTGGTTTGTAAGACAGTTTTGCTTTTCTTAGTCCCTCGACACCCATATCTTCTTCGCGATTTATATATAAATAATCAGTACAGGTTTTTGCAAACTGATTGTTTACAATTGCAAACACACCATTGGGTTCATGTTCTGCAACTGCTTTTTCAAAATGCACATCCAGAACACTGTCTGAAACAGGAGATGCAAGTGTCATTGCAGCGGGCTTACCGTGAATGTATACAACACCACCCCGCATGTTCAGCAGTTCTGCATTGTCTAATGCGGTGCGTATGCTTTCATGCTCAAGAATAAGTGCTTCGTTTTCAGGGCCGTCTTTTTCGGTAAACCAGGTATCTGCAACAAACATAATGTCATCTGCAATATCGTACTCAGGGAAAGTTTTAAATTCCCAGTCAGTTCCGTAGATGCGGTTAAAGCGTGAAACATGATTGCGTTTTTTCTGATAGTTGGGACCGCTGAGCGTTGCAAGATTTTGTGTCAGATACAGATAGTCGCTGTCGTCACGGTTTGTATTCCATTCTGCAGAACACGAAGAAAAATATTTGGAAAGACAGGCATCAATCTGATTTTTTTGTTCCTGCGTACACAGACAGAATTGCGGCATTATGTTTTCTTTTGCTGACTGTTCCAGAATGTATGCGATTGCAGAACGAAGATATGTTTCACCGGCTGTCTGCAGGGGAATGGGAAATCCCCATCCTAAGCGATTTTGTTTTCCGTGATACCGGCGGAATAAAACAGCATCTTCAACACACAGCTCAATGTCATACTTTGGCTGCAGTAAAAAAAGGCTGGCAAGTGAGCTGTCACTTCCGTTCAGATTTTTTGTATTTATGTTCTGGCGCAGATACAGAAAGTCAGACGCCGTGGTTGAATACAGCATACAACAGAGAGTATGACAGAAAACCGCCGCTTAGTCCATGCAAGTTCTTCCGCCCCAGGCTTTAGAGTTAAGCCGTTCGTGCGCAAGGGTTGCTTCAAAATCTGCTTCCGGGTCACAGTTAGCTTCTATCTGTAACGCAGTTGCATGCAGACGACGCAGACAGTCAGATTTGTCTTTGTAGCCCAGTTTGGATTTTTCTATGCAGTCACCAAGAACTCTGATGCTTTCGTCGTAAATGCGGGTTGGCACCGGAAACGGATGTCCGTCTTTTCCTCCGTGGGCAAAACTGAATCTGGCAGGATCTTTGAAGCGGGTCGGTGTTCCGTGAATTATTTCGCTCACCAGCGTAAGTGACTGTAAAGTGCGGGGTCCCAGTCCCGGTGTTAACAGAAGCGACTCAAAATCTTTTGGCTGTGATTCGTATGCCGTAGCAAGCACTGCTCCTAAGCGTTTAGTGTCCACATCTTCTTTACGCACCTCGTGATGTGCCGGCATTTTGACCGAACGAACGGTAGTTAGATTCTTAAGCACGCCGTCAGGGCTTTCACACACGTCCTGCAGTATGGTTTTTCGCGTTACTTCTGCAGCGCTGTCTGTCAAATTGAGGATTAAGCCCTTGTTTTCTCCCGTAACGCCGGAATGCGGCTCTTCAATAAATGACCGAACGGTAGCCGAAGACCAGTGGTATCTGCGCGCAGTTTTTGTCTCTGTATTCATGCCCTGCTGCACTACAGCCCAATCCCCTTCATCAGAAAGAATAAAATTATGCTGATACAGCTGAAATCCGTCCTGAACAGCAGTATTGTCAATCTTTGCAGAAAGCTTACTTGCCCTCACCAGTTCATCGCCATCCAAACCGGTATGTTCTGCAAGATACAAAAGCTCACTGGGAGTCTGCCGGGAATACTTTCCTCTTCCGCCACAAACACATAATCCAAACTCGCGGGCACGGGCATTGATTCCCCGTTTAAGTGCATACATGACGCTTGTCGTTATTCCCGAAGAATGCCAGTCCATTCCCAGCACTGCACCGAAACTCTGAAACCACAGCGGATCACTCAACCTGGTAAGAACTTCTTTTTTTCCGTAATCAATAAGGAGTGCTTCTATAATTTCTGTGCCTAAATCACGCATACGGTCAGCAAGCCAACGTGGTACTGTTCCGCCATGCAGGGGTAGATCGGCATGACCTGTCCGTTTAATCATTATGGTAAGTATACAACTATTGCGAACCTTTGCTAAGCCTTATATACTGAATGCATGATGCGTTCCGTAAAACTTTTGCTTTTATCATGCCTTCTCTTGTGTCCGCTTATGCCCGCCTTCAGCCAGCACTACAGCGTTACTAAATCAGAACAGGAATTTGATGTCCTGTATGTTCAGTATGACGAAATGACACCGTTTATTGTCAGCAGTGACATTCAGCGCTATGTGCCCGTAACACAGGCTTTTGCAGTAGATGCAAACGGTTTAAAAGGTCAGATTTTGTACTCTCTGTTTACCGACACCGGAACCATTGATGCAACCCGCTCTGATGAAGCAGCACTGTGGATGTGCATGTGTCTTTTGAATGCAACCGGCTACACACTGGGCGAAATCGAAATAGAAGAATTTGATCCGTCAGATGCTCAGAATGAATTCAATGCTGATTTTGGTATCAATGTCTTTTGTGTTGCTCCTCCGAGTCCCTGGGCACAAGGCTATCTGTACATGAACATTGATTTCTTTGGAAAAAAAGGTCAGGGGCTGGTCATGCGCACTATGCTTTCGAATGATGCTCGCTTTTTTGGTGTAACAGAAGACGGAACCTTTGATTACAGCGCTCCCTTCTTTGCCATGTATCACTCGTTTTTGTTCCTTGAAAAAGATGCTGCAGGAAACTATATCCTTCCGACAGAAGAATAATCTTTATTTCTGCGTGCATTGAAAAACACATCGTAAACTGCTATAATACTTCATATAGAAACAGAAAGTTGGAGGAAAAATGGAAGCTTCTTCTGCAATGATCCAGCAGGTAATTGCATTTACACTGTATCTGGGTCTTATGATTTACGTCGGAATCCGTTTTATGGGTAAGAATGCAAACTCAGAGGATTTCTTTTTGGGTGGCCGTAACTTAGGTCCGTGGACAACAGCGCTTTCTGCCGAAGCATCTGATATGTCTGGCTGGATGCTCATGGGATTGCCGGGTGTTGCCTATCTTACCGGAATGAAAGAAGCATTCTGGACTGCACTGGGTCTTGAAATTGGTACCTACCTTAACTGGCTAGTAGTTGCAAAACGCCTGCGCACCTATTCAATTACCTGTGGCAATTCAATTACGGTTCCTCAGTTCCTTACAAACCGCTTCAAGGACAAGAAACACATCATTCCTGCTGTCAGTGCCGTATTCATCGTTCTGTTCTTTGTTGTTTACACCGCTTCAGGATTTGTTGCCTGTGCTCAGCTTTTGAAAACCGTATTTGATCTTCCGTATGTATGCGGTCTGGTTATAGGTATGGTTGTTATTCTGCTGTACACCCTGCTGGGTGGATTTAGAGCTGTTTGTACAACAGACTTTATTCAGGGAACTTTGATGTTTATTGCACTTATCATTACCCTGTGCATTATGACTGCTGTGTTGGGCGGACCTTCTGATGCAGTACAGCGCGTTAATGCATTTGGTGCTCAGTTTATGAATCCGTTTGTTTCTGATGGTAACGACGGCTTTGGTGCATTGAGCATTATTTCTGCACTGGCATGGGGACTTGGTTACTGTGGTATGCCTCACATTCTGGTACGCTTTATGGGAATCCGCAGCAACAAGGAAATTAAACTTTCACGCCGTGTTGCAATGATCTGGGTAACTATTGCAATGTTCAGTGCTATGCTGGTCGGTGCACTTGCAAAAGCATATCTGAATGTTCCGCTTGCAGAAGGAAAACACGAGACTGTTGTTATTGCAACCTTACTGCAGACCTATCAGCCGTTTATTGCAGGACTGTTCATGTGTGCAATTCTTGCAGCTGCAATGAGTACCGCAGACAGCCAGCTTCTGGTTGCCGCAAGTGCCTTCAGTGAAGATTTCTGTCAGACTCTGCTTGGTAAGAAGTTTGAATCAAAAACAACACTGCGCATAAGCCGCATTACTGTTCTGGTTATTGCTCTTGTTGCATTCGTTATTTCTCTGAACGAAAACAGCACAATCTTCGGTCTTGTTTCTTACGCATGGGCAGGATTTGGTGCAACCTTCGGACCATTAATTCTTCTTGCACTCTTCTGGCGTGGAACAACTGCTAAGGGAGCAATTGCTGGTCTTATTACCGGCGGTGTAGTTGTTGTCGTATGGCATCAGCTTTCTGCAGAACTGTGCCCCATCTTTGGTGTATACGAGATTCTTCCGGGATTCATTGCATGTCTTCTGGTAACAGTTATTGTAAGCCTTCTGGACAAAAACAAAGATCCCGAAATGCTTGCTGAATTTGATGCATACAAAAAAGCTGTTAACGAATAAGATTTTACTTTGTTAAAGGCACTGCCGCTTCCCTTACCGGAAGCGGTTTTTTTATGATAAAAACTGAAATTGTTCCTTTATGGTTTCTAAAACAGCATTCTGAAGTGATTTTTTAAATTCATGTAAGGTTTCTTTATCTGAAGTGCCTGTTAGAGAAGTCTTAAAAAGTCTGTCATACGGAACATCCAAAGCAAGTGCAATGTTTTCTATTACATCAAGAGACGGAGTTTTTCGTGCTAATTCAATTTGTGTCATAAAAGGAACCGAAATCCCAGCCTTTTCCGCCAGGATTTCCTGTGTCCACTCCTTCTGTTTTCTGAGAAAACGTATATTATTTCCCAAAATTTCCACTATTTCACTCATAGTAATACAGTATTGCTTATAGCAAGTATTGACGATTGTCTGAAGGCAACATATAATTGCTATTAGCAACATGTTATTGCGAGGAGATATGTATGAAAAAATCTGTTTTATTTGTTTGTTCAGCTCTGCTTTCTACTTTGCTGATTATTTCATGTGATACGCCGGTTCAGGGAGAAAATAATTCTTCGTCGACGATACAGCAAAAAACACAGGATGAACTAGCATTGGAAACTGCGGTTGCAAATTTAAGCATCCAGACAACAGTTACCAATACGGAAACAAACATTACCCTGCCAACTTCTATGAATGGATGTACAATTACATGGGCATCGTCTAACACAAGCATTATTACAACAGGCGGAGCAGTAACCCATCAGGAAGGTACTGGCTCAGATACCGTTACCCTTACTGCAACACTTAGAAAAGGAAATTACACAAATACTAAAACGTTTACAGTCACTGTCTATCAGGCTACAGTTGAATTAACACCGGCACAAATTCTTGATGCAGCAGCAAATAAATTAACAGTGCCATCGTATAACACAAACACATACACTGCTCAGCAAATTACACTTCCGACATCAGTAAGCGTTGATGACAAAACAGTTACTGTCACATGGACAGATTCCGGAGATGAGCATCTGAGTGTAAGTGGTAATAGAGCAACCATTATACGTGACATTGGAACGGTTACCAGAACATTACGGGCAACACTTACCTATGCCGAACAGACTAAAACAAAAGATGTAGCTATAACCATTGCCTGTATCCCGCAGTTTAAAGAAACTTATTCTCTTGATAATGCAGAACGCACACTTCAATTTGATGGTACTGTTTTAACAGATCTTGTTGTTCGTACTGCAGATGAAAATGAAAGCCCTTATATTTCAGGAAATCGATATACATACACCGTAGATTATGAAAACGATACCATAACAGTAGCATATAATGCTTCATATTATGTATATGACGGAAATTTGAAATGGCGTAACGAAACAGAAGAAAAAGCAGATATGAAGACCGCAACAGAACACTTTTATGCCCCATTTAAAACTCTATGTAACAACCCCACGGTTGAAGAAGCAAAAACATATCTTCATCTTACCACAGAAGATGAAGTTCTTAATTATATAGGAGAGTTCGAGTGGAATGAAGAAAATCCTGGAGAATATTTTGGAGAGGGCATAACAACCTTAGAACAGGCAAGAGCGCTTAGTACTGAGCAAAAAAATGCCGCTGTACAAAGATGGTGTGACCACTGCGTTGGTCAATGGAAATGGGATCTTGATCACATTTCTGCTTCATATACAGATACTACTATTGGAATAGTTGATGCACACATGAGAGAAGAAATTAATTCAAACAATCGTTATATTCACGAAAGATTTTCATCAACACATACTTATTCTTACTGCATAGAAAACAAAACGAATGATAGTTATACAACATACGAGAATAATTTATGGATAAAAGGAAACTCGGTATATGACACAAGCAAGCCTTGGTATGAACAAGAAAGTTATAGCAGATGGGAAAATGATGACGGTGAATTTCTTCAACTTTATCAAACTCCGGGGGGAGCAGGAGGGCTAAGAGTTGATATTCCAGGAACTGACAGTGCAAGCGGAGATGGTTCTTTTAATTCAAATTATACAACCTTTACTTTCGATAGTTATCTTGAAGACAGCATACCGAATGAATATATGACATGGAATATCAGTTTTAATGAAACGACAAAATCATTAACTATATCGAATGGAACTGATACACAAACAACTCTCTTCTTTGTAGGGAGAGACTTTTTTTAATTATTTTTTAAGCAGAACGGACGTGATTGCTAACAGCTTTTAAATATTCGTATCTGTAGGCAGAAACTAACACCAGCACAAACCGCTTCCCTAAACGGAAGCGGTTTTTTTATCTTCCCAGTGGACGGTCTCTGCGGAATTCGTGGCGGATGATACGGCAGGCAAGCCAGTCAAGAATAAGCACAAACACATAGAATGCATTCTGCCAGCCTCTTTCCTGTGCGGTATCAGAAAGCAGGAAATCATACATTCCGTGAATGGCTACCGGTATGGCAACACAAAACAGCAGGGCTACGATTTTTAAGAACCATATTCCGCGTAAGTGCCAGTGTTTTGCGCGCGACAAATAGAATCCCATGAACACTCCAAACGCTGCATGTCCGGGAATAGAAAATACTGCACGTCCTATAGAAACACCGGTTCCGAAGTGCACTATGTAGAGCACATTTTCCAATGCGGCAAATCCAAGAGAAGCAGAAACGGCATACACAATTCCGTCATAGCGGTAATCAAAGTTTTCATTCTTCCAGATAAAAATCATAAGAACTGCAAACTTTACAAGCTCTTCAACAACGGCAACACCAACTATGTTTTCTATAAAATCATACAGCAGTGCATCATACCCAAAAAAATACGATATGATGTAATCAAAAAGATTTTCTATGGGAATGCATACAGGACTAAACAGTGCACCGAAAAACATTGTCTTTAAAACAAGAGACAGCGGTTCGCGTTCGTATTTGTCTTTGCTGTACACATACCAGAACACCAGAAAGACAGGAAGCAGTGCGGGAACAAGAATAAGCCAGAAGATTGATTTTATCATCCGCGTCACCTATATTTTTATCTGAACCCATTTGCCTGTTTTGAACCTGAGTGAACTGCAGATAAACCGTGATGCCTGATCTGCAAGAACACCCATCCATATTCCGATAATTCCCCAGCCAAGTACATATCCGCAGATGTAAGAACCTGCAGTACGAATTATAGTCACACTGATTGCAGAAACAATTGCGGTAAACAGCGTGTCTCCTGCTCCACGCAGACAACCCATGTAGATAACCTGTGCAATCTGGAAGAACAAAACAAAAATGATGACATAAGAAATGCTCTTTCCGATTTCGACAATATCCGGTTCCGCAAAGAAGAGTGCAAACAACGGTTTACCAAATACAAAATAGATAACCGCAAGTATCACCGTAATTATTCCGCCTAAGATTCTGCAGGTAAGGCCGTAACGCTTTGCTAAATCTGGTTTGCCCTGTCCTAAGCTGCGTCCGATAAGTGCAACTGCCGTTACCTGAAGTCCGTCACCAAACGAAAAGCTTAATCCCAAAAGATTCATTCCAACCTGATGAGCTGCCATTGCACTGGTTCCCTGATCTGCTGCCATAACTGCAGTAAGTAAAAATCCTATGCGGATAAGTATCTGCTCAAAGAACACACTGTAACCAACCTGCACCAGCGACTTAAATGCTGCCGATGAAGCCTTTATTTTTTCGCTCAGTACATACGGAATACAGACAAAGCAATTCGGTTTACAAACAGACACAATGCTCATAACGCAGGCAACAACAGTTCCCAGCACGGTTGCAAGTGCTGCACCTAAAATACCAAGCGCAGGAAATCCTAAGTGACCGCCAATCAGAAGGTAATTAAAAATAATGTTGATTACATTTGATACAACATTTGTCCGCATGGTGATCTGCGTGTTACCGGCACCACGCTGAGCTGCATTTATGCCCATCTGCAGACAGTTAAAAATCATGCCGCCCATAACAATCTGAAAATACAGGACTGCCATGTCATGTGTGTCTTCTGTAGAGCCGCACCAGTGCATGAGCGGAGATGCAAACACAACAAAAACAACACTCAGCACAACTGCTGCAATCAAAAGAAAGATTAGCGAGGTAACCAGCACTTCGTTTGCGTTACGGCGCTTCTGTTCGCCAAAGCGGCGTGCCACCAGTGCAGAGATTGCAAGATTAAGTGCAAAGAAAAGCGACAGTCCTAAAAATTTGGGCTGCATGGTTAAGCCGACTGCTGCAACTGCATTTGCTCCCAGGGAACTGACCATGTACGAATCGACCAGACCTGCAAAGGCGACAAAAAAAGATTCCAGTATTGCCGGCCATGCCATATCTACCGTTGTTCTGAGAATTCCTTTTTCTTCTGCATCAAGCTTATGCACTTGCATACAAGAGAGTATATCAAAATTAACTGAATCTATCCACACCACAAAAAAAGCAGTACACTTAAAACAATCTAATCAATTGTAGGAGGTTAGCTATGCCACCACAGGGCGGAAGAATGGGTCCCGGATTTTTGACCGAAGAAGAAAAAGCTAATCAACCAAAAGTAACAGGCGCTCTGTTAAAACGAGTTTTTTCATATCTAGTGCCTTATTGGAAACAATTTTCTCTTGTCTTAGTGTGTCTTCTTGTTTCTTCAGTATTCACTTTGCTTCCATCTATCCTTACGGGAAAAATTATTGATGATGGTTTGATTGGCCGCAACATGAAAGCCCTTATTACACTAATTCTTTTGTCACTTGCAGTTACTTTAGGTGCCAACTTAATTGGTGTTGCAGAAAGTTATTTAAACACATGGATTGCCCAACACATTACCTTTGACATGCGTAACAAAATGTACCGACACTTGCAACACATGTCTCAACGTTTTTTTACAAGCAGTAATCAGGGTGATATTATTACTCGTATGACCAGCGACATTTCTGGAGTTCAGCAAATAATTACGGGAACGCTTACAAGCATTATTTCAAATTCTATTACACTTATAGTTGCACTGGTTGCAATGTTTCAAAAAAACTGGATGCTTGCAGGCGTTGGCATTTTGATTATTCCACTGTTTATGATTCCCACTCGTAACGCAGGAAAAACACGCTGGAGCCTTACTCGAGAAGCACAAGCTTGTAACGATGAAATAAACGGCATACTCAACGAAACACTTTCGGTAAGCGGTCAACTTTTAGTAAAACTGTTTTGTAAAGAAGATGTTGAATATCAACGCTACAAAGAAGTAAATGGTCGCATGATAAAACTTAACATCAAAGAAGGCATGGCTGGTCGGTGGTTTAGAGTTGCATTGTCAACTTTTGCAAGTATTGGACCTATGCTTTTGTACTTAGTAGGTGGACTGTTAATTATGCGTTATGATTCAACGCTGAGTGTTGGTGACATTACCGTATTTGTTGCTCTCTTGGGAAAAATGTACGGTCCAGTAAATCAGCTTTTAAACATTCAAGTTGACTGGATTCGTTCTATGGCTTTGTTTACGAGAATCTTTGACTACTTTGATATGCCTGTTGAAATTCAAAATGCAGAGAATGCTCTTATTCCCCAAAAAGAAGCAAATGGAGAAGTAACATTTGAACATGTTCAGTTTTCGTACAATGCCGATAAAATTATTTTGAAAGACATAAACTTTTCTCTTAAAAGCGGAGACTGTATTGCTATTGTTGGACCTTCGGGTTCAGGAAAAAGCACGCTCATTAATTTAATTCCACGACTGTATGATGTTGAAAAGGGTTGTGTTTTATTCGATGGAATTGATGTGCGTTCTCTTGACCTTACCTACTTACGACAAAACATAGGCATTGTAAGCCAAGAAACATATTTATTTAACGGAACAATTAGAGACAATCTTTTGTATGCAAAACCAGATGCGAGTGAACTAGAAATGGTAGAGGCTTGTAAAAAAGCAAATATATGGGACTTTGTGCAAAACCAGACAGAAGGTTTAGATACACTTGTTGGAAACCGAGGACTAAAACTTTCGGGCGGAGAAAAACAACGCATTTCCATTGCACGAGTCTTACTTAAAGATCCCGCTCTTTTAATTTTTGACGAAGCAACGAGCGCTTTGGATTCCATTTCTGAAGCAAAAATTCAAGAAGCTATTGAACCACTTATAGAATCACGCACAAGCATTTTGATTGCCCATCGCCTTTCTACAATTCTTGCAGCAGATGAAATCTTAGTTATAAAAGACGGAATTATTGCAGAACGAGGACAGCACAATCAATTAGTTAAAGCTGGTGGCATGTACACAGAACTGTATGAAACTCAGTTTAAGAAGGCTATAGGGAAATAGTGTACACTTGAGGACAGTGATAAACAGGGTGTTCAAAAGAACCAAATCTGTACCCATAGGTGCGTTCCAAGGCATCTGTATCCATTTGCTCAGAAACTGTACCTGAAAAACAGGGTTCAAGCTTGGGTAACAAAATGATACGGTCGGCAAAGCGGGCAGCGGTATTCAGGTCATGCACAGATACTAAAACTGCTTTTTGTTCTTCGTGAGCAAGCGTCTGTAACAGGTGCATCAGTTCTTCCTGATACGAAAAATCTAAGCCGGCAAGCGGTTCATCTAACAGGAGGACAGAAGGTTCCTGGGCAAGAGACCGTGCAATCCGGACTTTTTGTGCTTCTCCGCCCGACAGACTGAATATACTGCGCTCAGCAAGGTGATCAATCTGTACCCTTTTTAGTATATCATCTGTCACCATAAAATCGTGCTCAGAGTATGCTGAATCTAACTTTGTGTGACAAAAGCGTCCCATAAGAACGGTATCGCGGACGGTGTAGTTCCAGGCATGTTCTTCGTGCTGCAACAGATAAGAACGCATGCAGGCAAGCTGTTTTTTGGGTACAGATTGTATATCTGCACCCATAATCTGCACCTGACCCTTTACACTGAGCGTTGAAAGCTCTATTCCGGCAAGGGCGGTAAGCAAAGTAGACTTTCCTGAGCCGTTGGGCCCGCACAGACAGACAACTTCACCTGCAGAGACAGAAAGCGTACAGTCCCGTACAACTTGTTCTTTATTCCACCAGGCAGAAAGATTTTGCGCGGTAACAAGCGGTTTACTGTCCATTACGCAACCCCCTGCTGGAAAAGATAAGCGAAATAAAGAAAGGAGCACCCAAAAGCGTAAGGATTGTTCCCACAGGTATTTCTGAAGGTGCTATGACAAGCCGGGCAACCGTATCGCTTACTAAAAGCAGAATACCGCCGGTAAGCATGGAAAGCGGAATTAATGCCCGTGCTTTTGACCCGAAAATTCTACGGATAATATGAGGTGCAATCAGTCCCACAAAGCCAATGGTTCCGCCGGCACACACTGCAGCAGAACAGGCAAACGCTCCTGCAATCATAACCAGAAGTTTAAGCCGTTTAACTTCAACTCCCAGAGAAAGGGCTGTTTCTTCGCCAGAGGTAAGCAGATCCAGCTGTCGGCCGCACAAGAGCAAAAGAATAACAGAAACCGTTGCCGGTAACGCTATAAAAAATACTTCAGTCCATCCGCGGCCACTAAAGCTTCCCAGCATCCAGATGTACATGACATGCAGCTGTTCACGACGAGCGGATAAAATGATTGCAATAAATGCAGAATACAGAGAACCTAACGCAGCACCGCACAGCAGTAATGCAGTTGTAGCAGAAGGTCCGGTACGACGACCCGAAAGAACAGTTACTAAAAATCCTGCACCAAGTGCACCTAAAAACGCTCCCGTGTTTATGGGACTAAGCACATGCGCAAGCACTACTTCACCGCCAATCCATCCGCCTAAGACTGCACCTAAAGAAGCGCCACCGGAAATGCCCAGTATGCCAGGTTCAGCAAGCGGATTACGGAAAAACAACTGGAATGCAGCACCACTTCCCGCAAGCAGAATACCCGCAGCCAGTGCAAGAATTGTTCGGGGAAGACGGATTTGTAAAAGAATGGTTTTAGAAAAAGTCTGACTGTTTTCAAATAACTCTGCAACGCTCAGCTTTTGTGCTCCGAATACAAGCGAAAAAATTATCGCTAAGCATAGAAGCACAATCAGAAGAGCTATTGCAGGTACAACACGTTTTTTATTCATCAAGTTAAATTAGAAGGTAACATCGGGATGCAGAATGCCCGCAATGTTTTTAATTGCTTCGATTACGCGTGGTCCCGGACGAGAGTATACATCGCTGTCAATAAAATATACATTGCCGTCTTTAACAGCCTGAATGCCAGACCATCCGCGGCGGGAAGAAATACTCTTTTTTGTTTCTCCGTTCATGTTGGGAATGATGATAAACTGCGGATTCTGTGCAATGACAGATTCTTCGCTTATCATGGGATAGTCACCGTCTACGTTAGCAAAGATGTTTGTTCCGCCTGCAGCCTGAATAATTCCATTGATGAAGGATTTGTTTCCAACGGTCATGTACGGATTTCCCCACACTTCATAATACACCGTCGGCTTTGTCTGCTTTGAAACAGCTTTCTTTATTGCAGCAAGTTCTTTTTCCATTGTTGATGCAACTGCTTCACCTTCTTTTGCATGTCCGGTTATTTTTCCAATCTTGCGGATTTCGGCAATGACTGCTTCTACGGTATCTGCCTTTGAAAGATAGAGCGTAATTCCTGCAGCTTCGAGCGGCTGTTTTAAGAAATCATGCATTCCGCTGGTTCCGTATACAAAGTCCGGCTGATAGGCAAGAATTGTTTCAACGCTTACGGTTTTTCCGTCAAAGCCACCAACGCTGGGCTTTTTGCTCAGTTCTGCAGGGAAATCACAGAAGTCGGTACGGGCAACAATCTGATCGTATGCACCTACTGCACACAGAATCTCGCTGTTAGCGGGAGCAAGAGAGACAATGCGGTTAGCACTTGTTGCACTAGAGGCATCTTTTGCACCCATGGCAAACACTGAACCCATTGCACACAGCAACGCACATGCTGCTACCAGTTTTTTTACGGTTTTCATATATTCCTCCTGAACGAATATTTACTTACGAGCACCCCATTCTGCATAGTAGGCATCAATCTGAGCTTTAAGGGCATCAGAGATGACAGCAGACGGATCCTGAGGTTTGTACAGATGTTCTACCACTTCATGCATGGAAACAATTGCTTTTGCGGGGAACTTGTACTTTTGCGTTATGGCATCAAGTGCACTCATGTCGCTGTCGGGAGCACGTTCTTCGCGGTTAAGGCTTACAATTTCACCTACTACCGTTACATTTGCAGCACCTGTTACCACAGGATAGGTTTCTTCGATTGATTTTCCGGATGTGGTTACGTCTTCAATGATGACAACACGGTCTCCGTCTTTGAGTTCATAACCCAAAAGCATTCCTTTGTCTGCACCGTGATCTTTTACTTCCTTACGGTTAGAGCAGTACTTTACTTCTTTGCCGTACAGCTTACTGTATGCGATTGCAGTGGTAACGCTTAAGGGAATACCCTTGTATGCAGGACCAAACAGGACATCAAAATCATCACCAAAATTCTGGTGGATTGCCTGTGCATAAAATTCTCCCAGCTGTGCAAGCTGACTGCCGGTAACATACGCACCTGCATTCATAAAAAAAGGTGACTGTCTGCCGCTCTTAAGGGTAAATGACCCAAACTTAAGAACATTGCATGACACCATAAAGTCAATGAATTGCGTTTTATACTGTTCCATGACCTCAGTGTAGCGTTTTTTTATGCATTGCACAATTGCACAAAAACTTAAACAAAAGTCCAAGCAGTATGGTTGCCGCTACCACTGCCGCCGTGTACAGCGCACGGTACAGTTCGGTATGCTGACGCAAAAGAATAATGCTGCATCCTACAATCGCCATGTAGTTCATCAGATAGGTTTCTAAAGACATATTGCCAAAAAAGCGCGTTACCGGATTAACGCTATGATATTTGAACATGACAACAAAAATGCTTACGCAGAATAACATGCAGTACGGAATCTGGCAAAGGTACGTCAACAGTTTGTCGGTTATGCCTGGACCCGGTCTCATATACTCTGACCAGTAACCAAATGCAGTCTGACCTGCAGCATTAACACCAGCGGCATACACGGTAAGCACAAGAAGCGGAATCAGTTTGAACCAGTATCCTCTCATAAACCAGGTGCGTATATTTGTTTCGTATCGGCCGAATATCATTCCAATAAAAAATGCAGGACACGTGTTAACCCACCATTCTCCGGAGAACCAGAACATCTTATCCTGCTGCCACCACTGGGTACGCTCTCCCATCCACCAGACTGAATGTCCGCGGAAACAGAATAAAACTCCCAGTGCCAGAATAAACAGCGCCATAAGAATATAACTGAGCTTTTGATGCGTTCCCTTTTTGAACAGGAGGCAGAACATCAGGTACAGAATTGCAGCGGTTACCGGATACCACGCATATTCGTTTATGAGCGAAATACCGGTCAGGTTGCAGACCCACTCCAAAGGTTCAAATTTCTGTCCGATTGCAAGCCAGAAGACTGCGTACAGGGCAACACTTATGTAAAACGGAATTACAAGCGTCTTAACAATGCGTTTTTTGATGAATCCGTTAAAATAGCCGGGTTTTGACTGCATGCTTTTAATAAGACCGAATCCTGAGCAGAAGAAGAAAATTGAAACAAACAGGACTCCTGCATCACGGAACAGGAAAAGCGTTTCTGTCTGCTGAAACAGTTCGTTCTGAGCAATGTGATGAAGTATGATTCCAAAGGCTGCTATACCACGAAGTGACTTAGTGACATCAAGCGAAAAAGAATCCTCATAAAATTCAGTATCCCTGAATCCTGCAAATTTACCGCCCCAGACAATCAGGGCTGCAAACAGTACGTATACGACAATAGAAAGAATCATAGTGAAAGTATACTCTGACCTGAAAAATTCTGCAAATTCCGGCGAATTTACTTGACATATAATACTATTTGCCGTATATTATCAATCAGAGAATGATATTATAACTGCTAGAGGAGGTGCGTATGATGTTCAACACAGGCTCCTCGTTGCTTGATGCGGTTGTTCTGTCGGTTGTTGCGCGCGAAACCAACGGAACATACGGGTACAAGATAACGCAGGATGTCCGAAGTGTTCTGGACGTTTCGGAAAGCTCGCTCTATCCGGTGCTGCGGCGCCTGCAGACGGGCGGTCTTCTGGAAACATACGACCAGGAGTTTTCTGGGCGTAACAGGCGGTACTACAAAATTACCGCTCAGGGTATGGAAGAATTAAATTCTTACCGTAACGACTGGCGGGAATATTGCAGTAAAGTAAACAGCTTATTTTTTGGAGAACAAGAATGACACGGCAGCAGTATCTTAATGAATTGAAATACGAGTTGCGCAATCTGAGTGTTGAAGAGCAGGAAGAAGCTCTGGAGTATTACCGGGGCTACTTTGATGACGCAGACAACGATGAGGAAGTGTTCAAGGAATTTGGCTCACCTCAGGAACTGGCACAAACTATCGTAAGCAAGTTTGCAACCGTACCTGAAGTAAAGCAGCGTAAGAAAAATGATGCAGAAGACGGGTCTTATGATTCGTTCAGTGCAGACGAAGTACGCAGCCTGGATATTTCTCTGGGAACTGCAGAAATTGTCATGACGACGGGTGACTGTTTTTCTGTGGAATACCGCGGACTGTTACCGGGAGAAATCCGTTGCGGTCTGTCTCCGTTTGGAACGCTTTCCATTGAAAACCTGCGCAAGTTTCCCAACATTAACTTCTGGGAACACAAGGATAAAAACGAAGCAAATCACCCGCGCATTCTGATAAAAGTTCCATCCCATGCTGAACTTGACTCGCTTCGCTTACACATTGGCGCCGGTTATTTCAGAACAAAGGATGTTTCGCTTACGGCTACCCGCAGTCAGATTGATGTAGGAGCAGGAAACCTGATCTTAGGAAACGTCAAAAGCGGTGCGACAATACTTCGCTGTGGAGTGGGAAATCTTGAGTTTACCGGCAGCGTAGAACGCTTAGTAAAAATAGACTGCGGTATGGGTAACATTTCGCTTTCTCTGACGGGTAACCCGACGGACTACTCTATTGAGGGAAAAGTTGGACTGGGTTCAATCCGGTTTAACGACATAAAGAAAGACGGTTTAGGAACCCTTGCATGCACAGAACAGAAAGAAAATCATTTTTCTGTAAACTGCGGCATGGGCAGCATTAAAATCAATATGGCTCAATAAGCCGGTATAGAGGAGACAATAAAATGACCAAGAGACTGTACAAATCATCAGAAAAGAAAATTTCAGGCGTGTGCGGAGGAATTGCAGACTACTTCAATGTAGATCCGACACTGATCCGCATACTGTGGGCGGTTCTTACCTGCTGTTCGTTCGGCTTTCCGGGAATTGTGTTATACATTCTGGCAGCACTCATCATGCCCGACAGACCGTCAGATGCGTCTACGGAATGGGACAATATGAAACGTGCCAACGAGTACACGGAAAAAGACAAGGAATTTGACAGCTATTTTGAAAAGGAAAAGGAAGAAAACCACAAGAAGAAGTAGCGGTTTTTCTAAAGACTTGTTGTAAATGCTAAGGCGGAGGACAAACCTCCGCCTTTTTTTATGCTAACGACGGCGTGGTAATGTAAGGCCACCCGTACGAGTAATTGTTTCCCAATTTGCAGAACCCGCCACATGCAGCGAATGCAAGACCAATAACTAATGCTGCAAGTACTACATTACTGTGTTGTACTGTAAATTATACACTACAATGCGGTATCCGCAACAAAAATTTGGCCTCCCTTGCACAATCTGGCATAATATGGTATTTTTTACACGTTGTCGCACGGCAGCGGTCGGGTGGCAATTCTCTGGAGAGTTTCCATCATACCGGATGGAACACCGAAGGGTTAGGCTGCAAAGCTGAAATCTCAGGTAAAGAGGACAGGGCATTTCCAAAAGAAAAGTTCTAACCACTTCCAGAGAGCGGGTAAATGTCATGTGGCATTTGTTCGCTCTATTTTTTTTCTAAGGGGATACGTCAATGTTTAACGAAATCCTTAACAAAATTGATGACGTGGTATGGGGCATTCCTACCATCGTACTCATTCTTGCAACGGGTCTTATTCTTACCTTCAGCGCCCGTGGAATCCAGTTTACCAAGCTGGGCCGTGCATTCAAGCAGATTTTCAAAAAGAACGAAGGTCATGGAGAACTTTCAGGCTTTTCTGCACTGTGTACTGCACTGTCTGCAACAATCGGTACCGGTAACATTGTTGGTGTTGCAACCGCTATCGCAGCCGGTGGAGCAGGTGCTCTGTTCTGGATGTGGGTTGCCGCAATTCTGGGAACTGCAACAAAATTCGCTGAATGTATGCTCGCAATCAAATACCGCGAAATTAAACCCGATGGACATGTCTTAGGCGGTCCGTTCTATACAATCGAAAAAGGTATGGGCCCCAAATGGAAGTGGCTCGCAGTTCTGTTTGCAATTTTCGGCGTACTTGCAGGTCTGTTAGGTATTGGTACCATGACTCAGATCAACGGTATTACTTCTGCTGTTAACATGGCTTTCGACCCCAACAGTTCTAACATCGCTTTCACAATTGGTAAAACTTCCTACACCTGGGCAACTGTCATCGGTGGTATTGTAGTAACCGTTTGTGCAGCTCTCGTTATCATCGGCGGTCTGAAACGCATTTCTAAAGTTGCAGAAAAAATCGTTCCTGCAATGGCTATCATCTACGTTTTCCTGGGCCTGTCAGTCATCATCATGAATGCAACCCGCATTCCCGCAGCATTTGCGCTTATCTTCAAGAGTGCTTTCGGGTTCAAGGCAATTGCTGGTGGTGCAGTAGGCTGGACTCTTAAACAGATTACAGACTCAATGCAGAAAGGTATTGCACGCGGTATCTTCAGTAACGAAGCTGGCTTAGGTTCTGCTCCTATCGCTGCAGCTCCGGTACAGACAACTGAACCTGTTGAACAGGGTCTGGTTAACATGACCGGTACTGTTATCGATACTCTTATCGTTTGTACTATGACTGGTCTTGCTATCGTTCTTGCACTTCTTAACCCCGAATTCTTTGCTCAGTATCAGGCAAACGGATGGCAGGGTGTAGAACTGACTGCAAACGCTCTGTCTTTCGACTTAGGCGGTGACGGAATCTCTGTTCAGTTCCTGCTGATGCTGTGTCTTGCATTCTTTGCATTCACCACAATTCTGGGATGGGACTACTACTCAGAAAAATGTCTTGAATACCTTGCAAACGGTAAGATGAAGTATGTTATGGTTTACCGCATCCTGTACATTGTTGCAATTGCAATCGGACCTTACTTCACCGTAAAACAGGTATTTACCATTGCAGATATCACAAACGGTCTGATGGCTATTCCTAACTGTATCTCTCTGATCGTTCTGAGCGGTGTTGTAGCAAAAGAAGTAAAAGATTACTTTAACCGCTACCCCAAACTGCAATAGTTTTTTATAACACTTTGTGTTAACACTGCAGGCCCGTCATTCCGGCGGGTCTGTTTTTTTTTGCAAATTTATTCTATACTGATTTTATGTCGCAGCCTGTTCTGTTCAGCATGATAGATAAAGCAATCTTTGATTATAAACTCATCCAGCCCAATGACCGTATTTTAATCGGTGTGTCCGGCGGCAAAGATTCAACCGCACTGTTAGAGTATTTTTCACAGCGCATTAAGCGTCCCAACGAAAACTTTATGTTTACCGCAGTCCATGTTCAGACAGAAATTACTCCCCCCCTATCCGAAGAACAGAAGCAGCTTTTTTCTAAGTGGAATATCGATGTAGTCCCCCTGGAAATACCGGTACTTGCACGGCTTAAAGAAAGCCACAAAATGAACTGCTGGTGGTGTTCTACCCGCCGCCGCACAGAACTGAAAGATTACGCCCTTGCTAACGGCTACAATAAGCTTGCTTTAGGCCATCACTTGGACGATGTTCTTGAAACGCTCCTGATGAACATGCTGCGTAAAGGGGTACTTTCAACCATGCCGCCTCTTATGCAGTACGAAAAATTCCCGCTTACCGTCATTCGTCCGCTGTACTACGCCGGAGAAAATGTCATAAAGCAGCACTGCGAAGAACGCGGCTACCTCACCACAACCTGCACCTGCACGTATCAGGAGAACTCAGGCCGTAAAGAAGCACGCAAAAAAGTCGAATTCTTAACTGAAAGTAATCTTGAAACAAAGCAGCGCATGCTGGATTCGCTCAGACACATTCAAAAACAATATCTTCCCTAAATCTATATTTCGTGCTAAAATGGACTCTGAGTTCAGTATTGAAATTTACATATTATACCGATAATCAGTTATGGAGGAGACTATGCCTAACGAAACACCTATAATCTCTAAGTTTCCCAAACGCGTGTTTGTATTTTACATGCTTGTATGTATTTTACCAGGGATTTTAAACGGTCCTATTCTTGCGTTTATTAGAGAGTTGAGCCTAATGCAGTTCCTTGCACTGCTTACTAATCCCATCTTTTTAAGTGGAATAGCTTTGTTTGGAGTTGTCATACCTGTTATCTATTACAACATTACGGTAAGAAAAATCTTTTCGCTAAATAGTACCGAAGAATCAATTGCTTTTGTGAATAAGACAGTAAAAAACTTTGAAACCAGGTACATGCTCTATGGCGTTGCAGTCGGATTCGTTAACATAGCTCTTATTTCTCTTGGACTTCGCATGGCAGGAATTCCCTATGACCCTGCCGCAATTGCCTTTGTTTGTATTGCAACAACATTCCTTTTTGCATTAAGTCCTTACATTATTTTCATGCAGCAAATGGAACACAATCTTTCAAAGTTGCAGTTCAAAACTGAATACAAATCACTGCCTCTGATTGTTCGTAACATTTTGGTTATTTTCTTTGCTTGTACTGGTTTGGTTTTTATTTCTGTTTCTCCTATGCTGGTTACACTTAATGCAGAAATTCCTAACCACATTTTGTTTGAAACAAAAATGCTTCCCATAGGTATTCTTGCAGAACTTATTACTATCTTTGATGTCTTCTTACTTATCCGCGGTATTACTGAACGCATTAAAGAAATTACTGACTTTACTGCTTTAGTTGTTCAGCGTAACTACACCAGTAAACCGCTTCCTGTTCATAGCCGTGATGAATTTGGTATGCTCATTAACGACTTGAATGAATTCTATGACACAACACGCGAACTTTTGACCGCAATCAACAAGTCAGTTGATATTTCCAACAAGTCTGCAGGTGAACTGTCTACTTCAATGACACAGACTTCTGCAACGATTACTCAGATTGTTGCAAGCATTGAATCAATCAAACAGCGTATTACCAACCAGGCTGCAGGTGTTGAAGAAGCACAGGCCACAACACAGACTATGGTTCAAAACATTAAGACTTTGGAAGAACAAGTTATTTTGCAGTCTTCAAGTGTTACTGAATCATCTGCTGCTGTTGAAGAAATGGTTGCAAACATTCGTTCCGTTACAGATATTCTGGGACGCAACGCCGACACTGTTGAACGCTTAAGCACAGAATCTGAAAACGGTCGCGCAAAAATTGATACTTCTGTTAACCAAGCTCGCAGTATTCTTGAAAAATCTGCAGGTCTTTTGGATGCAACAAAAATTATTCAGAGCATTGCCCAGCAGACAAACCTTCTTGCTATGAACGCAGCAATCGAAGCAGCACATGCAGGCGAGTTAGGTAAAGGTTTTGCGGTTGTTGCAGACGAAATTCGTAAACTGGCAGAACAGTCAAATACTCAGGGTAAACGCATTAACGGTCAACTTTTGGAACTTCAGAATGCAATTGGCGAAATTAGTTCTGGTACTTCCGAAGTACAAGAACAGTTCAGCATTATTTACAAACTGACAGACACCGTTAAGAATCAGGAAAAAGTTATCATGAGTGCAATGCAAGAACAGTCAGCAGGTAGCTCTCAGGTACTTGATTCTATAAAAACAATCCGCGAAACAACGGCAGCTGTTCAGACAGGTTCCGCAGAAATTACTTCTTGTGGTAATGAAGTTGCAAACGAAATGACATTGCTTGCAAATGTTACTGAAGAAATCAACGAATCTATGACAGGTATGGCAGAGGGTGCTCAACAAATTATTACTGCAGTTACCGAAGTAAATACGGCTTCTACAGAAAACAAAGAAAACCTGAATAATATATCAAAAGAGGTTGGAAGCTTTAAACTTCAGTAAAATGAATGAATAGAGAAAAAAGTCAGAAATTATCAGGCAAAGCATACTCACTGCGGCAACAAGTCTGTTTGAACAGAACGGATTTGAAAAAACAAAGGTGAATGATATTGCTGCAAAGGCAGAGTTAAGTAAAGCAACCTTCTATGCATATTTTGAAAGCAAAGAAGTGCTGCTTGATACTCTGCTTCTCAATCAGCTGAGGGACATTATCAGCCGTATCAGAGAATTGATTGCCCGCAAGACGGGAAAAGAAAACTGTTTTATTGCTGTCTGCAATATGTTCGTTGAAGTCAGCAAAAAAAATCCTGTCTGCTACAGCCGTATGCTTCAGTACTTTGGTGTTCCATATAACGAAAAAACACCGCCTCTGTACAAAGAGATTTTAAAAGAAGCACAAACACTCAGTGACACCCTGTATCAGGCAATGAGTGAAAATCATCTTACAAAACTGTTTACTGCAAAAACTCCTCAGCAGGCAGTGTTTTATCTGTGGATAAGCGTTACCGGAATTATTTCTATCATACAGAAAAAAGAAGCACTTCTTCTTGCTCTCTATGGCGTTACCGAAGAAGAGTTTCTTTCTTTTTCTTTCAAACAGCTTTATCTTTCTGCGTCTGACGACTGACGCTTATACAGCGGAAGCAGCATGCGCGTTTGTTTTTTGTATTCAGCAAACCCCTGCTTCCGTGATGCCTGATGATTTTCTGCAAGCGGTATACTGATAAACAAAAACATCAGTGTGTTTAAACCTGCACCAAAAATAAAGTACCATCTAAATCCCAGCAAACCTATAGCAGCAAGAGCAACTCCCCACCACATAAGAATTTCGCCTAAATAGTTTGGATGTCGTGAATACTTCCACAATCCGTATCGAATAAATCCCGTTTCTTTATTCTTTCTAAATGCATGCATTTGTGTATCTGCAACAAGTTGAAGCAGTGCCGCAAGAACACATATTGCACAGCCTGCAATACACAGTATTTGCGCTCTTCCACTAAAAGAAAATTCTTCGTTAAACACAAACATTGCTGGCAAAACACAAGCATACACAACAATTGTGGGGAACAAATGAATGCCAAAAAAGTTTACCAGTGGATACAATTTTCCAGATTGATTTTTTAGTTGAGTATAACGCCAATCTTGATGTTCTAAGTTTTTGAATGTGTAAGCCCAGTTACCGGTAAGCCGGATTGCCCAGATTAAAACAGCAATCAGAATCAAAAGTCTTCCGGTATTTAATTCTTTCGCGAAAGCAAATGCACACAAAATAAACGGTGGCTGTACACTCCAGTATGGATCATACACAGACGCATTTGCAAACAATACACTGAACAAAAACACAACGGCAGTTGCTATTACATCACATACAAATACATTCAAATAAAAAGGCAGTCGCAGAGAAAATGAATCATAACACAACAAAGCAAGTGCACCTGCAACAGCATATATCCACAGAATCATTACAAAAGAAAGCACGCGGCTTTTTTTTATTTCCATCGATTTACTCCTGTCTTTCAGCATAATGCAAAATCTGATACAATACAACCATGACCGCATTGGAAAAATACTACAACAAGTTTAACGAAGAACACCGCCTCGACACCAGACACGGCACTGTTGAATTTACTACCACTCTCAAATACATTCACGACTTTATTCCGGCTGACAAAAAAATCAGTATACTGGATGTGGGGGCTGGTACCGGTAAGTATTCTGTTGCACTTTCCCGTGAAGGTCATACCGTTACCGCTGTAGAATTAGTCAAACGAAATTTAGATGTGCTTGAAGCTAAGCATGAAAAAGTAAACTGCTGGCAGGGCAACGCAATGGATCTGCATTTTCTTAAGGATGCAACCTTTGATATAACGCTGCTCTTTGGCCCTCTGTACCACCTGCACACAAAAGAAGAAATGCTGACTGCATTTTCTGAAGCTAAGCGCGTTACAAAAAAAGGCGGTTATATTTTTGCCGCATACGTTATGAATGATTACAGTATCATCACCTACTGCTTCAAACAGAATCATGCTCTGGAAGTTGTACAGAATAAAAAAATTACTGATGACTGGCATACAATCGCATCAGAAGATGAACTGTATACGTATCTTCGCCTGGAAGATATTGATGAACTGAACCGGCAGACAAGTTTGCAGCGGGTAAAAATTTTTGCAGCAGACGGACCTTCCGATTACATACGCCGCGAATTAAATGCAATGGATGAACAGACGTTTCAGTTGTTTATGCAATACCATCTTTCTACCTGCGAACGCCCTGAACTGTTAGGAGCAAGTTCTCATCTGGTAGATGTGCTTCAAAACTAATCGTTCCAGACTGCTGTCACAGAACAGCCTTCTTCTGTCGCATCGCTAAAGGTTTCGCGTAAATTTTCAAAGTATGCACCCAATGCCTGCTTTGCATTTGCACAGCCGGTAAACGTTACATCCCACTGTTCATGCGGTTCCGTAAGAATATCATACAGAGCATCAAGATTATTTCCGTAGTAAGAAGGAAGCGGTAAACCCACTGTTAACATTTTGTGCAAATCCTCGCGCGTTTTAACAGTGCTTACATCAACATGAAATTCCATTACTCATCTCCGTACAAAAGTTCAAATGATTCATAATGATCTTCGGTGTAGTAAACCAGACCGTCATTTGAAAATACAATTCTCTTTGCACCACGAGATTTTTTTCCGCGCGTATCAATGTCGCATTCTGTATACGTTCGTCCTTTCTGTTTAGGAAGCAATCCTTCACGGTTAGAAAAACGGTCACCGCCTATGCTTTTACCGGGAGCATATTCTTCAAGACCGCCGCCCTGCCAGCCCAGTTTTTCTGCCTGTGCTTTTGTTATGTAATTTGAAGGAAGGTGGTTATACAGGATGATGTACTGTGTAACAGAATCTTTGTCATCGTATTCATTGCTTTCAAGAACAACTGTATTTTGTATTTCGTTTGTGTCTACTGCTGATGCGGTTACATTTAAATCCTGTACAGAACCTTTATTCTGCAGATAAAAAAATACGCCGACAAGCAGTAAACCGGCCGCAACATACGTAAGAATCTGTTTAAATTTTTTCATTTCTTTATTGTTCCGTCAAGCATTTTATGTGCTAAGTTTTTTTCTGTATACAGATCTTGATCTGCACGCTTTAACATAGAATCAATTGCACCTTTTCCTGTTCCGACTAACTGTGCATATCCTATGCTTATAGAAAGAAGATACGGTTTCCCCGAAATCTGATTATATTCATCAAAGGCTTTGTACACACGCTGTTTTACTGTTTCTGCATCAAGACAGTTATACAGCACACAGAATTCATCACCGCCAAATCGGCTCAAGAAAGCATCGCTTTTGCTGAACACATTTTTTAAAAGCCGTGCCGTCTGAGTAAGGGCTGCATCTCCTTCAGGGTGTCCAAATCCGTCGTTTATTTCCTTAAACAGATTTATATCCATCATAAACAATGTCGGCTTAACTTCAAAGAATTCTTCATTTGCAATCTGTGTTATCCGCGAATTAAAACTGCGCCTGTTGTTCATACTGGTAAGCGCATCAATTGAAACAAGCGAGAATTTGTAATCGCATACCACTAACAGCTGACCCATTGCCAAAAGCTGCCAGATTACTTTTGCCTTGGGGAAAATCCAGTGAACTATTCCGCCTGCACACGGCATACACACAAACACGACAAAAACGGTTCCCAGAGAAAACATAAGTTTCTGTTTACGAATTACCGCCATAAGTGCAATAAATGCTGCAGAGGTAAACAGACCGTAGGTAAGCATAGCCTGAATAAAATACAGAGAACCCGTAACAAACGTATTTGTTTCTCCGTCAATATAGAAGACCGTCTTTGTAAATACAGAAGCCACAAGAATCAGCACAAACAGAATAACCGACAAAGCCGCAGTCCATTCTAAAATGGTTCGCAGTTTTTCTTTAGTCGTTACCAGATACACGGTGTACACAAACCAGTAATATGCCATTACACCATTAAAAATCAGATATGTAAACGAAAGGAAATAGTTCAATATAAAGAACCATTTTCCGGTATGTCCATCTATTAAAAATTGGATTGTCTCTAAAACAAGAATCAATACCGACGAAATCATTACACGCTTAAATATGATGTTTTTTGTCTGCTGATCCTGAGACGCTACCAGATGATAGGTAACCCACGCAAGCAGGAATAAGCAGATTACGTTTACTTCCGTGCGATAAAAAAGCTCGTACATAAATCCCCACATTAACTGTACCTACAGTATAGCATAAGTTCTAATTCATTGTATAGACAGAAAACACAAAGTTATCTATACTGTTAAAAGGACTTTTTTAAATGGAATTTGACGATTATAAGGCGGATTTATATAAGGCTTGGCATCACAGAATTCAGCGTGTCTGCTGGTTCTTTACCGCCGTCGTTTTTATTACCGAAGTGGCAATGTTTTTCGTTTTCATTAACTCAAAAACAAGCCCTGTACTTCCCGGTCCTTTCATTTTACAGCGTGTAATTCTTCCCTCTCTTATCAATATCGTTATTTCTGTAATTGTTTCCTTTATTTTCTACAATCGCCGACTGTCTACCTCAAAAAAGAACTGGTCCGGCTGTATGGCTCTGATGGTCATTTCTTCTAACATTGCCATTTCTCATTTTTATTTCCCTGCAGTGCTGCTATTACCCTGTGTTTCCATCTTTATTTCAGCTATTTTTGCAGATAAAAAACTCATTAACACAACGGCTCTGTTTGTCGGATTGTTTTCCCTTGCAGCCATTCTCTTATGGGCTAAAGAAAACAGTTTCATGGAACTGTCACTTTTGATAGCTAACTGCACAGTGTATGTTATCATTATTGTCTGCTGCTATCTGCTTTCTCTGTTTATCATGAAGTCCCAGCAGCAACAGGTTGATTTTATTTTTGATGCATACAAAAAACAGCAAGAACTCATAGAAGAAATGAACATTGAACCTATGACCCGCCTGTATAACAAAACTGCACTTGACAGCTGTATGAAACTGTATATTCAAAAGTTTCACAACAAAGAATTTACGCCGCACCTTGTATTACTTGATATAGATCTCTTTAAAACGGTTAATGATGTATACGGTCACAATGCCGGCGATGTTGTTCTTGTCCGTCTTGCAGAACTTATCCGCGGAAAGATGAAAGGTTCCCGCCGTGCCTTCCGCTTTGGTGGAGATGAAATGGTGCTTTTGTTTGGCCCTGAATCTTTGGAACAGATAAAAGAAATTGTTGAAGAGCTTCGGACAGAATTTAAAAATACTCAATATGACTTTAGACCGGAAAAGCCCATTACCCTCAGTATTGGAATTGCAGCCTATTACAAAGGATTAAACGAAAAGTCCTGGTTTGAACTTGTAGATTCAACAATGTATAAATCAAAGACACACGGACGAGACAGCGTTTATATCGCGTAAGGAATCTTCATTGGGTACAGACTGATCCTATGAAATCACAGCTTACAACACTCTGCTACATAGAAAAAGACGACTCTTACTTAATGCTGCATCGCACGACAAAGCAAAATGATGAAAATCACGGTAAATGGATTGGTGTCGGCGGTCATTTTGAACACGCAGAAAGCCCGGAAGACTGCCTTATCCGCGAAGTAAAGGAAGAAACCGGTCTTACGCTTAACAGCTTTTCTTTCCGCGGCATAGTTACTTTTGTGTATGCTGACCATCCTGCAGAATATATGTGTCTGTACACCAGTTCTGATTTTTCAGGAAGCCTTATAGAATGTAGCGAAGGTGAGCTAAAATGGGTACAGAAAGATGACCTTCTGTCCCTCAACCTGTGGGAAGGCGATAAGATATTCCTTCGCCTGCTGACACAATCTGTACCCTTTTTTTCGCTCAAACTGATATATAATCAGGATGGAGCCCTAACTGGCACCATATTAGACGGAAAACCCCTTATTTCTTAAGCAATGCTGCAAACGGATTGTATGTTTCCCCGTCATCTTCTTTCTGAGAAGAAAAGTATTCTGCTGCAATATCGTTCTCTTCTGAAGAAACCACAGGGCTAAGCGAAATGCGTTTCTGCTCAGAATCTACACTGTCAACAATAACCGGTATTTTCTGCCCAATCTGGTACACTTTGCGTAAGTTTGTGTTGCGTTCCACATCCAGCTTTGAAACATGTACTAAACCGTCAATTCCGGGTGCAATCGTAACAAACAGACCAAATTCAGCAATGCGGGCAACCGTACCTTCTGTTTTTGTTCCGGGAGTAAACTGTTTTGCTGCTTCTTCCCAGGGATCTGCCTCTAATGCTTTTATGCTTAAAGAAACCTTTTCGTGTGCCCAGTCAGCTTTAATTACCTGAGCCTTTACTTCCTGTCCCACCTGCAGCACATCAGAAGCCGCTTTAACGCGTGCATGTGAAATCTCTGACAGAGGAATTAACGCCTGGAATCCGTCAACATTTACAAAGGCACCGTACGATTCAAGAGAAATAACGGTAGCGATAACATTAGTTCCGACAGTCAGCTTCTTTGCCAGTTTTTCAATTCCTGCATCGTGTTCTTCTTCCATGATGATGCGGTTTGAAAGCACAATGTTCCGGCCGTCGTTTTTATATTCAGAAATACGGAAGGTTAAATGCTGACCAACATACTCTGAACTTTCTTTTTTCTGATGAAATCCCATCTGAGAATACGGACAGAAAGCACGCGTTGTGCCAACCATTACCTCATATCCGCCTTTTATTTCCTGAGTAACGTGTCCTTCTACCGGAATACCGTTTTTAAATGCATTCAGTAAAACATCTTTGTTCGCTTTAGGTCCGGCAAGTTTTGTCGTAAAATGCAGTTCTTCGTGACTGCTTCCCACAAAGTAGACGGTTATGGGATCACCCTCTTTAACACTGAGCGTTCCGTCTTCTTTGGTTACTTCTGCCTTATCCAGAAATCCTTCGCTTTTAAGTCCAAGATCAAGGAATACCGTATCCCCTGAGATTGCCACAACAGTTGTCGTAACTGCTTCACCGTTTTGATACAGATTTTTCATACTTCTGCATAGTAGCGTTTTTTTAAGTTCTGCACAAGATTAGCGGTTCAACTGTGCATCCAGAGACAGCAGGTTAGATTTAAGTTCCTGTAATTCGTTTAAGCTCCCCTTTATTTTGCTCTGCATCCACAAGTCAGAAATAAATCCATCCCAGGTAAAGTCCAGCAGCGTTGCAAAAAAACCACGTTTTACGGTAAAACCTTCGGGCATATTATTTATGTTTATGCACTGTTTTAATTCGCGCATTTTGTAATTTATGTCATCCAGCACATTTTTTGTAGAACTTATTTTCACATGCTTGACCAGCGTAGACAAAGTACTTCCGCCTAAAATATCTAAAAATCCCCAGGATCGGGCTCCCTGACACTGATGAATTGCTTCGTCAGTAAGTGAAAGCAGTTCTTTTACCAGCTGTTTTGCACGTTTTAAATCTTGAACCTGTTGCGGCATAGTCTATCTCCTCTTTCAATTTCTGATTATACCACACTTTATTTATACTGACGATATAGTATTTTTTAATTTTTCTATATCTCGTGTAAATTCAAAAATTCACCGTTCCATTATAAAATTGATACATGAAATATAATCTTGAAATCAGCAAAGTGGTTTCCCGAAACATCAGGGAAAAACGTTCCGCTCTTGGCTATTCTCAGGAAAAACTCGCAGAAATTGCTCATATCACGCCGCTTACCGTTTGGAAAATTGAAAATCAGGATGCCTGGCCCAGTCCCGAAACCGTTATGTCTTTAGCTCAGGCTCTGCACATACGACCGTATGAATTATATCTGGATGAATATACCGACAGTGTCCTTCCCATACAGGATGTCCCCCTCACAAAACAAAATATACTGGAAGCGGTACAGCAAACACTCGACAAACTGCTTCCCAAAACCGACAGTCCCTCAGGTGACGTATCTTACTCAATTTCTCATTTTTCTAGACACTAACGCCTCTTTTCGCTACAATGGAATTAAGAGGATTTTATGCCAAAAATAGAAGTAAACGAAAAGCTCTTTTTTAATCTTGTCGGAACAACTTACGACTATGACACACTGGAAAAAAAGCTCACCAGCGGAAAGGCTGAGCTTGATGAAAAACCAAATGCTGCTGACCCTGCAGACAAACGCGTCATCAAAATAGAATTGAACGACACCAACCGTCCAGACTTGTGGTCAACGGGTGGTATTGCACGCTGTCTGCGCGAATATGAAAGCGGCAAGCATAACGACTATTCTGCTTTTCTTTCTGACAAAAACCATACGGTTGACAACTCAAAGCGCACTATCACTGTAGATCCGGAACTTAAAGCTATTCGTCCCTACATGGTTGCCTTTGTTATCAGTGGAAAACCCATTGATGACCCCATGCTGCTCGATATCATTCAGACACAGGAAAAACTGTGCTGGAACTTTGGCCGCAAGCGTAAGTCTATCAGTATGGGTGTGTACCGCAATGCAGATATTGTCTGGCCGGCACATTACATTGCTGCAGATCCTGACAAAAACAGTTTTGTTCCCCTGCAGGAAACACAAAAACAGACACTCCGTCAGATTGTTCAGAATCACCCGAAAGGAAAAGAGTACGGATGGATTCTTGACGGTCTTAAAAAATACCCACTCTTTACAGATGACAAGGGTGAAGTGTTAAGTATGGCTCCTATCATCAACAGTGCAACTCTGGGTCAGGTTCAGGTAGGCGACAAAGATTTACTGGTTGAACTTACCGGCGACGATATGTCAAACCTGATGCTGAGTGCAAACATTGTAGCCTGTGACTTTGCAGATGCAGGATACCAGATTCTTCCGGTAACCGTTCAGCATCCGTATGATACAGGCTTTGGAAAAGACGTAACGGTTCCGTATTACTTCCAGACAACCACCGATGCACGCCTTACTGCAATCAACAAAAAGCTTGGTTCTGATTTAACCGTGCAGCAGGTTACCAAAGCACTTGAACGCATGGGCAACACCGTAAGTTCTGTGCAGAAAGACGGAGATACTGTATTTACCGTTAAGCCTGCACCTTATCGTAACGACTTTTTGCATGAAGTTGATGTCATTGAAGATGTTATGATTGGTATGGGCCTGGATTTCTTTACACCTCAGTCTCCCAGCGATTTTACCATCGGTCGTCTGTTACCCATTACCGAATACAGCCGCAAAGTAAAGAACCTTATGGCAGGTATGGGATACCAGGAAATGATTTTCAACTATCTTGGTTCAAAAGCAAGCTATATCACAAAGATGGGTGTAGACGAAAGCAACGTCATAGAAATCGCCAACCCCATGAGCGAAAACTATCAGTTTATTCGTCCGTCAATCATCGCAAGTCTATTTGAGGCAGAAAGCCAGAGCGGCAATGCGGTCTATCCTCACAAAATCTTTGAAGTTGGAAAAATTGCATTTATTGATCCGAGCGAAAATACTGGAACAAAAACAATCCAGAGCTTAGGTTTTGTAACTGCTTCCAACAACGCTAACTTCAACGACACCGCAAGCGAAGTAAGCACATTGCTGTATTACCTTGATCACAAGTATGAAGTTACTGAAACCAACGATCCACGCTTTATCCCCGGACGCCAGGCTGGCATCATGGTTAACGGAAAGCAGGTAGGCATCTTTGGAGAAATCCACCCGCAGGTACTTGAAAACTGGCAGATTGGAGTTCCTTGTGTAGCAGGTGAAATGGATCTTGAAACACTGATGCAGACAACACCTTCTGCTCACCCTGCAGCAACTCCCGCAGCAAACGCCGCTGAACAGAAGACACAGGCAGAACCCTTTGATCAGATAGCTCATTTTGATAAATACATTGATCTTCGTGTAGCTGTTATCAAGAGTGTCGAAACAAACCCTCAGGGCGAAAAACTGTACATCGAACACCTTGATGACGGAACAGGAACAGAACGTATTATTCAGAGCGGATTACGCGACTACCTTACACCAGAGGAATTGATTGGTCAGCATGTAATTATTGCTGCAAACCTTGCTCCCCGTAAGATGCGCGGTGTAGAAAGTCACGGTATGCTGCTTGCCGCCGATTACACAGAAGACGGTAAAGAAAAAGTAGAACTGCTGACAGCTCCGTGGGCTGCTCCGGGAACACCTGTTATTCCTCAGGGAAGTGACGAAGCTAGTGCAAGTGCAAAACCGGCAAAAATCGATATTGACCGTTTCTGCAAAGTAGAATACAAAATTGCAGGTAAACAGGCTCAGGTTGGCGGCGTAACGCTGACCGCGGGCGGTAAACCCATTACCACTCAGAAGGCCGATAACTGCGATATTGAGTAACAACAATTCGCGTTCCGATATGGAGATTACAAAAAAATCTATACCGGAGATATGTGGCTTTATCAATAAAGTCATCGTATGATTTTTATGGAGCATGGGAAGGATAACTTTCCGATTTAAGCAAACTGTATACCAGACACACACAGCAGCAAGCTTTTATCTCCATGCTTCCATGGTTTTAAGAAAGTTTTTCTTGGAGACCCGGGGAAAGATTTGTTCTGCAAGTCTTTCCCCAAATTTTTTTTCGTGATACACTGCCCATATGCCGGCAAAACAAAACTATCAGCAGCAGCTAGAAACCATCATCAAAGAAATTTCTCTTTCGGAAAAAAAACCGACGCTTCTTTTGCATGCCTGTTGCGGTCCCTGTTCTTCGTATGTCATGGAATATCTTGCCGGAATTTTTAACATAACCATTTATTACTACAATCCAAATATTCATCCAAAAGAGGAATACGACAGACGGCTTGCCGAGTTAAAAAAATTTGTTACATCATTTCCTCCTGCAGTTCAAACAGGAATTTCTGTCATCGAAGATTCATATAATCCAGAAGATTTTTTTGAAGCAACAAATGTTCGGCAGGAAATCGATTTACAGACAGAAAGCGAAAAAGGTGAACGTTGCCGCAGATGCTACCTGTTCAGAATGCAGCGTGCGTGGAATTACGCCACACAACATAATTTTGATTTTTTTACAACTACACTTTCTATCAGCCCTCACAAAGATGAAGAGAAAATAAATACTATCGGGTTGTCTCTTGTTTCTGAAAATAATCTTAAATACCTCCCGGCAGACTTTAAGAAGAAAAACGGCTACCTTCGCTCATTACAGTTAAGCAAAGAATACGGTTTATACCGGCAGGATTACTGCGGTTGCATTTATTCCAGACAGCAGACGCATTGACACTTTTTTGCTCTCTCGCGATACTAACGGTATGAAAGAACAAATCGTACACGAAAAAGCAGAACGCATCCGCGACGTATTGCGCTATGTCCGCAAATTTAAGAACACTACGGTTATCATCTACATTGATGATGAAATTATTGATTCACGCCTGTTTACCAGTCACATCCGTGATATTTGTTTAATTCACGAAACCGGTCTCCACGTCATCTTAGTTCCCGGTGCACGGAAACGAATCAATGAAGTTTTATCTTCAGCAGGAATACAGTGGTCATACCATGATAACTTCCGCATCACCAATGAAGATGCAATGCCCCTTATAAAAATGGCAGCCTTTGATGTTTCAAATAAAGTTATGACAGCTCTTGCTGCAGAAAAGAAAACAGCTGTTATTGGTAACTGGGTTCGCTCTCGTGCAAAGGGAATTATTGACGGCTTTGATTACGGAACTATCGGTGAAATAGATAAATTACAAATAGACTCAGTCAAGACAGTTCTTTCAAACGGATTCATTCCCATCTTCCCGTGTATCGGCTGGAGCAGCGCTGGAAAACCTTACAACATTTCTTCAATCCAGCTTGCACATCAAATTGCCGTACATTTACAGGCGGATAAATTATTTTTCCTCATTCCTGGCTTAGAAATCAATTCCAGTGAAGGAACAATTCCTGCGATGAATCTTGAGGAAGTTGACGAATTTTTAGCTAAAAATGCAACCGAGAACTCGGTAGTTACAGCAAATTCTACCGAATGTTCGGTTGAAAATGCAGAAAATTCAAATGTTTCACGTGAAACACATACGATTTGTTCTCTTTTGGAACTTGCAAAATCTGCATGTGAAGCAGGAGTTTCCCGTGTACATTTACTGAACGGATCTTTGAACGGAACACTTCCCTGCGAAATATTCAGTAATCTTGGTTCTGGAACAATGATTTACAAAAGCAATTACGGCGGAATTCGCGAAATGACTCGTGAAGATATTCCTGCCGTATTAAACTTAATGCACCCCTTTGTGCAAAAAGGAAATCTTTTACCGCGAACAGCTCAGCAAATGCAAACGGATTTTCAGCATTACATTGTCTATGTTATGGATGATGCGGTCAGAGCCTGTGCTGCACTGATTCCATACGATGGTGGACAAATGGAAATTGCGGGTGTTGCGGTTGATGAATCCTGTTCACATATTGGTATTGGTCCTAAACTGATTTCTTATCTTTTGGATAAAGCTCATGCACAGGGAGCACGCCGTGTTTTCATACTTACTACGCAGGCAGCAGACTGGTTTGAAAACATGGGATTTGTTCCTACAGAAATTTCTTCTTTACCACAGAAAAGAAAAGATCTGTGGACACCGCAAAGAAATTCAAAAGTTTTCCACAAGTTGTTCACTTTATAAGTAATCATACAAAATTCTGTACAACCCCGGAATTCCTTATAAATAAAGGTGTTTCGGGGTTTCTTTTTTTCTGTGTTATCCGCAAAGCCCCTTTTTCATAAGTTATCCACAGGTTTTAAACTTTACTCTTTTTAAGCAAAATATTTACACACAGATTGCTACACACTTGCTTCATCTTCACTTCGTCCGTAACATGCGCATCTGCTTACACCCTGCGGATATCGCTGTACGCACCTGTTTGCTCCCTTCGCTGCGCTACGGGCATGTCGTTACGCACTTGCTTACTCTTCCCTTCGGGTATGTCGCTACGCACCTGCTAGCTCATCCCTTCGGGTATGTCGCTACGCACCTGCTTGCGACATATGTTTCACGTGAAACTTTTTTGCACAAAAACTTATTGTTCCACAGTCATCGATGCTTTCAGCGGCATATCCCCTTCGGGTATGTCGCTACGCACTTGCTTACTCATCCCTTCGGGTATGTCGTTACGCACCTGCTAACGACATATGTTTCACGTGAAACTTTTTGTGAAATGGGATTATTTATGTGGGCAAAAAAAATCCGGGCAGACCTGGGAAAAAGCCTGTCCGGTGTCTGATGGGTTTTGGATTCACCGCATTGTCGGGAGAACAATGTTTATCGGTAAACCGTACAATCTGTGCAGGTACTACATTCAAGTTTATTGCTGCACATGCTCAGATTATACGCTATATTTAGTGTTTTGTCTACTGTTTTTAGAAAAAAAGCACAATTTTTATTTTTCTTTCGTTAAAAACAGTGTAATTTGTTGTATTATAACAAATTAAGAATCTTTTTCGTCCGACTGGGCAATTCTATCAATTCCGACAACATAATCAGGAGAAGAAATGTCAACGACTTTTACGCCGCTGCTGGATCTTCCCTGCTTACTGATACTGTCTGCATCAACACGAAGGCTGGTTCCCTGGCTGGTAATACACATAACAGAATCGCTGTCTTTAACGGTAAGGGCTCCTATTATTTCACCCTTATCATCAACATTTCCGAATACTTTCTGTCCACCGGTACCACGTCCGTGAGCACTGAATTCTTCAAAGTCAACGCGCTTACCTATGCCCTTTTCGGTTACTACAAGAATCTTTGCATCTGGTTCAACATGTATTGCTCCACACAGCTCATCACCATCAGCAAGCTTCATTCCTGCAACACCGCGGCCGCTTCTTCCCATAGGACGAACTTCTTCTTCGGTAATGCGCAGAGCCTGTCCCCGACGGCTAACCAGCAGAATCTCATCATTTCCAGAAGAAAGAATTGCGCTTACCAGTTTGTCGCCGTCATCAAGACGAACTGCCTGAATACCGCGTGCCTTTGCATTGCGGAATTCAAATGTCGGAGTCTTTTTTACAACACCGTTTGCAGTAGCCATGAACAGGTACTCTGTTTCGCTAAAGTCTTTAAGGCTGACCGTTGTTGTAATTTCTTCGTTTGCATTGACCATAAGCAGGCTCTTAATATGAGAACCACGGCTTGTCTTTGATGCTTCCGGAATCTCATGAACTTTTATCCAGTAAGCTTTTCCTTCATTTGTAATGAACATGAGATAGTCATGTGTAGAAGCAATAAACAGCTGATTGATATAGTCTTCTTCCACCAGTTTTGCACTGATAGTTCCTTTTCCTCCACGACCCTGACTTTTGTACAGGCTGACCGGAACACGCTTGATGTATCCCAGTTTGGAGATAAGGATAACCATATCCTCTTCTTTTATCATGTCTTCTACATTGATTTCTTCTACTTCACCGGAAACAATATCTGTTTTACGGTCATCGCCATATTTTTCTGCAATCTCATTTGTTTCCTGTTTAATAATCTCAAGGATTTTTTCGTGATGGGCAAGCAAGTCTTCAAGGTGGGCAATGAGGGCTTTAATCTCTGCCATTTCCTGCTTTAATTCATCAATACGCAGATTGGTAAGACGTCCCAAGCGGTAATCAACGATTGCCTGTGCCTGTTCATCATCAAATCCAAAGCGCTTCATCAAATTGGCTTTAGCTTCTGATTCATCGCGGCTGGCACGGATTATCTTGATTACTTCGTCAATTGCATCGACT
>CACXCG010000021.1 GCA_902766125.1 uncultured Spirochaetaceae bacterium | reverse complement strand
TGCTGGGGAGTGAAGGATTCGGACCTACGAAGGACGAGCCAACAGATTTACAGTCTGCCCCCTTTGACCACTCGGGAAACTCCCCATAAATGCAAAGCCGCCACAGGGACTCGAACCTTGGACCCCGAGATTACAAATCACGTGCTCTACCAACTGAGCTATAGCGGCTTGTGATGTAACGACTATACACAAAATTACCGTAAGTGTCAATACCCTTGTAAAAAATTCTATAATTCAGAATACAGCGTTTCGTACTGGGCTGCGACATGCTGCCAGTTGTACAGAGCATGTGTATTTTTTGCAGCAAATGAAATCATGGGTAAGAAAATGTCCGGTGCACTCGCCTTTATGCGTACCAGAGGCTCAAGGATTTCAAGCAGTTTTTCACAGGTTCCGGGTTTATACAGAAAGCCTGTTTCTTCGTCAATGATTTTACACAGACCGCCGGTTGCATGTGCAACAGGAATTGTTCCGTACAGCTGGGAAATAAAATCTTCAAGACCACACGGTTCAAACAGACTGGGAAATACGGAAAAATCAGCAGAAGCAGTACACAATCGCGCAAGAGAACGGTCGTATCCCTTAAAGAATACAAAGCGTCCTACAAACTCACGCGAAAGTGATGCAAGCATGTCTTCAAGTTCACTTTCTCCCTGCCCAGTGCACACAATTTTAACCGGCAGCTGTTTCTGCAAAAGAATGCGGGATGCTTCTATAAGTGTTCCAATTCCTTTTTGGTGAACAATACGTCCGTGATATGAAATAAGCACAAACGGTTCTGTCTGCGGTGCAAGATGTCCAAACCGAGAAACACCGCTTACACGCTGAGCATCCAGTGAAGCATACTGCTGTATGAGCGCAGTACGGCACTTATACTTACCGTCAAGTTCTTTATATTCCGGATTAAACGCAAACGGCAGGTGTGATTTATGAGTGTCACGCGGATCGTAGTTATCAAAGTCTATGCCGTTTGTAATACCGGTAATGGTAATACCGCCGGCTTTGAACGCCTGCCCTAACCCGTCTGTTTCTGTCGTACCGTCAAGAATTTCCCGGGCATACTGCGGAGACACCGTTGTTAACCGAGCATACCGCGAAGCAAGCATAAACGGCTCTACCCGCTGACCGACAAGCCCTTCTTTTAACATGCTTTCAGGAAGAGATGTTATGTAAGCGGCAGACTGCAGAGAATCAAAATGATGATGATATCCCGGACCTGCATTATGAATGGTAACGACACATTTTGTATGTTCGTAAAACTGAGCGCTTAAGGGACTGAGCTGCATTTTAAAATGCATGAGTGAAGGCACAAGTGCTGCCGTTGCATCCTGACAGTGAATGATATCCGGAGCTTCTGACTGAGCACAGGTATCTCCAAACGCAACAACGGCTTTCTGAAAAATTGCATTCAGTTCAAGTGCATCAACATGACCGGTACCGTGACGATGCGAAGGAATAACATTTTCATCTTCCTGCGTGTATACGTACACTGCTTTTTTTTCTGCAAACTGACGGTGACTAATGAATACAATGTCAACGCCGTTAAGCATTCCGTGACAGAACGAAACTGGAACTGATGTACCAGAGCGGTTTACAAATACCGGTTCGTGCCACACGCATTCAAACTGTTCAACCGCATCAATGTCCGTGCATGCATACAGGGGAATAAAAAGCGTAACTTTATGTCCGCGGCGAACCAGTGCTTCTGCAAGAGAACGGGCTACATTCTTTACACCACCGGCTTCTGCAATACCTGCATACTCACGGCTGACAGACCAGATGTTCATGACTTCTCCGGAGAAGAAACAAGGTCAGGACGCAGCACTTCAGCGCCATTCAGATACACTGCCTGTGTCTTTGTATGTTCTTCTGCATAAAAGGTAATCATTACGCGGATAACATGATCAAGCATTCCTGCAACAACAGGTTCAGCACTGCAAAAAAGCGGAACCCGGCTGGTATCAATGCAGAGAGAAGCTTTTCTGAATGCAGTTGCTGGATTAAGCACGTTTACGTCAGGTGTCATGGTAAACTGAATGCTTACAATATTTTCTGCATCAGTGACTGCATTTTTTTCTAAGAGTTCACGGATCAGGTTGCCAACATTTGTAAGCACAGAGTCTTTTGTATTATCACAGCACACTGCTCCCCGCACGCAGTACAGGCGCATCATATTCCGCTCTTCCTTAATGCAGCGATTATGTCGGTTATACCGCCCTGCTTTGAAAGTTCTTCAAGCTGAGGATATTTTGAAAGCAGCTGACCAAAGCGTTCCAGCTGAGCCATAGTGCGGTCTTCTTCTGCAAGCGTTGCAGCCTGATCAGATGCCTTTTCCAGAAGCAGTGCCGCTATGCGTTCCTGGTATGCAGTATACGAAGCCCTACCTTTTTCGTACAGCGAAAGATCAGGAAGGACGGCTGACACAACTGCAACATCAGAAACAGTTACGCCTTTAAAATCAGGACCCAGTTCAGAAACAATCTGAGCAATCTGTGCAGAACTGAGTGCTTTAGGAACAACAGAATCAGTTGAATACTGCTTCATCAGATAGTCAGCACAACCTGCAGCAAATTCATCGGCACGTTTGTGAAGCCAGAGATTTAACTCACTGTCATCAACAACAAGATGTGTTTTTACCAGAGACACAAGTTTTTCTGCATCTGGAGCAAGAGAGATTTTTAATTCGACGCGGTAAGAAAAATCCGGAGACGGATCTAACTGCGCGCGGTACAGGGCTGCCGAGGGAAGTTCCCCCGAAACAACAGAGGTAGTTTCAAACGCAGAGACATTAAAAACATGCATAGTGACATTTGTAGGCAACAGTCGCTCCCAACGCCACACAAACTGACCGGGAAGCACCGGCTGTTCATACAGACCGCTCGTCTTTGATTCCATGACACCGACGGTACCGGGTTTGACAAGAAACGTAATCCATCCGACAAAAAACACGACGGCTGCAAAAATAATCAGCAAAAGCACATTAAAAAAGAATCTTTTGATTTTCATGTCCACCCCTATCGAAAAAAAACTCGCAATTCAGTATAATCCTTTTTGGGCATGTCCCGCAAGTGCTTTATGAAAAACGAACAGAACCAGGAAAACAGGAATATTTTTCTCTTTAATTTAACACATCGGTTTTCACTGTTTTTAACCGGTGCACTGATTATGTGCATACTTTTGTATACGGCGGGCAATTTTCAGCAGTTTTTAGACGGAACCCAGGAAATCATTCTGATTTTAGCAAGTATTTCTTCTCTGGTACTGATTATCTTTTCTGCAGCGGGAATCATTCAGTGCATTGTCTTTGGCATTCTGTATAAGCAGAAACGTTTCTGGCTGGGGCTGATTCCCTTTGGAGTTTCAGAACTGCTTGCAGTGCTTCTCTTACTGGTAAGCAGAATTATCCTTACGCTTACGGGAGGATATGCGGCATGAAAAAAGCAATCAGCATTCCTTCTGAATTAAAAAAAGTGGGAAGTATTTTCTCTGATGCAGGCTATAAAGCGTATCTGGTAGGCGGTGCGGTACGCGATGCACTTTTGGGAAAACCGGTACACGACTGGGATCTGGCAACCAATGCAACTCCCCAGCAGGTTATGAAACTGTTCAGAAAAGTCATTCCTACCGGCATTGCACACGGAACGGTAACTGTCCGCATTTTTAACCGCAGCATAGAAGTTACCACCTTCAGGACAGAAAGCACCTACTCTGACGGAAGACACCCCGATGCAGTTGCATACGCGGCAACCATAGAAGAAGACCTTTCCAGACGCGACTTTACCATGAATGCCATTGCAGCAGACCTGACAGACGGCACACTGGCAGATCCTTTTGACGGACAGGCTGACATACAGCATAAAATAATCCGAACGGTGGGAAATCCGTATGACCGTTTTGCTGAAGACGGTTTGCGTCCGGTACGTGCAGTCCGCTTTGCAGGCCAGCTGGGATTTACCATTGAAGAACAGACACTTAAAGCGCTCTCTGATGCAGAAGTGCTCAAAAAAACAGACAGTATTTCGCGCGAACGTTTTAGAGACGAATGGTGCAAAATGCTTTTGACGCCAAAGCCGTCACTGTGCATAAAACTTTTAGAGCAGACCGGAATCCTTAACCTGTTTATTCCGCAGTTTACAGCCTGCAGAGGCTCTGAACAGAAAGATTCACGGGGATACCATGTCTTTGACGTTGCAGACCACCTTATCTATGCAACCGACGGAGCTCCTCAGGATAACCTTATTGTACGGCTTGCAGCCTTTTACCACGATATTGCAAAACCTCAGTGCCGCAGCATAGAACAGCAGGGAGAAGCCTTTGCAATACACTTTTACGGACACGAAACTGCAGGTGAAAAAATAGCCCGAACCTCAATGACCGACCTTAAGTTTTCAAATGAACAGATTAACGCAGTTGCACTTCTGGTCCGCGAACACATGTTCTATTACGAAAGCTCATGGAAAGATGCAACGGTACGCCGCTTTATCATCCGCGTGGGAAAAGAAAACATAGAAAATCTTCTGCTCTTACGCATAGCAGACATGTACGGAAAAAACAACTGCATGCCCGACGCCCGCTCAGACGGAATGTTAAGCATCTATGAATTACGGGAACGCACAGCAGAAGTAGAAGCACAGCACAGCGCCTTAAGCATAAAAGACCTTGCAGTAAACGGAAAAGACTTAATGCAGATTGGCATTCCTGCAGGAAAAACGATGGGTGCAATTCTTAAAGAACTGTTTGAAACCGTCACCGAATCTCCTGCAATGAACGAAAAAGAAAAATTACTTACCCTTGCACAGAATATATTTGCACAAAAGTATACAAGCTAAAAACAATTCTACTTAAATAACCATATTCATAGCTGAACGAACTTCATCCAGTGTCTGAATGGCAATCTTTCGGGCACGCTCTGCTCCGTCGGTAAGCACCTGTTTAATATAGTCAGGATTTTTTTCAAGCTCTGCACGTTTGGCGCGTAACGGACGCAGTGTTTCGTTTAAGGCTTCAGTAAGGGTGTTTTTAAGCATACCGCCGCCACCGTCTCCAATGCGCTGTGCAATGGCAGCAGGTTCTTCGCCTGTACACAAAGAAATAAGCTGTAGCAAATTGGCAACTTCAGGTCTGTGCTCTGGATCATAAGTAATAAAACGTTCGCCGTCAGTTTTTGCCTTCTTGATGAGCTTTGCAGTTTCGTCTTCTGTTGCACTGAGCATGATTGCATTACCGCGGCTCTTTGACATTTTCTGGCTGCCGTCAAGTCCTAAAATGCTGGGTGTCTTAGAAAGCAAAGCCTGCGGTTCAGGGAAGATGGGCTCTCTGTCCTTGCAGAATTTTTCGTTAAAGCGGCGGGCAATGGTACGTGTCAGTTCAAGGTGTGGAAGCTGATCCTTTCCAACCGGAACAACATTTCCCTTACAGAACAGAATGTCACAGGCCTGATGAATAGGATATGTAAACATACCTGCATTAACGCTTTTCATTTTTCCGTTAGCAAGACCGCTTTGAATTTCTTCTTTTACAGTGGGATTACGTTCCAGTTCTGCATTGGTAACCAGAGTTAAAAACGGCAGCATAAGCTGATTTGCTTCGGGAATATAGCTGTGCGGATAGATGATAACATTTTCGCCGGGTTCAATGCCTGCTGCCAGATAGTCAATAACAAGCTGTTTGGTGTTTTGACTTATTTCTTGAAAAGCATCGTGGTCAGTAAGTACCTGATAGTCTGCAATCAGAATCATGGTGGGAACACCCATTTTTGAAAGGCGTACTCTGTTTTGCAAAGAACCAAAGTAATGACCAATGTGCAGTCTACCGGTTGGACGGTCGCCCGTAAGTACCCGGTAGTTTTGTGGATGCACAGAAATGTCTGCTTCTATTTTTTTACTGCGCTCAACTGCCGCTGCAAAAGTTTTATTTGAATCGTATTCTAAATCTGCCATATTTTTCCTCTTGAACAAGCATAGCATAAAAAGGACACAAAACGCAAGGCGGAGAAAAACCCACCACAACAAGCGATAAGCCTGTCGTGGTGGTTAACACACTACTCTACAACCGTTCTTACGACACGGAAGCCAAGGTCATTATTCCGTGCACCTGGTACTGATCCAGAGTTTCGGTAACTCAATTCATTCTGCTGAGGGAAACCACTGTGACGGGCCTGACGTGCTCCATCTGTTCCACTTGTGGGACCGGTAAAAGCCGTTGATGAAGAAAGCGGAGCTGCATACCAGTCATTACACCATTCCCATACATTACCTGTCATATCATACATTTTTAATGTAGGAGTAGCATTCTTTGTTTTTACTTCATGCGTCGTTCCGCCAGCATTAGTTTCATTCCAAGAAACATCATTCATGGTATTACTTCCAGAATACTTATATTGCCCACTATTTGACAGGTTTCCGTCGCGGGCAAGGTATTCCCATTCGGCTTCATACGGAAGACGCCAGCCGTTATTGGTACGTGTAATTGTAACAGACCATTCACAAGCAGATGATGCACAATAGCCAGTAGTAGCATTACCAAGGATACTTCCCCATTCAGTAGGATTTGTCTTACCGCCCACAGAATAGACAGGGGTAAGTCCTTCTGCAATACTGCGCAAATTGCAGTACACAATAGCATCATACCAGCTTACATAATATGCAGGATAATAAGTTCCTACTCCATACGAAGACGAAGGAGTTTTTGAACTGTTTAAATACCTACAGAATTGTTCATATTCTCCCTGTGTACATTCGTGATCGCAGGCAATAATGGATGGTATGGTTAAGCTTCTTCCAGATATAAAGACTCCCGAACCTGTAATTGCAGTACCAGAGAACGTTTTATTACCGGCTGAGACATAGCTTGAATCCCTTACCAGTTTTGCAAGTGCAGTTCCTGTGTTAGTCGTTACCGAAATAGAAGTCTGATAGGTACTTCTCTGTTTTCCTACACAGAATTTTGCAACACTGCTGTTAAAGTTTGCTCCAGTTACCGCTGTTGATGTAATCAGATCTTTTCCTGTGGCTGTAGGAGTAAAGCTATCAGGAATCGTAAGATGAACACTGCCGGCAGCAGTAAGTGCTGATGTAAAAATAATAGGACTCTGGCCAATACAAGTGCTTTCCAGGTACACATCATGCTTACCGTCAGAGCCTGCAGGAATTCTTGCAGAACCGCCTATATTGATTTTTGCAGTCTGATAGTCAAGGTACACTGCACCGCCTGCAGTGCTTGCGGTATTATTTGCAATTGCTCCAGAACCAACTGTAGTTGAGCCGTTTGCAATATACAGTGCACCGCGGTTATACACACCGCCGCCTTTTACGCTGCTGTTGTAACTGACAGAGCCAGTCCAGGCTTTTACTGCCGCAGAACTATCGTATCCAAGATAAAGACAACAGCCTGAACTCTCACAAACAGTCGCTCCGCCGCCTTGGCCTGAAGTACCGGTTGTTTTATTTCCATCTGTTGAACTTGTTCCGCCAATAGTTGCAGTACCGCTTATATATGCACATCCATACGCAATGTATATACCGCCACCAGAGTTGACAGCAGAATTTGCTTTTACAGCACCGGCAGTCATAGACATTGTATCACCAGAAGAATTTCCGCTGTATATACCACCGCCATATTTTTCTGCTGTATTATACGAAATTGTACCGCCGGTTATTTCAAGCGTTCCTCCACTATAAATGCCGCCGCCCTGTTTTGCAGAATTTGCCTTTGTAGAAGAGCCGCCAATAGTACCGGTGTTCATTTTTATGGTACCAGAACAATAAATACCGCCACCGCTATTGTATGCAGAATTTCCTGAAATGGAGCCAGTCCATTCTGAAGCTGAAGAGGCAGTTTTATATCCAAGATAGACGGTACCAGAAGCATTACTAGCAAAGATTCCTCCTCCCTGTCCGTATGTAGAACCGGTTGCTTTATTAGCGGCAGAGCTTGCAGCACCTCCAATTGTAGCCGTATTATAAATAAATACATTACTATTTGTCGCAATACCGCCGCCTTGAGCTGACGCTTCATTTGAAGAAATAGTTCCTGCTGACATATACAGTGCTGCTCCCTGCGCATTCACACCACCACCTGTCCTTGCTGTGTTATGGCTTATGGTTCCTCCTGAAATTGTAACAGTAGTAGATCCGTTAACATACAAACCACCGCCACCAGATTCTGCCGTGTTATAGCTGATAGTTCCCGCTTCAAGGGTAACGGCAACTTTACTGTATATACCTCCACCACTTACTGAAGCAGTATTTGCTTTACCGCTTCCACCAATGGTACCGGTTACACTTGAACTGAATTTCAAACTTCCTGCTGACTGATAAATACCACCGCCGAAAGCTGCACTGTTACTGCTTACCGAACCCGACCATGCAGCTGCAGATTCGGTTGTGCCGTCATAGGTATAACCAAATCGTGTCGCTCCGGAACAGAACAGGCCTCCACCGTTTCCTGCGTCTGTATCAGTAAGAGAATTTCCGTTAGCACTAGTTCCGCCAATAGTTGCAGTACCGCTTATGTACAGTGAACCAGAACTATAAATACCACCGCCACCACTGGTTGCCTGATTTCCTTTAAAGGTGCCGCCTGTCAATTTGCAGATACCGCAATTATACATTCCACCACCTATAGAATCATCAGCAGAAATGGCTTTATTTGAAGAAATTGTTCCGCCTGATATAGTAATGGTCTGACTTGTAAGGTTAAAAATACCAGCGCCTTTAGGAGCTTCATTATTACTTAAAGTACCACTACTAAATGTCATAGTTTTGTTATTAGCCAGACCGCCACCAGTATTTGTTGCCGTATTATAACTTATGGTAGCTCCACTAAGTGTAATTGTACCTGCATTATAAATACCGCCGCCGCTTTGAGCGCTGTTGTAGCTTATAGTTCCTTTGCTTATTGTTATAGCAGTTGAACTTGCATTATAAATACCACCGCCGTAACTGGTTGCAGTATTTCCTTTACTGCTTCCGCCAATATAACCGGACACACTTGTACTAACTAACAATGAGCCGCTGTTTATCGAAATACCACCACCGCATCGGGCACTGTTAGAACTGATTGAACCTGACCAGGTATCAGCAGCACCGCTGGCATCATATCCAAGTCCTACAGTACCGCCAGTGCTATAAATACCGCCACCAAAGCCGCTAGTAGTTGCTGTACCCGTTGCACTGTTTGCTGCGGTACTTGCACCACCAATTGCCGTAGTTCCGTATATGTACAAGGTGGAAGAGTTTGCAATTCCTCCTCCGCTCGTAGCAGAACAAGAAATAACTTTGCAGGAATAAAGCGTAGCAGTTCCGGAGTTATAAATACCACCACCGTCTGCACTTGCAGTACACGTAGAAACAGAAACTCCCGAACCTATAGAAAGCGTACCCGTATTATAGATGCCGCCGCCGGAACCACTGGTTGTTTCATTCGAAATAATGCTTGAACCGGTACTCAACGTAAGGGTTCCCCTGTTATACACACCGCCGCCGTTTGCCGCAACAGTACCGCCGGTAATCTTTACATTTTCAAGCGTAACGTTTGCTTTGTTACCAAGGTACATAACCCTTCCCTTAGCATTTGCACTGATAGTGCGCACGGTAGAACTGTCAGAGCAAATCTTTAAGTTAAGCGTTGCAGTCGGGTTTGCAATGATATAGGTTGCCTTTGTCGTAGTCGGATCTGTCTTTGATGGAGTTGCAGCACAGGTAAGGTTTGACTTTAAAATAATGTTGTAGGTCGTGCTTGTGTCTGCATACGAAGCAATTACATCTACTGCTTTCTGTACGGTTGCAAAAGGACTAAAGAACTGTCCGTCTCCGGTTGTGTCGTTTCCTGAAGAAGAAACATAGACCGTTGTCTGTCTGAATGAATTGATACAGGCTGCACTTACGTTTACCGTGTTTCCCGAAAAATACGGAGCACCAGTTGAGTTAACCCAGGTATTTGTGACCAGGTTTTCAAAGACATTTACGGTTTCCACAAACGAATACAGAGGAGCATCATTTGCATCAAAGAACATAAAACTTACCGGATGCGCACCGACGGTCAATTCTCCAATGGTAAGCGTATCTGATGTACCGGTGACATTGTATGTGCTTGTACCGGTTGAAAGTGGGGTTCCGTCTGTGTTGTAAACAGCAGTTTTTATTTTCTTTACGGTAGAGGCATACGAAATAGTCAGCGTTACCTCACTTTTTTTTGTTGTGTCATCCATTATGCCGTTAAGTGCAATCGCAGTGTTTTCTGACACACCGGTTGAAGTTACCGTAAGCGTTCTTGTTCCTTTAAGTATCTGTTTTGTTTTTGCAGCGTCTTTGTATGCAATAACCGTAAGGGTCCAGCTACCGGTCCCCAGGCTTACCGTATATTTAAATGTACTTGTATCTATAGTTCCGGTTACCGTTTTTGTACCGCTGGTTGCAGTTACCGAATAATACAAAGAAGATGAAAGCGACATGACAGGAAGTGCCGTTCTTCCAGAGGCTGCATGTTCTTCTACCAGTTCTGAAGGAACAGCACCTTCCAGTTTTGAAGAAAGAGAGCCGGTAACTACAAAAGTCTGTCCGTTATCTGGAGCCGGAAGTGCCATAAAAGGATTTTCGCATGAGAAAAGTAATAGTACTAAAAGAGAAGCTGCACATAAGATGAATGATTTTTTTGCCGTCTGTTTCATTTTATTTCTCCTTACCTCTTTTAATTGACCGTAACAGTAAATGAACCGCCGTACGATCTTCCGTTATATATTACGCTGACATAAACAGTAAGTATAGTTCCCACCGGTATACCTGATGCAACCGTAAGAGAACGCTCTGTAGATGAAAGTGTCTTTGTTATGTATGTAGAGCTTGAAATATCTGTTGCTCCGCTGAACACTTTGACGGTCCAGTCTGTTGTTGCCGTTGTAAGCGTAAGATCTGTTTCTGTTGACTCTCCTGCATCAAGCACTGCAGAGAAGCGAATCTTTGTACTTGCAGTAGAACTTGCCGTACTGCTGCTCAGGCTTACCGTTACATCATCATCAACAACACTGATTCCGCCGGCATCAGGTTTAACCAGTGCACCTTCATCGTTAACAGACCAGTTAACAGTTGTAGCGCCTGACGTCTGCGGTGTAACGGCAATCTTAGCGTACTCGGTGCCAACAGCACCGCCATAAAGAACAACTTTACCTACGTTATATATATTCGGAGTTATGGTTGCAACCGGTGTAGTTCCTGCAGTCAGTTCAGAGCCAACGTAAATAGATGCAGTACCATACAGATAGACATCGTTATCAGAATCAACAACCGATGAATCCGACAGGGAAATCTTTTTACCGGAAGCAAGATAGACACCGTTTCCACAGCTTGTTGCGGTATTACCGCTGACAGTAACACCTTTCAGCAAAGGAATTGCATCTGAGTCTACAAACATACCGCCACCGGTAATGGATGCACGGTTACCGGTTATGCTTCCGCCAAACAGTCTTATGGATCCACCATCACCAGTAACATACATACCGGCACCGTATTTAGCCTCGTTTTGCGTTATACTTCCTGTATCATCCATAACCAGGTTGCCGCCGGTAACATACACACCACCGCCACTGTACAGTGCAGTATTGTGACTTACCTCTCCTTCATCAATGCTAAAGTACGCTGTAGATCCGTCACTGTAAATACCGCCGCCATAGGTAGATGCACTGTTATATGAAATTGAACCGTCTTCCAGATATACTTCACCTTTCGAATACACACCACCGCCATAAACAGCACTGTTTTTATACGAACCATTAGCACCGCCAATGGTACCGCCTGTCATATTAATAGAAGCGGAACTGTTAACGTACACACCGCCGCCGTAACTTGTTGCAGAGTTTCCGCAAATTTTACCGCCATAGATTTGCATTTCGCCGTCATTGAAAATACCGCCACCGTTTACAGCTTTATTTGCTTCTGCTGCAGTTGATCCGCCTATAACACAAGTGCTGGAAACAGAACACCTTGCTGTTGAACCGACATGTATGCCGCCACCGTTTTCACTTGCTTCATTACCATATATCGAGCCTGAAGAAACTATTACCGCTCCTTCAGTATAGATACCGCCGCCGTTTTTAGCTTTATTACCGTATACAGAGCCACCCACCAACTTGAATGTTGCATTTTCACTTACGTATACACCGCCACCGTTATGCGTTGCAGTAGCAGAGCCGTTACCCGTTATTTCTCCGGCAGACATTCCAACCTCACCTTCGTTGACGAATACAGCAGAATACGCTGTATGTCCGCTGATGGTTGTTCCTGATTTGATTAATGTCTTTGCAGATGTTCCGCCCCAGTTCATAAGACCACAGCTGTCATTTGAATCTATGGTAAAGGTTTTGCCGCTGGTTCCACCGACAGTCAGATTTGCACAGTTCATGATACCGCCACAAACAGCATCACTGCTTGCAGTTGAGTCAATGGTGTTAGAAGAAATACTTCCGCTTGTAAGATTTGTAGTACTTCCGGTATATGACAAGATACCGCCTGCAAAGACTGCAGTATTTCCGTATATCAGAGCGCCGTCAACAGTAAATGTTGCACCGTCAACAAACACACCGCCACCGCAGGTTGCAGTGTTGGCAGTAACCTCACAACCAGTACCCAGAGTTACAGCTGTTCCGCCTGCAGCATACACACCGCCGCCCCATCCGGCAGTATCAGTACGCAGTGCATCTCCTGTTGCAGAAGAAATTTTACGGCCGCCGGTTACCTTAAGTTTTGTTACCGTAACGGGAACAGAAGTTTCAACAGTAAGGGTTGTTCCGTTATTGTTTCCGTTAAGACAGTCTGCAGCAGCACTGGTTCCTGTAACCGTAAGCGTTGCAGCATCCACATCATCAATGACTGAATTTCCTGATACCGAACCGTCAATATGTACGGTTGCATCTGCAGTGCTGTTGTTTATAACAGTAAGAGATTTATTTACAGTTGCAAACGGATGATCCTTAGTTCCATAGCCTGCAGTTGCTCCTGTCGTATCACTTCCGGTATTAGAAACCCAGACATCGGTCGTTGCAACAGACATAATCTCACCAAAGTTTGCTGTAATGCCGTCTTTAACCGCAGAAACAGAAACAGACATGCCCTGTAACGGAGGCAGTTCAAGCGTAAGACTTGAATTAGAAGTGATTGTATCCGACATGAGGATTACATCACCAAGTTTAACCGTATATTCTATTGACGTTGCTACGGTCGTAACACCGCTTGAATTCTTAAAGGCAAGTGTAAGCGGTTTAGCATAACCGTCACCGGTAGAAGTTTCCTGTTCAAGTGCTTCATAATCATAATCAGCTAACGGTTCAAGATAATAACCTGCAGTAAGGCAGACTTCTCCGCCGCTGTACGTAATTCCGCTACCGCCGTCACTGGTAAAGATTTCGCGAACATCAGAAACGCTGGTACTGTTACCGCTTGCAGCATAGTCCTTAGTAATTGCTTTGTTTGCAGTAAGGACAAGACCATGACGGATACCCAATCGAGAACCGGTCAAATCAGTCTTAACAACAATGGGATTAAATACCGTAGTTGCACCCTGAGTGTATCCCATCCAGACGTTTGCAGGAATACCGGTATCGGTAAGGTTATCTTTTATTACTGTCTGTCCGGCTATTACAAGCGTTCCGTCCTTAATGTTAACAGCACCGCCAGTCCAGCCAACAGAAGCAGAAGTTGTGTTTCCAGTAATGTTTACACCGGAAAGGGTTACCGTACCATCAATGGTTCCGTCTGTACTCTTTCCAATGTGAAGGGCTGAACAACCAGAACCCTTTATGTTTACAATGCTACAGTCAGACATAGTAAGCTTACCGCCATCCACACAGACTGCAGCGTAAGAGTTAACGGTATCTACAGACTGTTCGAATGAAAGTCCAGACATACAGATGTTCTGTCCGTGAACATTGAATGAAGAACCCATCATACCGACATTACAGTAAATAGAAACAGCAGTTCCGTCTGACTTCTGACCGATCATGTTAAATGCATCAGAAGAATTTACGGTGTCATTATACATAGTCTGCGTAAGCGTGTAGTCAGAAAGAATGTATACAACATTAGTCGGGTTACCGTCTCCGTCAACTGCAGTTCTATCAGTAAACGAAGCAACTGCATATGCAAGCGTCTTAAACGGTGTCGTTTCGGTAAGACCGCGTCCAACCGCATCAACACCAGTTTCGCTGATATAACGGACTTCACCAGTTGCACCAGTTTTCTTTATGCAGCCGCGGGTTCCCGCCCAGAAGACAAACCAGTCATTACCTGCACCGTCAGGAGTAACGGCAAACTTACCAACCTGAGTCATTGCAGCAGTACCGGTAATTACAGGAGTTGCATTGATAAGGCTGTCTGCATACACAGAAGGCGTAATGGTTGCTGCAACGGTTTCACTTAATATGCCTGTTACATTTATAAGTCGGTTAGCAGGATGCAGGAGATCAGTTACGTATTCGGTAAGGTAGACATCATTATTGGAAGTAATGAGTGCATCCCCTTCCATACTCATAAAGCCGTCGTTAAATACACCGTCACCAAGAGCAGTTGCACTGTTTGCAGAAGATGAAGCCGTACCGCCGACAGTACCGCCGGTCATGGTAAGGGTACTTGCTTCTCCATTGTAAATACCGCCGCCATCTTTTCCAGCGGTGTTAGCAGAAACAGTTCCACCAGAAATTGTTACTTCACTTGACTGATTGTTTGCACGACATTCAGCAGAGGTATAGTTACAGATACCGCCACCATGACCGGATGTTGCCTGATTTTGAGAGATAGTTCCACCGGTAAGGGTAAACACACCGCTCATATTGTATACACCGGCACCAGCAAAGCTTGCATCTTTTGCTGTATTCTGAGTGATAGAACCAGAGTCCATCGTTAAAGCACAGTCCATGCCAAGATATACTCCACCACCACGACTATCTGATATATTCTTTTCAATCGTACAGCCAGAAAGAGACAGCGCACAGGGAAGACCATCTGCTATTCCTAAACAAATACCTCCGCCGGAACTGGTTGCAGTATTCTGACTGAAGGTAGCTCCGCTGATTGTTGAAACAGAGGACATGATCTTTGTAGAAAGATACAATCCGCCGCCTATTCCAGAACTTTCATTTAGCGAAACAGTTCCATCTGTTAAGGAAAGAATTCCTGACTCACCGACATAAATGCCGCCACCGCTCGTAGAAGCAGTATTTTTTGTAATAACTGTACCGGCGCCAGATATTGTAAGTAAATAATCGCGTGCAGCAATACCGCCGCCATAAGAAGCAGAGTTAGAGCGAATCATACTTTCAGTAATCACAACATCACTTGCACGGTTGTATATTGCACCGCCACTGGTACCGGCTACATTACGTTCAAATTGACAGCCAACAATCTGCATATCCTTAGAACCATAGAACAAACAGATACCGGCACCCGCAGCACCTGCAGCATTTTTATAGAGTGTAACTCCGCTTAATTTTGATGACGCTGTTCCACAGTAGCCTATACCGCCGCCGTTACCGGTAGGAGTAGCACCGCCCTGTCCTACTGCGTTATATGAAACAGCACCGCCGTTACAAAGCAGTTTTCCTGACGACTGAATGCCGCCGCCCTGTTCTTCAGCGTAATTATAAAAAACACCGCCGGTAGTAAGTATTTCTGTATCTGACACACCAAAGACAATGCTTCCGTCACTGTAAACACCGCCACCTTTTTTTGCGTAGTTAGAATGTAATCCAGTACCAGGACCTGCTGAGGAAGCAACAGAATCATCTCCAATAACAGAACCTTCATGCACGTGCAGGGCACAGCCAGTATTTACAAATACACCGCCGCCGTTTTCACCTGCAGTGTTAGATGCAATCTTTGTACCTTCCAGATACAGTATGGAAGAAGAACCGTCAAGATATACACCGCCACCGTCCGCAGCAGCTTCGTTGTTGCTTACGTTTACATCAGAATACAGTGTTGCCGTTGCACCTATAAGCTGAATACCGCCAGCGTTTACATCTGCCGTATTATATCCGACATAACCGTAACGGTATGTCACACCTGCTTTTGATACAATACCGCCGCCACTGTCACTTGCTTCATTGTATTCAATACGAACCGGATAGCCTGACAGTCCGCTTAAGCCTACGGTACTTGCAGATTCAACATAAATACCACCGCCGCTGGAAGCAGTATTATGACTCACCGAGGTATCAGCAAGAGAAAGCCAGCCGGTACCCTCTTTGTAGATACCACCACCATATTGAGATGCTTCATTCTGAGTAATCTGACAGGAATCGATAGTTACGTTTGAAGAACCATGAATGCTCAAACCGCCGCCATCAAGACTGCTACCACCGGTTATCTTAATTTTCTTTATGGTAATACCCTTTGAACTGTCTATATCAAGAACAGCATGTGCTTCTCCGTCTGCATCAAGTATGTCAGAAGAAGAACCTGTCTTACCTGAAATGGTCAGTGAGTTTACCGGAACATCAGTATCATTCATGACAGAACAGCCTGTTACATGGTTACTGATCATAACCGTCCAGTCTTTCAGTTCTGTGTCAGCGTATACCGTTTCTGCATTGTCCTGAGTATCTTTTATGCGCACAAAGGCTTCACTTACAGAGGCAACTGCATCATCTGCTGCAAAGCCGCCGTTGGTATTGTCACCGGTCGAACCGTTTACATAAACAACAGGCTCAAGCCACTTAGCATAGAAATTAAGGTCACCGACAGTTCCTACATCGATTGTAGAATAGGCAGAACCTGTAAATGAAGCATTGTCATACCATCCGCAGAAGTACTTTCCTTCATATTTTGCAACAGGAAGATCTATGTCTGCATCAAGACGGCGGGTATACGATTCCGGAGTTGTTCCCGAAGCAAGTTCTCCATCGTTAAAATCAAAACTGATGGTATACACGTCGTTAAGGCTCGTTATGCTTCTTTCTGCACTGCTGGTAAGGCCTGGTGCTATGCGTACTAATTCACGGTAGGTATTCAGATACAGAGAACTGTCAGAACCGCCATAAAAATCAATTACAATGCGGTACATGCCGGCAGTAAGCGTATCCTTTGCATACGTAATTTTTCCACCGGTAACAGTAAGTTCTTCGGGGGCAGATACAACAGATCCTGATGTTCTGTCAACAAGAGATGCTTCAACTTTGGTAACATCCCCTACAGGGAAATTGAGTTTAAAAATGAACTGACCGGTTAACGTGCTGTCCGGTTCAAGTACAAAGGCAAGATCATTGTTTCCCGCCACAACAGGAAAAGCAGTAATGTCAGCAGTATAGGTAACGCCACTGCAAACAGCAGTAAGGGTAAAATCCCAGGTACCGGCATTGACTTTTATATTTTTTGATGCAAGAGAACTTACACTGGAAGCAGTTGCAAGTACTTCAGAAACACCGGTTGCAGCAGGAGTACCGCTCAGCGAAAAGTCAGTAAACGCATTCAGTGAAGGAACATCAGGAAAAACAGTACGTGAATAGCCGTCACTTGCTCTTGTACGATCAAGATCAATACGCAAGTAAGCTCCGTTATCATGCGGCTGCACGCTCAACGGATTTTCACAGGCAGTAAACAGGAGGCACAGAACTGTCAGCGTTAAAAACAAACGTCGTTTCATTCTGCCTCCCCTATGGTACATACACCTTAAGATCACGTGAATACGGCATTTGTCCGTCATCGTATGCTTCGATGTAAACGTCGTATGTTCCTGTCAAAAGATTATCTGTTGATAAAGTCAATGTCGTAAATCCATCTGCATCCGCAACAGAATATTCTGAAGCTGGAACAGATGAGTCAACTTCCTGAGAATAGTTATCACGCGTCTTCCATTTAATCTGTACACTATGAGATCCGGTTGAAACTTCTACTTCAAGTTCGTTGTCTGCACCATACGATTCTATTTCAACAGAAACCAGAATAGAGTTTGCTTTCCAGACTGCATAAATTGTTTCATTACCGTTACCGATTTCATACGCATCGCCGTCTTCATACACTTTGCCGCCAGTTGCAGTCTTTGCCCAACCGTCAAAACTATAGCCTTCACGCGCAAACTGGTTCGGAGGAATTGGTTCCGGTGAGCGATAGTGCATGCCTGTCGTTGTTTCTGTTACACCGGCATCATCACCGCCGTTACCGTCCATTGTAAGCGTAAACACTTTGCGGTTGTACTGAATGGTAATAACCGTACTTCCGTCTGCATTAACCGTAGTCTGTGACCAGGTGGGAACTGTTTCAAAACCGGTGTATGTTTTTTCGCTTGCACGGGAAGTCCTGCCAACTGCACCAAACAGAACATCAGTATCTGAAAGCGTATATCCAGAAAGATCAGGATCCTGCTTATGATGTTCTACCGTATAGTTAACACCGCTTACTGCAAGCAGTGCTGCCGGCTGAGGTGAAATGACAGCACCATTAATGTAGTTAGACTCATTGAAAGAAAAATTTGACGGAGTTACATTAGCACCGGAAAGCGGATTATATAAATATTCCCAGCCTATGAACGGATGCGTTCCATCAGAAACCTGGTCAATAATATCATTCAGTTCACCATCAGAAAAATTCTGCACGGAACCAATTCTATATGCAATGGAAACAGGTTCTGCAGAAGGATTAACCGCAGGATCTTCGCTATAGAATTCGTATGATGATGTATATGAATCATACAGATCCTGTCTGAACTCGTGATCTTCAAGCAGATCGGTCACTTCCTGACAGGAGGATGCAACAATAAGCGTTAGGGCGCACAAAAGCAGCGCACGATAAAACCTGCGCTTTGCAAAGAGAAAAGATGTTGTTTGTTTTTTACAGCAACCTTCTTTTTTGCCCATAGCTCTCCAATCTACTATTATACACCAAGAGGCAAGAAAACTGCAACACTTATTTTGAAAAGGTTTTTACCAGTGTACGCCTACACCCACATAAGGAATTATTGACAGAGTCGGCATGGTTACCGACAGAATGTATGTGGCATCAGCACCCACGGAAATAAGAATTTTTGATGAAGGTTTCCAGTCAAGAGAAAGACCCGCATTTACCGCAGGATACACACGGAACATCAGTTCTGTCTCTGATCTGCCTGTAAAATCGTCGATGTACTTAAGTTCTGCAAACACCGCAGCAGCAGAAAGACCAGTCCTTACGCTATAACTGAGGGAATCTGTAAAAATACGCTGCTGGTACACAATCTTTGCTCCTGCAAGAGAAGCACTCAAGAAGGATTCAATATAATCGTTAAATACCGGATACAGCACTTCCTGCGCATAAAATTCAAAACCAAAGCGTATGGTATTAGTCTTATTGATAAACGGAAGTATCGTATACTGGAATCCTGCCATAGGAGCCGCAACCAGTCCCGTAAGATTTTCAAAAGAACCGTCATACGGAGCAAAACCCGCACCCAAAAGGAATACCAGCTGTTTATTCGTCGGACCATTACCCCGCTTTGCAAGCTGCTGTTTAAGGATTTCGATTTCTGCTTCTTTCTGGATTATAGCCTCTTCGCCGGTATCAACATCTTCTCCTTCCTGAAGACGCTTACGTGCCTCTTCTTCTGCCTGGAGACGAATCAGTTCTTCACGCTCCCGTTCTTCCTGTTCTGCATCTTTAGAACCTCGTTCCCTTATAACGGTAATAGATTCAGACTGAGCAGAAAGACCTGACTGATTGGTAACATTTATGCGGTACAAGCCCTGAGGAACGGCCGCAACACTTACGCTGGACGAGCGGAACACCTCAGAAACAGCAGATTCTTTACCGCCTGAACTTTCATTAAGAACAACCGTTACCTTATATTTCTTTTTGTTAGCAATATTTTCCAGTTCAACCGTACTCTGAACGTTTATATTCAGAATAACGACCGGTAGTTTTATAGTGCTGTCTGCCGATGAATACGTCACAGAACTCTGAATTACATCAATTTCCGGAATACTTGCCTTAAAGACTGCAAAAGAGCGCCATTCACTGACTGCAGCCTCACGACCCAAAAAGTCTATTGCATGAACACGATATTTCCAGGTACCAACCGAAAGCGATAAATCTAGGTGCGTCTGATCGGTAGAATATGCAGTAATTTCTCCACCTGCTTCAGACTGAACTTCAATCTTATACTCAAGGGCTGCTGCATCTGCTTTCCATTCGATACGCTGCTCAAACTGCATTTCTTCGGTTTCTTCTGCCTCAGACGGCGCCGGTTCTGCAGCAAACAGTGGGATACTCAACAAAAGAAGAAGCAATACAGCTAGAAGACTATGTTTTTTATTCGCCATACAGCCTCCCCGGATCAACCGTTTCAACCTGCTGAGGTGCAGCAAAATCAATCTTAAGCGTTGCAGAAGATACTTCACTTCTGCGCTCTTCATAACCGTCACTTGCATGTGCAAACGCGGTAACTTCCCAGACGAAGGTTCCCACATCCAGTTTAGACAAATCAGTAACCTGTACCGAAGTTGCCGTAAGCCTGCGGTTTGTCTGTACTGCAGTACGCGTACCGTTTGCATTAATTCTATACAGCACAAAGGAATACGATGTCGCACCCGTTACCGGTTTCCAGCTGAAGGTAATGCTGCGGTTTGTCTTAAAGTACGAAGCGCCCAGTACCGTATTGTGTGCAGGACTTGAAAGCTGCGGTTTAGAGAGAGCTGGAATTGCACTAACCGTAAGGGCTGCAGCATCAGAATCAATTGCATAACCGCCGGCCGAACTTGCATTAACACGCCAGCTGTAGGTTCCCGGAGTAATACGGGAAATTGAAACAGTCGTACCCGTTACCGTCTTCTGTTCTACAACACGGAGCGATCCGTCTGCATTCTGACGGGACAGCACAAACTGATATGAAGTTGCCGTATCCTGACCGGGAGCCCAGATAAAGACTGTCGGCTTACGGATTGCAGTAAGTCCGTCTATGCGGCTGTTGGCAGCAGGACTAACAAGCGTAATTGCATCAGGTCTTCTGACGGTAAATGAGCGGTTAGAAAATTCACTGTAACGAGCGGTGTCATTTGCAGTTTCTGCAATTACCGACTGAACCCTCAGCACATACTTTCCAGAAGGAAGCGTAAACCGTGCGGAGGTTTCTTTTACGGAAGAATTCTGTGCAACCAGATTGTCGTCTACGTCATATATGCGCACATTGTAATAATCGGCACCTTTTACTTCAGTCCACTTAAATTCCAGCGGAGATGAACCGGTAGAAAGCATTTCTCCACCAGAGGCAGGCGTGGTAACCAGCGGAGGCATAAGCTGCCCCAACACGGTAAAACTGTTTGCAGCAGTATAACCTTCCACTGCTCCAGATTCCAGCCGTGCACCCATGCGCCACCAGAAGGTACCTTCTTCAAGCTGTATGCCGTCAAGCTGCAGTGAATCGGTACTGCGTTCCATAACAAGCGTTGCAAAATTCTGAGAGCGTGAAATCTGAATAACAGACTGAGCCTTTGTGTTCTTGTAATCGTCTCCCAGCTTCCAGGTGAACTTAACGGAAGAAAGTTTATTCTGTTCAATGCGTGCACCGTCTGAAGGATATGTCAGTTTATTCTGCTGAGGGATATAGCGGGCAACCGTAAACTGACGCGCTTCTGATTCCGGAGTTACATCATCGATGTTACCGGAAGAACGGATTATCTTCCACCAGTAATTTCCGTCTGGTAGTTCTTCGGGAGTAAAATCTTTCTGTAAACGGAGCGCAGTCGTCGTTTCTTCATACACAAGACTTGCAAAGGAACTGTCACGCGCAATCAAAAGCTGATATGATGCATCCCGTATATCAGACTTCCACATAAATGTCGTACTGATTGTATCACGGTAAGAAATATTTGCTTTATCTGCAGGAATTGTAAGTGAAGGAGCAGCAATAAATTCATTTTTGATTATGCTGAATGAATGGATTTCACTTGCACCTGCAAAGCCAATTCCATTTACCGAATAGTACGGTTCAATCTGCCAGTACCAGGTACCCTCGCCCAAAGAATCAAGACTAACAAATGTATCAGCAGCATCAACAACAACAGGCTCTGTACGCAAGTCGGGAGTTGAAGAAACCGTCAGCCGGTAATACTCTGCAAACGAATTTCCTTCCCATCTGAACATAACGCGCGGTGTTCCCGTACGATACCGAACTTCCCCTGCATCGGACGGAGAAGACAGTTTGATTGCACTCAGTGGCTGAACTGTTATTTTTCCTGCTGCCGGTTTATCTGCAGTTTCTACCGTAAAGACACGCCAGTACAGAATACCGCTTGCTGGTGTCGTAATCGTATAGCTTGATGCATCCGTAACAGTCTGATCTGAAAGCAGTTCCGAGAAATCTTTTGAAAGCGAAGTCTGAACAATTACACCGTCTTCTGCACCGTCAGCATTAGCTGCATTCCATACAAGCGTAACCGGACGCTGCTGACCGTCAATGTTAAGCACACGCATGTCACGCGAAATAGAAGTTATGGTTATGGGATTGCGGACGATTTCACCGCCGTTTTCTATGCTTACCGACTCTCCGTTCAAAAGCGAAGTGGTCTGTCCTGTTTCAGTCACGAGACTTGCAATACCGCTTTTAACTTCAACGTTACGGGCACCGGTAGCATCTGCTTTTGCAGCAAGAGAAGAACCTGCACCAACGTTAACCACAGAACCGTCATCAAGACGAACCGAAACTGCAGTAGACTGAGATGAAGAATCAACCTGAATGTCACCACCATCAACAGAAATCTGAAGTCCGTTTTCGGTATCATAAAAAATCTGCACCATGGTATTTTCAGAAAGATTCAAATCAGTTCCATCTTCAAAATGAATGACTGCAGAAGCAAGTTCTGAGGTACGGATAATATCTCCGTTATACAGCGGGGCATTTTGAGAAAGCCGTTCCCACACAACGCGGTCCTGATATTTACGCTGGGCAATTCGATACTTGTATGACAAAGTTGCAACACTCTCTTTGTCTGATCGCGATGAAGAAGAGTTCAAATCCTTCCAGAACAGGTACGCTCCTCCAGCGGCAACGGAAAGACAAAGCAGCAGTACAAAAAAGTCAAGGAGCAGCGACTTGAATCTTATTCTCTTCCGCATCCAGGTTCACCGTAGAAAAATCAGGTTCAGGAATACCCAGCAGAGCCCGTACTTCCGAAAGGTTCTTGGGTCCAATGGGTCCAACTGTCCGTGCGCAATCCATGTCAATTCTAAAGTCGGGATCATCCTGACCAAAGAAATCCTGTATATCAAAACCGGGCATATTTACAACACCGTAGAAGTGCTGTTTGCCCTTACCTTTTACTTCAAACTCAACAGGAATCTGTTCAACAATAATTTCATTCTTTTTGTTTTCAGCTTTAATGGTAAAACCGTTTTCTTCACAACGGATGTAATCATATTTCAGAATGTCGTAGGTATCCTGCGTCATCAGAATGTCGGTACCACAAGGTTTGTTGGATGCTTCAGTTCGGCTTGCAAAGTTAACAGCATCACCTATCGAAGTAAATTCCATCTTTTCAAATGAACCCATAAAGCCAACCGTTGCGCGGCCAGAGTTAAGACCTGCTCCGATGCGGATATGCGGCTTGTACTGAGCCAAAGGTTCATCTTTGTGAGCTTCGGTAAATTCTGCAGCATCCTTGTTGTATTTCATAAGCGAATAGCGCATTGCAATACAGCAGGTAATTCCCGAAAGTGCATCTTCCTTTATGTACTGATCGTGATGGTCTTTTGCAAGTGCGCGGGAAACAGACGCTTCGTCTTTCTTTTCCCAGTCAAGGTTTTCATTGCGCAGAACACCCCAGCAGGCCATAATTGCATCGCCTTCGAACTTATCTACGATACCTCCGGTTCTTGAAATACAGGTAACCATACGGCTCATGTAGTCATTCAAGAAGCCAATAATTTCCGCTGCAGATTTTTCTCCAAAGCGGTTTTTAAATCCGTCACTGATAGCGGTAAAGCCGCGGATATCGCTGAAGAAAATCGTTATATCCTTTAAGTGAGGCTCAAAGTCAATTTCTTTTTTGATGATTGCCTTGGTAACACCTTTGTTTGTCAGTTTCGTAAAGGTATTCAGAATCTCACGTTCAAGATGCGTACTCTTCACCAGAACACCAACTTCATCGTGACTGCCCTTACCCAGTTCGCCAAACAGTTCTGTGTTAAAGTTACCCTGGTTGATTTCGTTAACAACGCGGGAAAGTCTTTTAAGCGGACTGCTCAGGGTTTTTGCAAAGAAGTAAACTGCAAGAATTGCAATGGCAAGAATTGCAATGCTGATGTACACGTTACGCTTTGTAGTTCTGGTTACGCCTTCAAGTATTATTGCAGCTTTTACCGTAGTAACAATTCCACCGTTACCAATTGAAAGCCGTTTGTACGCACCAAGATACTCTTCTCCGTCCTGCATAAAGTTAATCTGACTTGCAGTGTTTCCTGCAGAACTTTCAAACATTGCCTTAACCACAGGATTTTCGCGTTCATCAGCACCTTCTGCAGTAAGCTGTGCATCGCTGTGCAAAAGCACTTTTCCGTCATCGTTTACAAAGAATGTCTGATTTATGCTGCTTGAAGAAAAACTTTCTGCAATTGCTTCTGACGAATAGATGATTGCAACAACATTGTCTTCACCGGTTGTAGTAAGCGGGAAGAAAATAGCAAGCGTCGGAATCGAAAAGAACGGAGTTGCATTTTCAAGTCCAAAAGTTCCGTTTGCAGCTTTTTCTATCGTGTCTGATTCCTGTGCAAAATACGGAGCTACCAGTTCACTGTCTATCTCGTGCGACAGGAAGAAACTCTGACTGGTATACAGCCGCTCAGAAGCAGGAAGATATACTGCAACAACATCTTCATTGCGTTCAAAGAACAGTGATTCAACCGTATGCCGTTCTGTTTCATCAGTATTTGAAATGCGCAGTAAGTCAAGGAAAAGTCCAACTGATGAAACCGTACTTGCAATGCGGTTTTCGGTATCGGATGCAACACGGGTCGCCGTAGTAAGATTGTTTTCCTCTGCACTGTTACGGACATCTGCACTGACAAATACAGACACCAGATAGGTAAGGCCACCAAGGGCAATGATAAACAGAAGCGAGATGATTGCAATCAGTTTTCCGCCGATAGATACTTTTACCTGATTTTCGCGTGCCTTTTTTTTCTGAGCCTTTAGTTCTTTTTTCTGCTGTTTTCGTCTTTCCTTCTGCTGCTTTTTTTCCTGTTCCCGGGCTTTTTTGATTTCCTCTTTTGACTGGAACATTTCAAGCGAAACATCATCGGTCTTTATTTTCTGCTTTGTTTTGTCTTTCTTTTTTGAATCTTTTTTTTCTTCGGATTTTTTTTCTGTGGAATTACTTTCAAAAGATTTATGTTCTGAAGTTTTTGTTTCGTTCTGTTTTTCTCCGGATTTTACTGCAGCAGTATTTTCAAAAGTGCTTTCTTCAGGATTAAATTCTACTGCTGCGGTCTGAGAGAATACCGCTCCTTCTGCCTTTTCTGGATCAAAGGTTACGGTCTGTGCATCTGAAGCAGGAGGTACGGTTTTCGGCTCTGCAGGTTTTGTCGTTTTGGGTAATGCTGTTTGAACAGGTGCAGGAACAACAGGTTTTGTTGCAACAGATTTTACTGCTGCGGGTTTTGTTACAACTGGTTTTGGTGTTACTGGTTTTGCAGAACTGACAACAGGTGCTGATGCAACAGGTTTTGGTGCATGACTAGTTTTTTGGGGTACCGCAGCTTTCTTACTGCCGGAAGAGATGAAATCACCATAATCAAGAAGTCCGTCAGAAACAATTACATTCGATGAGGTCACGCCTGTGCCACGCATCCTGAACCCTTTTTCGTCATTCTGATCAACCATAAGAAAAGTATATACAATTAAACAATAATATGCAAGTTTTTAGTGTTCTTGTACAAGTATATATTTTGCGCTACACTGTCACTGTGGGGGCGCGGTATGAGGGCTACAAAAGCCATAATTCACCTGGATTATCTTAAACAGAACATTGCAGAAATAAAACGGTTTGTTAAGCCGGGAGTCAAAATGTGCATTGCGGTAAAAGCTGATGCATACGGACACGGTGCCGTAGAGTGTGCAAAAACTGCAGTAGCATCTGGTGCCGATTTTCTTGCCATTGCAACCGTTGACGAAGGACGCGAACTGCGCGATGCAGGCATAAAAACGCCACTTCTGATGCTGAGTTTGTGCGCTCCTGAAGAAATTGCAGATGCCGTCAGTCTTGACATAACCCCCTTTGTTTTCGATGAAGAATACATCCGTCTGTTTGCAGAAGAAGTTCAAAGGCAGAACAAAGCACCCTATTCCGTACATCTTGCCGTTGACACCGGCATGGGACGCATTGGCTGTGAACCAAAAAATGCTGCGGTAATTGCACAGAAAATAGCAGACACCGGTGTTCTTGTTCAGGGCGGAACAGCCACTCACTTTGCCGTAAGCGATGTAGATTCAAAAGAAGGCCGCGACTTTACAGAACTTCAGTTTAAGACCTTTACTGACGCAATCACACTCATACGGAACGCAGGCTTGAATCCAGGTTTATGTCACTGCTGTAACAGTGCCGCAACCATTGATCATCCCGAAATGCAGCTGGACATGGTACGACCCGGCATTATTGTGTACGGATACTACGCAGAAGAAATTTCGAAAGCATATCTTGAAAAAAAAGGAACACCCCTTACGCTGCGGCCTGTCATGACTTTAGTTTCAACCGTAAGTGCAATTCGCCGCTTTGAAGCAGAAAAATCCGTTGGCTACGGAAGGACATGGAAAGCAGAAAAAGAAACCGATATTGGTGTTCTGACCATAGGCTACGGAGACGGCTGGGTACGGCGCTTTGCACTGAACGGAGTTCCCGTTGCAGTAAACGGCAAAAGCTATCCCATCCGCGGAAGAATCTGCATGGATCAGTGCATGATAGACTTAGGACTGGACAATAAGAATGTGCATCGCTGGGATGCGGCAGTTCTCTTCGGAGACAGTGCAGAAGGTGCGCTCCAGACCGCTGACGATATAGCACAAAAAACAGGAACCATCAGCTATGAAATTACCAGCTGTATTACCAGACGGGTTCCCCGCGAGTTTAAAGAGTAACCTCTGGCTTTACCGCTGCAATCAGATAAAACGAACCTGTTACCAGTAACGGAGCATTGTCTTTTCGTGCCCGTTCACAGGCTTTGCTGAATGCACGCAAGGTGTCTTCTTCGCTTTCAAAACTGATTCCCGCATCAGAAAATGCCTTTTGCAGACGGGGCATGTCGCTTGCTTTTGTTGTGCCCGGACGGGTTAACGTAACATGAGCAGTTTTGTTGCGGAACAGACGTGCTATATCCTCAACATCTTTATCCGATGCACTGGCATACAGCACATGCAGGGAACGTGCAGTTTTCTTACCAAACACATCAGATATGGTCTTTAAAAGTCCGGTAACCGAACGAACCGTATGCGCACCGTCAAACAGAATAAACGGTAAACCGCAGGCGTGAGAAACAAGTTCAAACCGTGCAGGAAGAGACGCTTTTGAAAGTCCCCGCTCTATAATATCTTCACTGAGTGACGGAAACACCGTCTTAACCGCAAGAGAGGCAACCGCAGCATTCTGAGCCTGAAAATCCCCCAAAAGTTTAAGACTTGGTTTAAGCGGATGGGAAAACAGCGGGGATTTTATGGTGCAATCCATCGAAACCAACGGTTCGGTAGCATCGAAAGCGTACTTACTACCGTTCGTTAGTCTGTTTTTATAGACAATTTGAGTTACTTTCGATGCTTTTTGAGCATATATCACGGGAGAATTTACTTCTTCTGCCTTTTTTTCAAAAACTTTATATACCGATTTTTTCTGCTGCCACCCGATTACCACCGGAACATTTGGTTTGATGATTCCCGCTTTTTCATACGCAATCTTTTCCAGCGTATCGCCTAGATATTCGGTATGTTCAAGTTCAACAGGTCCTATACACGCACAGGAAGGCAGAATAACATTTGTTGCATCCAGCCTGCCCCCCAGTCCGACTTCATACACCGCAGAATCTACACCGGCATTTTTCATGCACAGCATTCCCCAGAGCGTAACCAGTTCAAACCAGGTAAGCGGACGGTTACCGGGAAGTTCTGACAAAGGAATTTTGTCTACCGTCTGTTTCAATTGCTGAGCGGAAACGGCATACACCTCATCCGAGAAAAATCCTTTTGCAGAACAGATGCGTTCTTTGAGCGAAAGAAGATGCGGTGATGTATACACACCGCAAGACATACCTGCTTCACTCAGCACAGAGGCTATCATCTGTGAAACACTGCCCTTTCCTTTTGAACCGCCCACATGAAACAAAGGAATTCCGTACTGAGGATTACCAAGTTTTTCACACAGAAACTGCATGCTGTCCAGCCAGAACATATCTTTTTGAGGTAATTTTTCAAAATTTAAAAACGAATCAAGCCAGTTCGAAAAGTTCTGCTGCCAGTCGCCTTCCATAGTTTTTACTCCTGCACAAGACGCTCATACGTCCATGCACTGATTGCATACGAATAGTTAACTGCCCGAACGGTACGAGCACGATAATCAGAATCCGCAGGTCCGGGAGCACACACCGCATTAACCAGATACGAACCGTCATCCTGTTTATATAGCGAAAGCCTGAGGACAGAACCGTCACCAAAATCTTTGTTCAGCGTAAGGTCTGCAGTTCCTTCGCACAGAGCATTCTGTATAAGCCCGCGTCTAAGCAGAGAAGAACTTTCTGCATCGCTTAAGCCGGTAATCAGCCGCGGAAAGATATAGGGGTCTGCCCAGAACGACTGGTTAAGCGTAAGATAGGTCATGATATCAGACGGACAGTCCCACACCGTTCCACGGGAAGATGTACGCACTGCAATCCGCTGCGTAAGGGTATCTTCACGTCCGAAATACAGCTGAGACAGCACTGAATCCGCTTCTCCGTAAAAGGTAAGGCAGAATGCATCACTGTCATCCAGACCAAATTCTTTCCAGGAAGTTACCCGATCTGAACGCTTGTACATAGTGGTAACGGTGGATGCAAGAGAGATCAAATTTTCAACACTCTGACTGTCTGCCGGCCATATCAAAGAATCGTTTATACTGTCTGCCCCAACCCACATGCCTTCACAGTTAACCAGTGTAATTTTATGGCGATGAAATAGATCAACAGAATCATCCTGAAACGAAAGCGTAATGGAATGCACCTGAGATGCATACTTAGGATTTAAAAGCGCAGTATCGTGAGTATCGGGAGCTGATTTTTGCCGCACAAACGGAAGCAGTGCAACAAACAGAATGACAAGAAGTGCAAGATCAAATCCTAAAAAAATCATGATTCCTTTTTTTTGAGATACATATTTCATTACAAACTCCTTGCATTGAATTTCTTTCGGTAAGAGACACAGAATGCATACAGACCCGTTAACAGCACACAGGGAATAATGAGTACCAGAGCAAGTATTTTTGATCTGCAGGAAAGCCGTGAAGACAAATCCATCTTGTATAAACTCTTATCCTGTAAGCTGCGGTTTTTAAGAGAAAGAATCTGCTCCTGACCGTTTAGCTTTAGAAGTGTATCAGTTAAAAAGTCATAGGCTCTGAAATCTGCAGATGATGAGGATGCACCGTAGCTGAGCATCTGCGTGGTAAGTGAATACTGGTCGCCCCAGACATACAGTTCACCGCCGGAATTATCCATAACCGCATGCACTGCAAAATTAAATGTGTTGTACAGCGTTACATCTTCACACGACTGCGGAACTGCAAAGGGATTAGTTTCAAATTTACCGTCAACGGCTTTCAGCTGCCAGGCATGATCTGAGGAAACAAGAACGGGGTTGAGCGTACTGTGATAGGCAGAAAGCGCAGAACTGTCATCTATGTCGATTGCACACGGCCAGAACAAGGTCATACCCAACGGAGCATTTGTCTGTGCCATAAGCGAAGGCCACAACGGATAATTTAAATACTCTGTACGTTCTGTTGTGGGACTTCCATCTGAACTCTGTGAAGAAGTAAGCGTGAGCATAAAGTTTGAAATGTCAGCCGTAAGCGAATTGTAAAAGAAAATGCCAAAATCAAACAGCATTAAGTCAACGGCATCTTCTTCTGCGGAAACAGACCAGTCACCATCTTCACCGATTGCAACTTCATACGGAGTTGTTGCAATGAGTGCTTTTGATCCCGATGCAATAAAATCTTCAAGGGCATGCGCATCATCTTTTGTACAGCAGGAAGAACCCAGCAAAAGAAGCGGAACCGATTTTAACTGTGTAAACGGAACAAGGTCTGTGTTTTCTTCGCATTGCGACGGAAGGTAAGTCTGTACGGTTACAAAGCCCTGCGATTCAAGCCACGGAATGACATAGGCATAATCCGACTGTGCATCAAGCGTGTTTCCGATTACAATCTGAACACTCCGTACGGTACCGCGCACCATGCTTTGAATGCGACTGGTAAGATCATATTCAAGCGTTGAAGTATCCAGTACAAAGGGAATAACTTCTGTTGAACCAAGATACGAAATAACAACTGCAGAATAAACAGTACTGTATGAAGTGCTTTCCCGGCCGGAAGTATCGATTGTCTGTCCATAAATTCCGTGGCGGTTTAAAAGTTCAGCATTTGAATCTTTTGCAGGATCAATCAGTTCAAACGAAATATACTTTGATTCAGATGCGTAAGAACGCAAAAAATCTTCAACATCGGTAATCTGAGGATACAGGTCTTTTAGTGTTTTACTGCGGTAATATGAAAGTGTAAGCGGTTCCTGTAATTCCTGTACTACGGTTTTGCTATAAGAACTTACGGTAAACTGACGATTGGCGGTTGTATCAAAACGCTTTCGAATAACAGAAGCATTTGCAAACAGAAGTAAAACGGCTGCCACCGAAAGAATAACAATGCGTTTTAAGAAAAGTGTTTTATTTCCCCGCCTGCATTCAAGACACAAGGCTCCGCACAACGTAAACGCAATCGCTGCAGTTATAAAAAACAGAATATCCTGCGTGTCTACAATACCTTTTGATGCAGCATCAAAATGCCATGCAAAGGAAAACGCACGGAATACGGACTGTAACCACTCAGGAAGATTCACATACAGCGGAACCAGATGTGCACCAGAAGAAAGCGCAAGCAATGCGGCACCAGCCAAGAAAGCAGCACCGGTCTGGGAGATAAGCGTTCCTAAAAACAGACACGCAGAAACTGCACAGGCTGAATACAAAACAAGGACAGCGTAACCGCACACAAGAGGAGAAAGTTCTACATCACCAAAAAAGGAAACTGCAACAGGAACTGCAACCGTAAGCATTATCATTCCTGCGCAAACAGTCAGAACTGCAAGCACTTGTGCAGCAATAACGGAAAGTGATGAAAGCGGATAAGAAAGTTCCCTTCCCCGATATGGAACTGATGCACATAAGGCAGGAATAACAACAATGCTTACGGTGGGAAATGCAGTAAAGAATTGACGCAGGTCTGTTGTTCCCGTTGTAAAAAACTGCTGAACAAAAAAGAACTGAACTGCAGCAAACGCAAGATACAGTGCAGCAGCTATATACGGAAACACAGAAGAAAGCATTACAGAAAGAACATGCCGATATAACCGTTTCATTGTGCCCCTCCGGTAAGACGCAGAAATGCCTGTTCCAGATTCTGAGTATGCGTTGCCTTTACAATTTCTTCTGCAGAACCACTTTGAACAATAGAGCCGTGATTCATGATATACATGCGGTCACACAGCGAAAGTGCTTCATCAATATGATGAGTAGAAAAAATGACAGCTTTTGTTTTTGAAAGTTTTTTAATAACAGAACGGATACCAACAATTTGCGCAGGATCCAGTCCGCCGGAAAATTCATCCAGCACAAGCACCTGAGGGTCGGTACAAATTGCACGCGCAAGACTTGTCCGCTGAGCAAACCCTTTTGAAAGTACTGAAACTTTTTTTTCAAGTACCGATTCAAGCTCTAAATCTTTTACCGCATGTTTTATATGCTCCAAAGCTTTATTCTGTGGCATGCCATATAAACTGCATTCAAAAAAGAGCGTTTCCTTTACCGTAAGATGTGGATCCAGTTCAGGAGTTTCGCTTACAAAGCCGGTTACACTGCGAATGGCACCAGTGTCTGTCGTACCGCAGACCGTTACCGTTCCACTGTCAGGAAGCAGTCTGCCGCACACCATATTAAGCACGGTAGACTTACCGGCACCGTTAGGACCTAAGAGTCCTATAACATGACCACAACTGACTTCAAGATTTATGCTGTCACAGGCGGTAACAATGTTTTTTTTGCTTCCGTACCGTTTGGTGACATTACAAAGCGAAACTGACGGTTCCTGCATACGCTAATCCCGATATGGAATATCAAAGTGCATCCGGTCACGCGTAAGTTCCATGGCCGGAAAAACTTCACGAGCCTGATCAAGAAGTTCGGGCAGTTCTTTGTCGGTATAGCGGGGACTGTAATGAATGAGCGCTGAACGAAGCACATTTGCATCTCTGGCAATGGTTGCAGCCTGACGGCTTGTCATGTGCTTTTTTTCACGAGCCTGATCTTCGCAGTCATCTTTAAACATTCCCTCGCAGATTAAGAGATCACTTCCCTGCACTTCTTTTGCAATACTGGGAAGATACATGGTATCTGTTACATAACTGAATTTTCTTCCGCTGCGGGCTTTGCCAACTACCTGTTCAGGTCGAACTTCAACACCATCGGTATTGAGAACTGACTGTCCGTGCTGCAGTTTACCCCACAAAGGTCCACGGGGAACCTTTAGTTCTTCTGCTTTCTGAGGATTAAATTCTCCGGGTCTGTCCAGTTCTTCAAGTGTATAACCGACACAGGTTTTTGTATGCTCTAAGGGAAATGCACGGACGTAAAATCCGTCACCTTCATATACAACACAGGGTGCCGTTATTTCTTTTACAATGATGGGATAGTTAATGTACATATCAAGAACTTTACGGCTGGTATTGATGTATTCGGCAATACGGGGAGGCCCAAAAATGTACAGCGGTTCATCTCTGTCTACCTGTGCAGACAGCATAAGAATTCCGGGAAGTCCGGTAACATGGTCAGCATGGGTATGAGAAACGAAAATGCAGGAGATTTTTTTCCACTTAAGATTCAGTCTGCGGAGTGATACCTGAGTTCCTTCTCCGCCGTCAAATAAAAATAAGTCTCCGTCACGACGCAACAGCATCGAGGTAAGATGACGATACGGTAAAGGCATCATGCCTCCGCATCCCAGACAAAAGGCTTCCATGTTCATGCCTGTAGTGTACACGAAAAGCTAATTTTCTTCAACAGAAACAAAAACAGAACCTATTTGCCTGACAGTTCAGAAGCCTTAGCGGTAATGGCAGCAGAAAGCCTGTCGGGATCTTCGCCATACTGAGCAATAAGCCGCACAAACACAGAACCTGCAACAATTGCTTCTACACTCGTGCAAAGTGCCTCTGCCTGCTTACCGTCAGAAATACCGAATCCGCCGTAAACTTTGCTGCCCCCTTCACTTACCTTCTGCAAAAATGCAAGTGTGGTATCATCAACAACCGTCTGAGTTCCCGTTATGCCAACCCTGAGCGATGCATAAATGTAAGGGAAACCTGCATGAGACAGTTCATGAAGCCGTTCCGGTGACATGGAAGGAGATGCAACGGGAATGTTTATCATACCGTTTGCTTTGCAGGCTGCAGTAAGTCCTTCATCGCAGTCAAACGGAAGATCTGGAATGATAAGTCCAGAAATCCCAGCCTGACAAGCGCGCTTACAGAATTCTTCAACACCAGGGGTATAGACTAATGAACCGTAGCTCATCAGATACAGCGTTACCTCGGGAAACTCCCGGTGAATCTGTGCAATAAACGAAAGTCCGTCTGCAGTATGATAGCCGCGGGAAAGCACCTGAGTACAGGCAGTCTGTATTGCAGGACCATCTGCACTGGGATCGCTGAAAGGCAGCTGTATTTCAAGTATATCAGCACCTCCTGCAACAAGAGCACGTGCAACAGTAAGGGCTGTCTGATTTGAAGGATATCCGGCTACCAGGTGAGCCATAAGCTTTCGTTTCATGATATAAGCGTCTCCTTAGTGTGTATATTTGTAATCCATGGTCTTTTTAATAACCGGATAAAACTGAATAAACGGATCTTCTGACATGTGAACTTCAGGCCCCAGCTCAAGAACACGGGAAGAGCCTGCTGTAAACGTCTGCCATTCAGGAAGGTTCTGTCCGTTAGGATTACCCGTCTTTATAAAGTTAGTCCAGTAGGAAACCATCGTTTCTTCAAGCTTGTGATCTTCTGCGGTATACCATTTTGTTTTCGGAACATTTCCGTAGGCATAAATCAGTTCTCCCGAATGATTCGTCCCGATTCCGTTGTTTTCCATCGTAAAGTAATACAGCCAGGCATTTTTTCTCTGAGCAGAAACAATCGAACTCCACTGGTGATGACCGTAAGCAAACAGCACTGCACTGCAGATCTGATTCCAGTATGCTTTTGCCTGATCATTTGTCTGTGCAGGAAACAGCGCAATTACATCTTCGGTATACGGACCAAAGTAGTCTTCTATCTTTCCGCGGTAGTTTTTGAGGTTTGCCATACCATCAAAGAAGTTAAAAAAGTATGCCTCGTTTGCATTAAAACCGTTCAGGACAGCTTCTTCATTGTTTGCTCCCCGAAGGTAGGTGTCATACGGGCTTTCTGTCAGTGCATATCCGTCAACTGTCAGCGAATTATTGGAATACTTTGTTTTAATGAGTTTCTGAGCAGGAATGTTTCGCAACTGTTCAACAGATGACACTTTGAATTCTTTCTTAATGTTATTTCCCATTTCAAGAGCATCTTCCATACTGCGGAATGTATGCGGAGGAACGCGGGAAACAAGCGACGAACTTTCTGCAATAACCCTGCGGAACAGTCCCTTTGCTAACGGAGACACACACAGCGCACAGACACTTGAAGCACCGGCTGACTCTCCTGCAATAGTGACATTGTCGGGGTTTCCGCCAAAAGCTGCAATATTTTCATGAACCCATCTGAGAGCTGCAATCTGATCTAAAAGTCCGTAATTACCGGTTGTACCGTTTGGAGATTCTTCAGCAAGCGCCTGGTCTGCAAAGAAACCGAACACTCCCACTCTATAGGCAACCGTTACCGCAATAACGCCTTTTTTTGCAAAGGCTGTACCGTCATACGCTTCACTTGCAGAACTTCCGCCCATAAGGCTTCCGCCGTGAATGTATACAACTACCGGTAGTTTGTCTCCGGCACTGCAGGAAGAAGGCCTCCATACGTTTAAGTACAGACAGTCTTCGCTCATTTCAAGATAATCCGAACGGTCTCCGTCACCGTCATGATAAATTATATTGCGATAGATAAATCGTTCATACCATTTTTGTTTTGACTGCATGGCTTTAGGTGCAAACGCATTTGCTTCAAACACACCCGTCCAGGCTTTGAGCGACTGAGGTTCTTTCCAGCGCAAGTCTCCGACGGGAGGCTGTGCGTACGGAATACCCGCAAATAGTTCTACACTCTGCGCATCATTGACAACACCACGCACTGCTCCCTGTTTTGTCTGAACAATTTGAGTAACAGTTCCCTGCAAAATTGAATTTCTTTGTGATGAACAGGCACAGGCTAAACACATGAGTACACATGCAAAAACTATCAACACAATCTTTTTCATTACAGAGCCTCGTGAATGTCTTTCTGAGATTCAAGCCGTTCGATTTCTGTATGCAGGAAGGACAGCCACTGTTCACGGCGGAATACGGGACTTGTTATAAACACATCTTTGTCTCCGCGGCCACTCATGTTGATGATGACTGCTTTGTCAGAAGGAATTTCTTTTGCAATCTTCATTGCAGCAGCTCCCGCATGAGCACTTTCAAGCGCAAACAGAATGCCTTCGTTCTTTGCAAAAAAGCGTACTGCTTCAAGCGCTTCTTTATCAAGCACAGAGGTAAATTCAACACGTCCGCTTTTTCCCAAAGCAGCAAGCTGAGGTCCAATGCCACAGTAATCAAGACCGGCACTGATACTTCGCGTAGGAAGCGCCTGCCCGTCTGCATCAAGCAAAAAGCGCGATTTGTACCCCTGCAGAATTCCGTCACGGGAAGCATTTCCTGTCATGCGGCTTGCATTTTGTCCGACATCCGGTCCGATTCCGCCTGCTTCTGCACCAATAAGACGCGGTTCTTTTTTATTGATAAAGGGCTCAAAAAAACCGATTGAATTCGATCCGCCACCGACACAGGCAACCATGGCACCAATCTGAATGTTTCTGTCGCGGCACTGTTTTTCAACTTCCCGTCCAATAACCGACTGAAACTCACGCACCATGTCAGGATACGGAGCAGGTCCCAGTGCACTTCCCAAAACATAATGTGTCGTATCAGGATTTGCAGCCCAGTCACGCATTGCTTCATTTACGGCATCTTTAAGCGTTCTGCTTCCTGACGTAACCGGATGCACGGTAGCTCCATACAGTTCCATAGCGGCAACATTTGGCTGCTGACGGCGCACATCAACTTCACCCATGTAAACCGTACAGTCCAATCCCAGTTTGGCACAGGCAGCGGCAGTTGCAAGTCCATGCTGACCGGCACCAGTTTCTGCTATAATGCGTTTTTTACCCATGCGCTTTGCAAGCAGACACTGACCGATTGCATTGTTAATCTTGTGGGCACCGGTATTTGCAAGACCTTCAAGTTTAATATAGATCTGAGCACCGCCAAGCAGTCTGGTTGCGGTAGGAGCAAAATAAAGCGGAGTTTCGCGGCCAATGTAATCACGGCGGATGATATCAAGTTCTTCAAGAAAAGAGGTATCTTTCATTGCTTCGTTGAATGCGACTTCCAGTTCATCGAGCGGACGGCGCAGCACTTCGGCAACATATTTTCCGCCATACTCATCAAAAAATCCGTTCATTTCTGCAGCTCCTTTTGTTTCTTTTAATAGAAACAGTATAGCAGAACGAATCCGATATGTCAAGCAAGTGCGTCAAAAAATTCGAGCAGCAGGTTACTGTCTTTTTTTCCGGGTGCTGATTCTACACCGCTGTTTATGTCTATGAGTTCCGGAGAAAGTTCCTGTACAATTTCTTTTACGTTAGAAGGACCAATGCCGCCTGCAAGCCAGAGCTTTGTTTTTTTACTTACCTTTTGAGCAAGCTCTCGGTCAACGGTAAGACCTGTTCCTCCGACAGCAGTTTTTGCTTTTGCATCGATGAGGATTCTGACTTCACCCTTTGCACGAAGTTCATCAAATGCTTCAAGATCCTTTTCACAACTGACATTGACCACACAGTAATGCGGCAATTCCAAAAGATCCTTTCGTTCGTACAGCTGCGATACGGCTTTTATTCCGTGAACCTGAATAAAATCAAGAACACCTTTCTGAGCAAGCGAAACAGCCGTCTGCCCTTCTTCAGAATCAAAATCTACAACCACACCAACCAAACGGGGTGCAACATCATCACAGCCTGCGGCAAAAATGTGTTCATCCTGACAGGTCTTTGTAAACTGCTCACCGATGATTTCTTTAACCTGACAGACAACGGACTTACTGACATTCCGCGGAGATGCTGCACAAAAGATAAAGCCAAGAAAATCTGCCCCCCCCATGGTTGCATACAGTGCATCATCTACGGAAGTAAGACCACACACTTTTACCAGCGGAGGAAGTTTTTTATTTTTTGCCGAATGAGTACAGGTTTGCGTTTCAAAATCTGTCTCGCGTTTTTTCTGGAATGAAGCAAAGTCTTTCCACGCACCGGATGAACGGTCAACTTTTGCACTTACAAAAGATTCAACAAGCAAAGAAGCATCAGAAGGATTACGGGCTGCAGATTCACCCAGCAGTAAGCCGGTAAAACCAAGTTTTCCCACAAACGATGCAGCAGACGGAGTACGGACACCGCTTTCAAAAACAACGGGAACTCCGCCTTCAGACAGCGCTTGTATTTCGGGAAGCATTTTACACGGTGTAAGTAAATCAATGGAAAAGTCTGCAAGATCACGCGCATTTACTCCGCAGACAATATGAGCACTTCCCTGCGTTCCGACAGTTTTTAACACAGCAGAAAGTTTTGCGACATCTTCTGATTTACGAAGTTCAATGAAAGCAGTCATGCCCAAAGACACACAGCGCGATGCCATTGCACAAAGCTTTGCTTCGGGAAGAATGCGGCTGATTAAAAGAACTGCATCTGCACCGGCACGGTACGCAACATCTACTTCTGCAGCAGAAAGAAGAAAGTCTTTTCGTAAAACAGCAACAGGTGTCTGCGGATGAGACTGATTGTATTCATCAATGACAGAACACACCGACATAAGATCAGTAAGAGAACCTTTGAACCAGTGAGATTCTGTCAGTACAGAAATGGCACAGGCACCTGACTGCGCATAGGTTGCAGCAGTTTTTGCCGCATCCAGACCGGGAGCAATATCACCTTTACTGGGAGAAGCACGCTTTACTTCAAGAACAACTCCCTTGCGGTTTACAAAGGGAACAGGAGCTTTACGGAGACGGGTTTCGGGAACAGCACAGCCCAGAGTCTCTCCCAGAGACTGTAAATCTTTACGACGCTGTTCAACAATAGCTTCAAGTATATCCATATTACAATGCCAGAGATTCGTTTCGTTCGGTAATGCCAGCCTGAACAAACGCATCTTTTAAAACCTGTTTAGTCTGATCGGTTATCATCTGATAAATTTTTTTACCCAGACGAATAGAACTGTCTCCGTCTAAACCTGCCGAACCATCTGCTTTAGTAAACATAAAGACATACAGCGGATCTGCATCAGGGATTTCACGTTTCATGACAAGCACTGCATCTGCCCGGATATGAATTCCATTTACCAGAAGGATGATATCCTCAACTTTTTCGTACAGGGGAATTTCATACGGACACTGCGTGAACGTACAGGAAAAATGTCCTAAACTGATATCACGGATACTTGCCTTGTAGCGCAACAGCTCTCTTGTCTGCATGCGAAGCCTTAAGCGGTCAAAGGAAAGATTACTGAGCGAGTCACACATGGCACGAACGGTTTTACGACGGCCTGCAGACTGATTTGCATACATAACTTTATCGATGAGCGCAAAGTTTCGGGCACGCTGAAACTCAAGAGAAATACATCCGCCCTGAATACCAACATCAAGCAGATAAAACCGCTCAAGTTCACGGGCTTCTGCTTCATTCAGGCGCTTGTTGTACAGCACACCGATAATAATACTGTTATTATAGGCATTCTGAAGTTCGCGGATATATGACGGCCATTTGATACCGTCTGCTTCGTAATCAATATGAAAGAAAATAATTGAATCTGGGAAAATAGAAACAATCAGATCTATCTTTTTACGGAAGGAACAGGAATGCGTATCACTGATAACATACGCTTCGTATCCGTGAGAAAGATAATCTTCCAGATACGATTCGGGTAACAGCGATGTGTCGGGAGTAACAAAGAAGGTTTTGCGTCCCTTAAATGCCGCCTGAGGATCTTTTGGTACATTCAACTGTGGTAAATCTGCCATCTTCTCTATTGTCTCATGTTTTTAAACTCTATGCAACCATAAAACACCCAAATGCTACAAAGCTGCAGAAACCTGGCGGATACGTTCCAGCTGGGCTTTTGCCTTACCGCTGTCTATTGCATCCAGTGCCATCTGATATCCGTCCTTTATAGTACGTGCTTTTCCTGAGATATAGAGAACTGCACCTGCATTTAAGCAAACCGCAGCACGGATTGCAGCACGACCGCCACCTTCAAGTACCTCTTGTGCAAGGCGGGCATTTTCTTCACCGTTACCGCCAGCAAGATCTGCTTCTGAAAGATTTTCAAGCCCAAACTTTGCAGGGTCAATGGTATAGCGGTATTCTTTTCCATCTTCTGTAATCTGGTACACATCAGTAATTGCACAGGGAGAAACTTCATCGTAGCCGTCACGACTTGCAACAACCATAACGCGCTTTGCACCCAGTGACTTTGCCGCACGGGCATAATTTTCCAGAAGATCAGCACTGTACACACCAAGCACTTCAAACTCAGCATTTGCAGGATTTAAAAGCGGGCCAAGAACATTAAAGATTGTCTTTATGCCCAGAGCCTTACGGACGGGAGCGGCATATCGCATTGCAGAGTGATAGACAGGTGCCATAAGAAAACCAAATCCAGTCTGATTGATAAGCTGAGCTGTCTTTTCCGGTTCCGCATTGATTTTAATTCCCAGTGCTTCGTAAAAATCTGCAGCACCGCTTTTACTTGAAACGGCACGGTTACCATGCTTTGCCATTGCCTGACCGCAGCTTGAAGCAACTATTGCAGAAAGAGATGAAATGTTAAAGCTGCCTTTGCAGTCTCCGCCTGTTCCTACAATTTCTGCAAGTCCTTTTTTTTCAACAGAGAACGGCGTCTTTTTTTTCATGAGCACATCTGCACAACCAGTCATTTCATCTGTTGAGGGAATTGAACGCACTGACATGGCGGTAAGAATAGCAGCCGTTGCCTTTTCGTCAAGAATTCCGTCTGTAAGGTTTTCCATAAAGAGCGCAGCCTGATCCCGGCTCAACGGCTTTTTTTCTAAGAGCTGATTCAGATACTGAGTTACCGAAAGACTTTCGCTGCGGTAGTTCAGGAATGCACGGAAAATATCGTCTCCCTGCTGACTTGCAATACTTTCGGGATGAAACTGAATTCCTTCGATGAACAGAGTCTTGTGGCGGATTCCCATGATGTCTCCGTCTGTACTGCGGGCTGTCACTTCAAACTCAGGACTGAGGGTAGATTCATCGATTACCAGTGAATGGTAGCGCGTAAAGGCAGCCTTCTTACCAATGATGCGGAACAGGCCACGGCCATCAAGTTCCATATCCTGTACAACGCCATGACAGATCTGTTTAGCCTGCACTATTTTTGCACCAAAGGCTTCACCGATTGACTGATGACCTAAGCAGATGCCCAGAATAGGAATACGGCCAGCAAAATGTCTGATGGCATCTTTACTGATTCCTGCATCTGACGGAGTGCCGGGCCCCGGGCTTATTACCAGGTGAGTCGGATTAAGCGCGTCTAAATCTTCAAGGGCAACTTCCTTTGAACGGACAACCGTTACTTCATCGTGCGACAGACGCTGCAACGCCTGCACCACATTGTAGGTAAAAGAATCATAATTATCGATAACCAAAATCATAGTGTTCCTCCGTAAAAATCGTTTCTACTTACAGTAACACTATAACACAGTTTTGTTTCTATGTCAAGAAACAGAAGCAGGAAGTTAATCTTTCCCTTATTCTTATCCGCTTCATCCTGCTTATTGACCGCAACCTGCGGTTGCTAGCGGGTTATTAGCCTCATATTCTCATGTCAAAGGCTTTTTTGGTTTCGCTGCTAAAGCCTAACCTTTCATAAAACGTATGAGCTTCTTTTCTTTCAATTCCACTTATTCTTAAATGTTTTTCTTTAATTCATTTTTTACTTTATTCAAATCTGAACAAGTTAAAATTGGAATACATTTTTTTGAATCAAAATACAATTCTCTATATTTTGAAAGAGATATTGTATTCATTTTTTCTCTCTCCAAACCGTCCCTGTGCGCTTGTATCCGCCTACCCAGTTCACAGGCCGAAGCCTGCGGCGGCGTTTTATTTGTTCTTGTCAGGAGCGGTAACTACAAAGTCAACACGGCGGTTCTTCCACCAGTTAGCACGGTCTGTCCATGCTGCAACGGGGTCTTCTCCACCCTTACCTACAGAGGTAATTGAACTTGCAGGAATGCCGCGTTTAATCAGCTGCTGACGGATAACTTCTGCACGGTACAGAGACAGCGGAATCAGTTCTTCGATATGTTCGCGTTCAGTATTTGAAACATTGTTTGCGTGTCCCACAACCTGTACCTGCACATCGTCGCCAAGTGCGAGTACCTGCTTTGCAACACTGTCAATAACTTCGTTATTATGCTTGATCTGAGAAGCAGAAAGTGTCTTAAATGTTGCTGCATCAGGATCAAAGTAAATGTCATCTACCGAAATGGTCCAGGTCTTGCGGTTTTCTGTTGTTGTAGTAGTTGTAGTTGCAGTCTTGCGGCTAGAAGCAGCACGGCTTAACTTTGTAATGATAAAATCAACACGGCGGTTCTTCCACCAGTTGGGGTGATCTTCCCATTTGGTAACAGGATCGGTTCCACCCATAGGAACAGAAGTAAGGCAGTCTGCAGAAACTCCGCGTTTAATCAACTGCTGACGGATAACTTCTGCACGGTACAGTGACAGCGGAATCAGTTCTTCTTCGTGTTCACGCTGAGTATTTGTTACGTTGTTTGCATGTCCTACAATCTGAACATCAACAGGTTCATCAACAGCAAGCAGCTGTTTTGCAATACTGTCAATAACTTCATTGTTATGGCGAATCTGTTCCTTGCTGAGTGTCTTAAAGGTTGCTGAATCAGGATCGAAGTAGATTTCATCTGCGGTAATTGACCAGGTGCGGGTGTCGCTTTCTTCCTTACCGGTTTCTGTTGTCGTTGTAGTTGTTTCAACGACAGTTACCGTTGTCTTTACCGTATCAGTTTTTGTTTCAGTTTCTTTAGCAGATTCTTCTTTTTCTTCTGCAAGCGACTGCGTCGGCTCCAGCGACTGCGTCGGCGCAGGTTCTTCAGCAACATCTTCTGTTGTAGTTGCTGTAGTGGTAGTCGTAGTTTTGGTTGTAGTCTGCTTTACAGTCGTTGTCTCAGTCTTTTCGGGTGCAGGCTCCAGCGACTGCGTCGGCTCCTGCGACTGCATCGGCTCCTGCGACTGCGTCGGCTCCAGCGACTGCGTCGGCGCCGGTTCTTCAGCTACAGTCTCTGTTACAACAGAACGTCTTACCGTGGTAACTGAATCAGGCTCTGGAGCAGGCTCATCAATTTCTTTAGCAACATCTTCTGTTGTAGTCGTTGTAGTTGTTGTGGTAACGGTTGTTGTTTTCTGTGTTGTCTTTTCTTCTGCAGGTTTTTCTTCAGTCACAGTTTCTTTTGTTTCTACTGCAGGTTTGTTTTCTGTTTTTTCAACAGGCTTTTCCGCGCTTTCTTCCTTTGCAGGTTCTTCAGCAGCAGTTTCTGTTGTAGCAGTTGTCGTTGTAGTAACGGTTGTTGTTTTCTGTGTTGTCTTTTCCTCTGCAGGTTTTTCTTCAGTCACAGTTTCTTTTGTTTCTACTGCAGGTTTGTTTTCTGTTTTTTCAACAGGCTTTTCCTCGCTTTCTTCCTTTGCAGGTTCTTCAGCAGCAGTTTCTGTCGTAGTAGTTGTCGTTGTGGTGACGGTTGTTGTTTTCTGAGTTGTCTTTTCTTCTGCGGTTTTTTCTTCTGTTACCGATTCAGTTTCTGTTTCTTCTACAGGAGTTTCAGCCAGCGACTGCGTTGGCTCCAGCGACTGCGTCGGCGCCGGTTCTTCCTGAGAAACAGTTTCGGTTGTTGTAGTGGTAGTCGTTGTTTTTTCAGTACGGCTGGAATCATTTTTTTCTGCAGCTGGGTTTTCAACAGGTTCGTCGGGAACCGTTACCACTTCCTGTGTTACGGTATGCACCTGTTTGGTAACCGTCAGCTGGCGGAGAGAAGTTCCGTCGATAACGGATTCAAGCTCGGGGTCTTCGGATTGCGGCAACTCCTGAGCACGGGCTTCTGCACCAACATAACTTGCAGTTTCTTCAGAGCGGCTTTCGGAAGAAGACGTTCCTGCAACTGCCTCATCAGCATTAATATCTTCTGTAACTTCTGTTACCTCTGTCACGGTTACAACGCGCGTAACCGTAACTTTACGGGTGCGTCCGTCAGCAGATTCGGTAACGGTACGATGTTCAGTTGTCGTAACCGTCTGTGCAAATGCAGAACTGACAGGAGTAAAAACCATGCTGACTAACAGGACAGCAAACACTGCGGAACAAAAATGCTTCTGAATACACTCTGAATTCTTCATATCATATAGAATAGCGAATTATGCAAAAAATGACAACCGTCAGCCTTCAAGTACAGAACGGAGTGCCCCCAGTTTTTCGTTTGTTTCTTCCCATTCACGGTCAGGATTTGAGTCATATACTATTCCACCGCCTGCCTGCAATGTCCAGGTAGAATTCTGCTTAAGGGCACACCGTATGGCTATGCAAAAGTCAAGGTCTCCGGAACTCTGCAAGTAGCCGATTGCACCCGCATAAAACCTGCGCTTTGTTTTTTCCAGTTTGCTCAGGATTTCTATGGCACTGATTTTTGGAGAACCGCTTACTGTTCCCGCAGGGAATGCCGACCGCAGCACCTGTATCTGCTTAATGCCATCCTTAACCTTTCCTTCTACATCACTTACCAGATGCATGACATGGCTGAAGTATTCACAGTCCATGTAGCGCGTTACCTCTACCGAGCCCGCTTTACAGACACGCCCCAGATCGTTACGTGCAAGGTCTACCAGCATCAGGTGTTCACTTTTTTCTTTCGGGTCAGAAAGAAGGTCTTTTTCAAGTGCTTCATCTTCTGCACTGTTTTTTCCACGGCGACGGGTTCCCGCTATGGGGCGAATGGAAGCAACACCTTCACGGACACGAACAAGACTTTCGGGAGAAGATCCAACCAGCTGTCGGTCTCCAAAGTCAAGGTACACCAGATACGGAGAAGGATTTACAGAACGAAGGCGGCGGTACACTTCAAGTGCTGAGGTTTCACATTCAAGCTGAAGGCGTCTGCTGGGGACTGCCTGAAAAATATTTCCCGCAACAATATGGTTTTTAAGTTCAGTTACTTTGTGCTTGTACTCTGCTTCACTCTGCGCAAGATCAGTCAGAACACGGCAGGGCTTGGGCGCTTCCGGCGGAGCAAGGTAAGAAAAATCAAGATCACTCAGGCGTGCGACAAGTGCATCAACTGCTTTCTGCAAATCTATCTGATGCTGCGTATAATTGAGTGCAAAAATGTGCAGTGTTTCGGTAAAGTGATCAAACACAATGTATACATGTCCGACAATGAATTCACTTTCGGGAATATGCAGTTCATCCGTCTGCGGAGAAAGCGTAATGGTATCACAGCGGGCACAGAATTCGTAACTTAAGTATCCGACACCACTTGCGGGAACAGGAATGGTAACACCGCCATTTTTTACCGGCAGTTCGTTCTGCTGAGCAACGGAAAGCAGGGCGTCAAGGATATCAGTCTTTTCCGACGGAGTATCTGATGTGTAGGGAACACGGCGACCGTCAATGATAAATGCAATGCCTTCATCATCCTGAACAATATGAAAGGCTTCTTCTGCAAGCAGGATAGAAAACCGTTCTTTTCCACGATTAAAACGGGCACTTTCCAGAATGGCTTTTGCTCCGATTTTTCGGGCAAGAGAAAACGGCGTATAGCGGTCACTGGGCAATGAAAGATAAATCATGTATTCCTCACTTGATATGTTACTACCTAAAGAAACATACTATCACCTTATTTTGTTTCTGTCAATAGTAACTGCAAAAATTTAAAAATTTTACTTGCGTTATTTGAAAGTTGTGCTATAATTATGATAGTAACACTATCACAGTCAAAAGGAGAACTGATATGAGTGCACAGAAAAAAACACTGGCTTTTGGACTTGCAGTAACCGTGGCTCTGCTTGCAGCCCTTCCCCTGCATGCAGTTGAACTTCCAGAAAACACATCGCTTTCAATCACAACTGATTTTGCATTTTATCCCAAGTCAGATTACGTTGCTGGCGAAGATCACTTTGCACCAGTAACCGGATTTTACGGCGGACTTGAAGGTCGCATTGTAGGAAAATTTGCATACACCATTCCCACACCGCTGGGTGACAACTGGCTGTTAAACAGTGCAAATGTAGAACTTGCATCTACTCTTGAAATTACCCCCATCACCCTTAAACCCGGTGTTCAGGTAACCTTTACTCCCCTTCCTTTCTTAGTATTCAATGCTGGTACCGAAATTGGAAGCGGATGGTCTCTTATCGGAATGAATGGAATCGGAACCTGGAATGGCGCAGAATACACCGCATCTCCGGCATTCTCTCAGTGGTTCTGGAAAGCATGGGCACAGGCAACCTTCCAGTTTGATACCGGTGCTTTGATTCAGGGCGACTGGTCTCACGTAGTTATGCTGTTTACCTATCAGGTATACTACCACACAATGCTGGGTCAGGAAAATCAGGCTCTGTGGCAGTGGCAGAACAGTGGAAACAGAGTAAACGGTCTGCAGCAGTACATGCAGGGCATTGTTGCTTACCAGATGCCGCTTGTGTTAAAACGCGTTGGCGTTATGTTTGAAATGGACGGATATCTTGATGCAAATGCATTTGCAAATCCGCTGTACGACGGAGACTTCATGAGCATTTCATTAAGCCCGCTTCTGCAGTTTGAATTTGATTCACATAACTCTCTTGCAGTTCTGTTCGGATTCTCAAGCAGAAGAAGCTTCAGCACCGCACACACCAAAGAAGCACAGGAAACCTTCCTCAATACAACCGGCCGCGAATGGTACTTCAAGCGTCTTGCTCTCAGCTACACCTACACATTCTAATGAATGGAGTACCAGGGATGGTACGTCAGTTCTAAGCAATAAGTGAGGCGAGTTTTTGCGAAAGCAGAAACTCGCTAACTTATCAGCATGCCGCGCAGAGAACCGGTCAGCGTAAGCGTTTCACCTTTTTGGAAAACGACAAGTTCTTCTGCGTGACAGGTTTCACCATTCACACAGCCCTCACCGTCAGTAATAAACAAAAGGGCAAATTTTTCTAACGTTAACGTTTCATGCTCTTCTGCAGAAATTTGTCTGAGTGTAAAGTACGGACAGGAAAACGCACCGGTAAAAGAAGATACATCCCGCACACGGTCATGCTTGATGCAGGCAATTCCCTTTTCTACATGCAGTTCGCGGTCGCGTCCCCAGTCATACAAACGATAGGTAACATCACTTGACTGCTGAACTTCAAGAAGACGCATTCCACCGCCAATTGCATGCACGGTACCCGCAGGAATATAGATAAAATCCCCAGTCTGCACCGGAACAAAACGCAAACAGTCTTCCAAAGAATTTGCTTCGATTGCAGTACGTAATTCACGGTCTGTATACACGCCGTTTAAGCCGTATACAATCTGTGCATCGCTTTCTGCATGAAGCACATACCAGCACTCTGTCTTTCCGCGGCAATGTTCATACAGCTGAGCCCGTTCATCATCAGGATGCACCTGCACGCTCAATCTGCTGTCAGCCTGAATTATCTTAACTAAGAGAGGAAAATCTGAACCAAACACATCCTTAAGTTCCTGCTGGAACCCGTGAGGATGTGTTGAAGCAAGCCACAGTTCGTAGCCCCACACTTTATCAAACCGAAGTGGCGGTAAGCGTTTCATGTATGTCCTACTTCTGCCACAAAACTGACGGGTAATATCCGCTGTCTATCTTTGCAGCAATTTCGTTTTTTACCACTTCGCGGTCTTCGGGATACGTCATGCCAAACCATTTTTCTGAAGATGTAAAGAATCTGATGGTTCCTTTTCCGCTGGAAACAATCTGACTTGCTGCTTCAGGAAGCAGTGCTTCTGCTTTCGGACTTTCAATTGATTTTTTCTTGAAATCATCCCAATACTCGTGGAAGGTTTCAAACGAATTAACGTTAAAGCCAAACAGATTCATGCTGACCCATTCGTTACCCGTAAGTTCTACATCGCGGTCATCTATTTCGCTTACAATGGTATTTCCCTTGTAGCTGATTTTTGTGTTTTCAGTAATTGATTTAAGGAATCCGTTCTGAACAGAACAGACACCGCGGCTTACGGAACCGTTGCGGCTCATCGTATTGCCAAGAACATAGCCTACCATTGCATGTTCTGTGCAGTCAGATTTGATTGATGAAAGATACTCTCCAAGGGTTTTAAATGCATCTCGGCCATAATAGTCATCGCTGTTAATTACGGCAAACGGTGCGTTAATTTTTTCTTCTGCACACAAAACTGCATGGATGGTTCCCCAGGGCTTTGTGCGTGAAGCAGAAAGTTTAGATTCTGTTTCAGATAAGAGTGCATCATGTGACTGGAATACATATTCAGCATCAAAATTGCGGGCAACACGGTCAAATAGGCGCTCACGGAAATCATGCTCTATGTCTTTTCTGATAACGTATACAACTTTTCCAAAACCACACTCACGTGCATCATAGGTTGCAAAATCAAGCAGGCACTCATCGTTACGGCCTACTGCAGAAATCTGTTTAACTCCGCCATACCGGCTTCCCATACCGGCTGCAAGAACTACAAGAATCGGTTTCATACTATCCCCCTTTACTAAACCTTAAGTTCAATTATAGCGAAGTTATCGTATCAAGTGCAAGATGAATCATGTCGGTAAATGTTGACTGACGTTCTTCTGCGGTTGTAGCGCCGCCCAAAAGAATATGGTCACTTACCGTAAGAATTGCAAGTGCTTTGCGGTTAAACTTGGCAGCAAGCGTATACAGTTCTGCGGCTTCCATTTCAATGCCCATAACACCGTATTCAGACCACAGTTTCCAGTTGTCTTTATCATCGTAGAAATTGTCGCTTGAAGCACACAACCCTACTTTTGCATTCAGGCTGCGTTCCTTCGCAAGATTGTAAGCTTTATCCAGAAGTTCAAAGTCAGCAGCAGGAGCATAGTGCATGCCGCTTGCAAAACGCTGTGTATTAAGCGCACTGTCGGTACAGGCCGCCTGAGCCAGAAGCACATCACGCAGTGCAATATCACGACGGGTAGCACCGCAGGTTCCCACACGGATAGCTTTCTGTACGTTGTAAAAGCGGAACAGTTCGTTTACATAGATAGAAAGTGAAGGCTGTCCCATACCGGTACCCTGCACCGAAACACGCTTACCCTTGTAGGTTCCGGTAAAACCGTACATGCCACGCACTTCGTTATAGCAGACAGCATTCTCTAAAAAATTTTCAGCAATAAATTTGGCCCTGAGCGGGTCTCCGGGAAGCAGCACCGATTCTGCGATATCTCCCTCTTTGGCATTGATATGTGTACTCATACATACAGTATACCATACAAGTAAGGAAAAAGAAACAATTTTTTTACAATATAAATATTCCAAACACCGCACCGGCTGCAATAATGACTATGGGGTGCAGTTTGGTTTTAAACAAAACTACCAGGCAGAGTGCATAGAAAATCCACGCTTTCCATACAAACAGATCTAAAAGGTTTCCGCTTGCGGTATAGGCACCAGTATTTAAAAGCGACATCAGAAACACCGGAAGCAGTGCAACTAAAATCATTCCGCTGGTAGCAGGACGCAATGTACTGAATGCACCCTTTACCAGAGGATTATCATTAAACTTCATAAAAAACCGTGCAATGACCATGATGATAACAAGAGACGGAAGCACTTCTGCAACAGTACACACAACACCGCCGGCCGGACCATACAGTTCCGTTCCGATGTAGGTTGCCATATTGATTCCAATAGGACCGGGAGTACTTTCGCTTATGGCAAGCATACTGTAAAACTTTTCTGCAGAAACAAGTCCGTAGGTATCCACCAGAGCCTGCTTCATAAACGTTGCGGCAACAAGACCTCCGCCCACGGCAAAGAGCCCGATGTAAAAGAAAATAAAAAACAGACGCAAAAGAGAAAATTCCATCAGCTTCCCTCCGCTGCATTCTGCTTTTTCAGCTTACCGGATACAAGTGCAATTGCCACACCGGTAACGGCAGCACACAGAATAACGATTACCGTATGCACATGCAGAAAATACACTGCAGTAAACGATAACGCATACAGCAAAAATGCCCACCAGGTTTTGATTGTCTTCTTTGCAAACTTGAATGTTGAATACGTTAAAAGTGCTGCAACTGCGACATTTATGCCCGCAAGCGCTTTCTGCACCCACACAATGTCTTCAAAGTTAGAAATAAATTCTGCAATAATGGTAATGATGATAAGCGACGGTGTTACCATACCGATTGTCGCAACTATTCCGCCCAAAATTCCTTTACGCTTAAATCCGATGAAGGTTGCAACGTTTACAGCAATAATTCCGGGAGTAGACTGAGCAATAGCATAGTAGTCCAGAAGTTCTTCAGAAGTTGCCCAGCTGCGTTTAGTAATCAGTTCCCGTTCCAGAAGCGGAAGCATGGCAAGTCCACCGCCAAAGGTAAAGAGTCCTATTTTAAAGAAAACTACAAACAGCTGCAGAAGTTCAGTCATTGTTGCGCCCGTAAACCGAAGCATACCAGGCAAGTTCTGTTGCACCGCGTTCGTCAAGCAAGTTGTCGCTCATGCGCCATGCCCAGTTTGTTCCTGTTGTAGAAGGAGTATTCATGCGGCCTTCGCTTCCAATGTGATACACATCCTGCAGGGGAACCACACACATCTGAGCAGAAGATGCAAATGCTGCACGTACCAGTGCGTGACAAACGGTAATCAGGTCACAATTTTCGTTTAAGTTAAGGTATGCACAGATGTTTTTCTTAAGCCCTTCTCCACCAGACTGAAGGATTCCCATTGTCGTATCGTTGTCATGAGTGCCCGTATACACAACACAGCGGGAGTTTTCAAATGAATGCGGTAAGTATGCGTTAGAGGCAGCATCAGCATCCCACTTTCCGCCGCTGAATGCAAACTGAAGGATTTTCATACCGGGGAACTCACATCCGTCACGCAGGGCTGCAACTTCTTCGGTAATAACACCAAGATCTTCTGCAATAATGGGAAGTGTACCTAACTGCGATTTTATTTCATCAAACAAATCTTTTCCCGGCCCTTTGACCCATTTTCCGCCAATGGCATTTTCAGCATCAGCAGGAACAGACCAGTATGCTTCAAATCCGCGGAAGTGATCTATGCGGACGATGTCGACTAAGCGAAGCATATTCTTAATGCGGCTTACCCACCAGGAATACTTTTCTTTTTTCATTGCATTCCAGTCATACAGCGGGTTTCCCCACAGCTGTCCTGTTTCAGAAAAATAATCCGGCGGAACACCAGCCTGTGCGGTCTGCAAAAGAGTTTTTTTATCAATCTGGAACAAGTGCTGAGACGCCCAGACATCTGCAGAATCACCTGCAACAAAAATAGGAATATCACCGATGATTTTTATGCCGTTTTTATTTGCGTAGGCTTTAAGTGCCTGCCACTGAACGTTAAAGAAAAACTGAATTACTTTAATCTGTTCAATGTCTTCTGAATGTTCTGCATTCCACTTTGAAACCGCAGACGGATTATGGGAAGCAAGCGGTTTTGGCCAGAAGCGGTTCCACATGCTGTCAACACCGGTAACTTTTTTTTCTGCAGCAAGAGCATCATAATATTTTTTAATGCTGGTAAAGTTTGCAAAGTTATCAAGCCATGCAGACTGATCGTTTTTAAATGCTTCGTATGCAATGCGGTCTTTTTTACTGCAGTGCGAAAGAAAGTAAGCAGCGCATTTATACAGCACAGGGAATTTCCACCACACCACAGAACCGTAGTCTATGTCTCCGGAAGAATGAATATAGTCGGGAGGAACAATGTCATTTGCATCTGCCCAGCCGCGCTCTACCAGATCATCAAAGTCTATTAAAAGCGGATTTCCTGCAAAGGTAGAAAAACTTGCATAGGGACTGTCTCCGTAACCAGTGGGACCTAACGGCAGCACCTGCCACAGCGACTGATGAGCTTTGTGCAGCCAGTCGGCAAATGCATATGCGCTTTTACCTAAAGTGCCGATTCCCGGTGTTCCTGGAAGTGATGTGATGTGAAGCAAAACGCCGCTTGTTCTCTGAGACATAAAAAACCTCTTGATTGAAAACGTTTATTTATTCTATATAAAAGGATTTTGTTTGTAAAGCATATCTCATTCGACATTCTTTGCCTGCTCACGGATATTTTCAAGTGCATCTTTTGCAGTAATAACCATTGCACCTACTTCCGTAAACTGATTTTTGCTTCCTATCGTATTGATTTCTCGGTTTGCTTCCTGACAGATAAAGTCCAGTTTCTTACCGGGTACGGGATTTGTTTCAATTTCAGAACGCATTGCAGCAAGATGACTGTGCAGACGGATAATTTCTTCATTAATAGTGTACTTAACAAGCATTGCAGCAGTTTCGGTCATGATACGGTTCTGATCAACCTGTTCGCCAAGCAGTTCATTGAATTTTTTAGTGATTGTTTCGCGGAACTTTGCTTCCATCTGAGGCTGCCATTCTTTGAAAAACCGTGCACATGCATCAAGCGTATCCAGTTTTGAAAGCAGATCCTTCTGAAGATTTTTTCCTTCGCGTTCACGGTCGGCACAAAACGCATTCAGGACATCAGCAAAAACGCCGCTGATTTTCTGCCAGTACTGTTCAGCATCGTATTCATGAGTAACAGAAAGCACTCCTTCCTGCTGAATGATAAGAGAAAGCGGAATGTCATCACTGTTTTTTCCCAGTGCAGAAGCAAGCTGTGTAATTGCATCACGGTACGCAAGGGCTGCCTGTGTGTCAACCGTAACTTTCGCATTTGATTCACTGTCACGAATCCGTATGCTCAGGTCAACCTTACCGCGCACAATGCGGTCTGAAACCGTCTGTCGTATACGCTGTTCAAGGGGATTAAGAAACGGAGGCAACGAAACCGACAGATCCAGGAACCTGCTGTTAACAGATTTTATTTCAACCGAAACCTGAGTCCCGTCCACCACAACTTCTTTGTAACTGTAACCAGTCATCGAATTCATATACACCTCAAGCGACAGGAAAATTACATGGAGGTAATTTTCGTGTCGCATCATATTCTAAACGTTACAACATGCAAGTTTTTGCTGAACCTGCTCGCCTACTTTCCAGTTGTCACCGGCACCCATGGTAACCACAAGATAACCGTCGGGATATTCGTCTCCGGAAGGCAGAGACAACAGCTGCAGAATCTTCTGTGAAGCCGCATCAAATTCAGCGCAGTAGGTCACATGCTGATGATGATATGCCGTATGTTCTGCAAGCATTTCTCCGGACACTTTTATCTTTCCCTGCTTTTCACGTGCACTGGCATAAATCTTATTGATGATAACTTCATCTGCATCGCCAAAACTTTCTGAAAACTCACCAAGCAGTGCTGCGGTACGGCTGTACGTATGGCTCATAAAGTCAACAATGATTTTTCTTCCCCTGTAGAAACTCCGGTAACCGGCAAGCGTTGTTCTGATTGCAGTCGGATGATGTCCGTAATCGTCAATGAAAATAACATCCTGTCCTGAAGCAGTCTTTGCCTTTCCCGTAATTTCAGATCTTCTTTTTCCGCCGGTAAATGACAAAAGAGATTCCCGCATCCGTGTAATGTAATCCTGAGGATTTTTTCCATCAGAAATCAGCATTTCACAGCAGAGTGCAATTGCAGCAACCGCATTCCGAACCATGTGTTTTCCGGGAACACAGAGTGCAAACTTTCCCAGTTGACCGACGGTAAAGAACTGCATGCCGCCGCTTACCTCGCCAAACGTAAGATGATACTTACCGGGAGTATGTTCACCGTATGCAAGCAGATGAAGGTCCGGACGCACCTGTTTAGCAAGACCCGCAGTTTCAACCGCACCTGCATCATCAGCACAGAAGATAAGCTGTCCGCGCTGAGGCAGACGACAGATGTATTCAACAAATGCTTTTCGTATATCAGAATACTTAGGATAATAATCCTGATGATCACTTTCAACGGAAGTCAAAATGATTTTCTGAGGATGGAATGCAAGAAAGTGACGCTGATATTCACAGGTCTCTGCAACAAAATATTTTTTCTGACTTTCTGCAAACGAGTCAGAGGTCATGGTACAGGTGTTTCCAAAAGACGCAATGATAGAACCTGCAAGTGCCTGTGACGGAAGGTTAACGCCTTTTAAAAGTGTTCCCGCAAGACCGGTGGTAGTTGTTTTTCCGTGAACACCGCATACACCTGCGCTGTACATTTTCTGAGACAGTTCACCTAATGCTTCGCTGTACAGTTTAAGCGGAATGCCTTTTTTCTTTGCCTGTGCAAGGTCAGGATTTGTTTCGGGAGAATATGCACTTGAATAGATTACCGTCTGAATGTCGTCGGTGATGTTCTGTTCACTGAAAGGAAGCGCTTTAATTCCCAGACGGTCAAGAATTTCATCAGTATAAAAATGTTCGCTTACATCGCTTCCGGTAATGCGGGAACCGTGATCGGACAGAATCTCTGCAAGAGCCGCCATACCGGTTCCCTTTATGCCTACAAAATGTACTCTATCGTATGAACTCATGTAAAACAGAATAGCACATACGCATCAAAAAGTACAGTAGAAGGACAGACCGTCAGCTTATCCGCGCTGTCCGGAAAGTTCTATGTAAATCTGATCTGCTAAGCCAAAGCCTGCTGTTTTGGTAAGTTCTTCTGAATAGTTATCGTACAGCATGTCTTCGTACATAGTCTGAGCATAGCTTTTTTCTCCGCCCCAGAAACCGTTGTTTCCCAGAGACGAACGCATGGAAGAAAGCATTGTCTTTACCAAGTAGTTTTCCAGTTCCATTGACTGCTCGTACAATTCGCTGGTACGGTCAATGACCGGTGTTTTTCCCTTACCGTTAGAAGCATTTGCAGCCGCTCCCTGAGGAAGTGCAGTTTTATCTTCTTCGCGGGTGTAGGTACCGTGAAAGCCCTGAGTGTAATCGCCGTTCAGGTGATGGTTTGTGTTGATCTGTGATGATGAAACTCCGGTCAGACTGTTAACCAGCGATTCAAAGTCTGAGCTGTCCCTGCCCAGCTGTGCTCCCGTTAAAGAAGCCGAACCACCGGTAATTGCACCAATTCCGCCGGATGTCTGGATTCCGTTAATTTTCATAAAATACTCCTGCTTACAGTATCGGAAAAACACAAGTTCAGTATAAGACAAAAAAAACATGCCCTGCGAATAACATTCACAAGGCATGCAAGGAGTAGATTATGAACAGTTCAAGGCGGACGACCTAAAACTGAGGATACAAATTAAAGACTGTGTCAGCGCTTAAGGCTTACTGCAGTACTAAGCATATTGTCGCTGGTCTGAATTGTCTTTGAGTTAAACTCGTAGGCACGCTGAGCAACAATCATCTGAACCATTTCGTTAACAACTGAAACATTGCTCATTTCAAGGAAGCGATGCTTTGTTGTTCCCATTCCTTCAAATCCGGGACGAGATGCAATAGGATCTCCGGAAGCGTTTGTTACCTTGTACAGGTTGTCTCCGTTGTTTTCAAGACCAACTGCATTCGGGAAGCGGTACAGTTCAAGCTGACCTACTTCAACAGGTTCTGTTCCACCGTTAACTTTTACCGAAACACGTCCGGTATCAGTAACATTGAGTGTTGAAAGCTGATATCCTTCAGGAAGGATAATTTCGGGAACTACGCGAAGTCCGTTTGAATTTACCAGCTGACCATTTGAGTCAACCTTGAATGAACCGTCACGGGTATATGCCCAGCTTCCGTCATACTGCTGCACGCGAAAAAATCCGTCACCAACAATAGCAATATCAGTATCAACACCGGTTGCCTGGAGCGACCCCTGTGTCATAATGCGCTGTGTTGCACCGACTTTAACACCGGTACCCATCTGTATTCCGACAGGAGTAACCGTTTCTTCGGTTGCGGGTGTTCCTGCAAGTTTAACATTCTGATACAGAAGGTCTTCAAATTCTACACGGTGCTGTTTGTAGCCTGTCGTATTTACGTTAGACAGGTTGTTAGAAATTGTATCTATATTTGCCTGCTGACCGTTCATGCCGGTTGCTGCAGTCCATAAACTTCTTACCATTTGTTCCCCCTACTAGATGTTAACCTGAGCCACGCGGTTCCAGAGTGTGTCCATCATGGAGTCCTGACTCTGAACTGACTTCTGGTTTGCTTCATACGCACGGTTAACTTCTATCATGCGAACCATTTCGTTAACGACGTTCACGTTACTGGTTTCAATGTAGCCCTGAACCATACGGGGACGTTCATCGCCTTCAGCAATGTGATAGTCACCTGAATACTGATTGGAATTCCACATTGATTCGCCCTGCTTCTTTAAGTAACGCTCGTTGTCAAAGCGCACAATCTTGAAGCGGTCTACCAGAACATTTTCGTCCTGAGTATAAATCATTCCGTCTTCGTTGACATAAAATTTGTCATCGGCAAGTGCAATAGGTCCGTTTTCACCCAGCACCGGATATCCGTCTTTTGTCATAAGGATACCCTCTTTGCCTAACACAAAACTTCCGTTACGCGTAAAGCGCTCACCGTCGGGAGTCTGTACGACAAAAAATCCTTCGCTTGCCAGTGCCATGTCCGTCTTTGTGTCGGTAACCTTGAACGACCCCTGCTCAAAATCAGTGTACAGTTCATTTGTTTCAACACCCAGATCAATTGTTCCCACAATCGGAGCAACATCATACGACCCCAGTGAAGTCGTTATGATTCCGTCTGACTGTGTGCGCCGTAACAGCAGCTGACTGAAATTCTTACTTACCGAAACATCGCGTTTGTAACCGGTAGTGTCCACGTTTGCAAGGTTGTTGGCAATTGCATCCAGTCTGTTCTGTTCTGCATTCATGCCGCTTGCACCAATGTACCATCCTCGAATCATCCAGTACCTCTTGTTGAAATAATCTAATCCTTACAAGTATTATCGGCATTTAAAATTGTGATGTTAGCAGTTTTTACATATTGGAGATTTAAGGTATACCGTCGGTTTACCTGTTTTTTTTTCTTTGCCTTTTCCGATACAGTATGATATAATCAGTATCAGAGAGAAAAAAGTATTCAGGAAGTGTCAATGAATTATACAGCCGTGGTAATTGCAGTTTGTATCGCTGTTGCATGTGTTGCCGCCGCATCATTAGCTGCTCTTATCATCTTGTACAGTTTGAAAAAAAGCGTACGCAGCATTGAGCTAGATGATATTACCGGCTTACCGACTTTTGCAAAATTCAAACATGATGTCCGTCAGATCTTACGCAATGCTCAGCCTGATGAATTCATGTTTCTCATGCTTAACGTTGACAACTTCAATTTTATCAATGACAGTTACGGTTTTTCACGCGGTAACCTTCTGCTTCTGGAAATAGCAAATCACTTTTCTTCTCAACTGCAGGACGGAGAAATTCTGTGCCGCTACTACGCAGATACATTCATTCTGTTTACCCGAAACCCGCAGCTGCTTCCGCTCATAGAAGAGCGTGTGTACCTGATGACTACCATGCCGCAGATAATTCAGGATCTTCTGCCAACCCGATATAACCTTACGTTCAGCACAAGCGTGTATTACATAAACGATCCGTCCGGTGATCTTACCAACATGGTTGACAAAGCAAACATCGCACGCAAGATCGGAAAAGAAAACGTACTTACTCACCGCGTCATGGAATACACCAAAGCCATGGACGAAGAAAATGAACTAAAAAAAGAAATCACGCTGTCAATGGATAAGGCAATCGAAAACAAAGAGTTTGAAGTATACTTCCAGCCCAAGGTCTATTTTGAAAACGGAAAGATTATGGGTGCCGAAGCACTTATCCGATGGAACAAACCTGACCGCGGACTTATGACTCCTGACTCTTTTGTGCCACTGTTTGAACACAACGGTTTTATTCAGAAGATAGATATTTCGGTTCTTGAAGAAGTCTGTCACTTCCTTGACGACTGGTCTCATGCTGCACCCGACGGAACCTGTCCCATGCCGCTTACCATTTCGTTCAACCTGTCACGCACACACCTGATGAATCCCAATCTTATCCGTGACCTGCAGCGCATTGTTTCCAAGTACAATATTCTTCCCAACCATATTGAAGTAGAACTTACCGAAACAGTTATGTTTGAAAACAAAAAGCGTCTTATCCGTGCCATGAATGACATGAAGCGCGTAGGCTTTTCTATTTCTGTTGACGATTTTGGCTCAGGTTTCTCTTCCCTCAACCTGCTTAAAGACATGCCCGCAGATGTCATCAAACTGGACAAGGGCTTTTTGTCAGACGGTGAAACCAATACCAAAGAGGCTGTCATCATAACCTCAGTTATCAACATGGCAAAGAAACTGAACATGAAAACCGTTGCAGAAGGCGTTGAAACAAAAGAACAGGCTCAGTTCCTGCGCACCATGGGCTGTGACATTGCTCAGGGTTTCTACTATGCACGGCCTATGCCTAAAAAAGATTATCTTGCCATGCTGCAGGAAGAATATCTGGATCCGAATCAGAAATAATCCCTAAAAAAAAACTTGCAAAAATCCACAACTGGGCTTATAATTTAATAAGTACTATAAACAGAGGATTTAATACTATGACAAAACACACAACAGAGGAACCACGCGTACTGGCTATCATCCTGGGAGGAGGAAAAGGAACACGCCTGTACCCGCTTACCAAAGAGCGCTCTAAACCTGCAGTTCCGTTTGGCGGAAAATATAGAATTGTTGATATTCCTATTTCTAACTGCATCAACTCCGGTTACAGAAAGATTTACCTTTTGACACAGTTTAACTCAGCATCTCTGCACCTGCACATTACCAATGCATATAACTTTGACCGCTTCAGCCGCGGTTTCGTAGAAATTCTTGCTGCAGAACAGACCCTGGAACATTCAGGCTGGTATGAAGGAACTGCAGATGCAGTCCGCAAAAACTTCATTCACTTCAAGGTTCAGAAACCAACCCATTACATTATTCTTTCAGGCGACCAGCTGTACCGCATGGACTTAAAAGAGTTCATGAACCAGCATATTGCAAGCGGCGCTGACATTACCATTGCAGCAAAAGCCGTTAACAGAAGCGACGCATCTGGTTTCGGCATTATGAAGGTAGACAAGGAAAACCACATTACCGAATTCCTTGAAAAGCCTGCAAAAGACATGAACATCGACGAATGGAAAATCCCTGCACAGGCACGCGGTGATCTTCCCAAAGAACTTGAATATCTTGCATCCATGGGTATCTACATCTTCAATGCAGACACAATGGAAGAAATGCTGGATAACGAATACAAAGACTTTGGTAAGGAAATTATCCCGCTGGCACTGGGTAAAAAGCAGGTTAACAGCTATATCTTCAACGGTTACTGGGAAGACATTGGTACCATCCGTTCATTCTACGAAGCAACACTTGATCTTACCAACCCGGTACCAAGCTTTAACTTCTACGACGAAAACAAACCGATCTACACCGATATGCGCAATCTGCCGCCAAGCAAAATCAACAATGCTGATATGACCTCTTCTCTCTCAAGTGAGGGCTGTGTCATTACCAATTCACGCATTCAGCGTTCTGTCATTGGTGTTCGTTCTATCATCAACGAAGGCTGCGATCTGAACGGTGTTATCATGATGGGTGCTGACTTCTATGAAAACGAAGAACAGATTGCAGAAAACAAGGCAAAAGGCATTCCCAATATCGGAATCGGTAAAGGCTGTAAAATCGGTAAGGCAATTATCGATAAAAACGCTCACATCGGAAACAACTGCTGTATCAATGTTACGGGTAAAAAATACGAAGACGGCGATCACGGACTGTTCTACAGTGCAGACGGCATCATCGTTATCCGTAAGTTTGCGGTTATTCCCGACGGAACCGTTATCTAAGTTACGTGTAAAACTGCGGGCGGCGTAACTGCCGTTCCGACAGAGTACTGCAGCGACGTGGTCAATGCAGCGTATATATGGGTTCGGAATTTTAAAAGAGATGCACGAACGGAAACTTCGGTTTCGTTTGAAAAGTGTGGAAAGCTCTTTTGAAACCGGCCCTTTTTTATTTTAAAAACTGAAGAATCTGCTTATAGGCTTCTACCGCCTGCTGAGTCCGTTCAGTGGCAGCAGTAAGTTCTTCTGGAGTTGCCGAATGCCGGTCGGGATGAAGGTCTTTCAAAAGCTGTTTGTAGGCTGCCTTAACCTGTTTTTTATCTGCATCATACGGAAGATTAAGGACTGCATAGCAGGAAGCAATCTGCTGAGGAACAGAGCGGTAAATGGTATACGAACGCGGCTTTTTCTTTCGGAAAGCAGAAAAATCATCATGAGGCCTCTGTTCCTGAGTTTCTGTTTCTTCAGCGACTTTCTGCGTGCTTTTTTCTTCCAAAGGTTTTGCTTCTTCCTTGGGAACTTTTACAAAGGGAATATGTCCGTCCTGTAATGTCTTACTGAGCAGGTCGCCCAGTTTGTCATACATCGTCTCTTCCATCAGAACCGTCCATACCCCAGTCCTGCAGTTTTCGCTGCAGGGTTTTTCTGCCTATGCCCAATACTTCTGCGGTTTTGCTTTTATTGTTACGGTTAGCGGCAAGGTTTGCCTGAACCAGCATTTTTTCTGCTTCATCAAGTGTTGTTCCCACTGGAACAGAAACCACTTCTTCTCCGCTTGCCTGAGAAACAGACGGCGGTAAATCATCAAGCGTTATGGTGTCAGAGCCGCACATAACGACTGCACTTTCCATACAGTTGCGCAGTTCGCGAATGTTACCCGGCCAGTTGTATTTGTACATTGCAGCTTTTGCGCGGGAATCAACACCGGTAATATGCTTTCCGTTTTCCTTATTGAATTCCTCAAGGAAGGCAGCCATCAAAAGCGGAATGTCATCTTTGCGTTCCCGTAGCGGCGGTACCTGAATATGAATGACATTAAGGCGATAATACAAGTCTTCGCGGAATGTACCTTTTTTTACTTCTTCTTCAAGATTACGGTTTGTCGCAGCAATAACCCGCACATCAACTTCGAGCGTCTGTTCACCGCCTACCCGCTCAAACTTTTTTTCCTGCAATACACGAAGAATCTTTATCTGAACACTCTGATTTATTTCACCGATTTCATCAAGAAAAATAGAACTTCCGTGAGCAAGTTCAAACCGACCCTTCTGCAAATGATCTGCACCCGTGAACGCACCTTTTTCATGACCAAACAGTTCGCTTTCAAGTAAGGTTTCGCTCAGAGCTGCACAATGCACGAAGATCATGTTTTTATTTTTTCTGGAAGACAGATTATGTATTGCGTTTGCAACCAGTTCCTTACCTACACCGCTTTCTCCGGTAATCAGAACACTTGCCTTTGAGTCTGCAACCTTACGGATTGTCTCCTGAACCCGCCGCATTGCCTGAGAGGTACCAATCATCTGCTTAAGTGCAGAACTGTCTTCAAGTTCCTGCTTTAACTGCTGATGCTGAAGGCTCATCTCACGACCAGCAAGCGCACGTTTAACAATCAGTCCCAGCTGTTCAAGATTTAACGGCTTAGTCAGAAAATCATACGCACCGTGACGCATTGCATCAACTGCAGCATCTATGCTTCCGTGACCGGTAAGAATAATGACAGGAATTCCGGGAGTTTCGGCAGTTACTTTTTTAAGCACTTCTTCACCGCTCATACCGTTCATGCGTAAGTCGGTAATAACAAGATCTATGTCGCCCTTTTCTATAAGCGCAAGACCTTCCTGTCCGCTTGCAGCAGTCTTAACATTGTAGTCTTCCATTTCAAAGTTTGCAGCAAGACCTTCGCGGATGTTCTTTTCATCATCAATAATCAGAAGAGTAAATTTCATTCGCTTCCTCCTGTTGCATCTTCAAGTAAAAGTGTCCGTTTCTGCGGTAACGGAATAGAAATGGTAAACACCGTTCCATGTCCTTTTACAGACTGCACATTAATGTCGCCTTTAAATTCCTTGATGATTTTATAGACAGTGGTAAGGCCCAGTCCCGTTCCGTTTGCTTTCGTCGTGTAGTAGGGTTCAAAAATACGACTGGCTGTCTGTTCATCCATACCGCAGCCGTTGTCTGCAATGGTAAGCCAGTAACGTTCATTCTTTATAAAAGATTCAATATGAAGCTCTCCTCCTGTTTCAGAAGAAAAGCGTTCCTGTATGGCACCAAAGGCATTCTGCGTAAGATTCATAAGCACTTCGCGGAACAGTTTTTCATCAATCAGAAGGCGCTCCCCCTGCTTACACAAATGCAAGGTACAGGTAACCGCCCTGCTCTGCGCTTCGGGTTCAAAGAAAGAAGCAAATTTTTCTATCTGCACATCGGGGTCTGAAAGCACAGGATTTGACTGAACCGGCCGCACTGCAAACAAAAAGTCCAGAACAATTTTATTTAAATTATCTATTTCTTCGTTTATGACACTCAGATAATCTTCCATAAATTTGGGAGCAGGAAGAGTTCCATCACCGTCACGCGCTTTTTTTACTGCTTTCTGCAGAAGCTGAATATGAATACTTATTGCTCCCAGCGGATTTTTTATTTCATGCGCAACAGAGGCAGCAAGACTGGTCAGACTTGCAAGACTTTCCATACGGTGCAGAATAATTTCCTGCTGACGTTTTTCAGTAATGTCCGACACAGAAATAATGGAACCGGAAATATCGGATTTTCTTACAAGCGGAGTTACTTTTACGGAAACAAAGCGCACATTGGAATCCTGCACAAAAGAAAACTCTGAATCTTCATGCGAAGAATTTTTCTGTGCACAGTTCTGCAAAAAAGCGGCTAAACTTGCGTCATCAATCATCTGCCATACGGGAACAGAATCTCCGCGGTAATCAGAAGGACGAATGGTAAAGGGAATAAGACGCTCAGCAGCTTTGTTGGTAAGTTCAAGGTGCCAGTCCGCATCAACAATGATAAGACCGGTAGAAAGGCTTTCCATGATGGAATCAAGTTCATCATATTCCGCCTTCAGATCTTCGATGAGCTGTTCAACCTGTTCGCTCGACAACTTGGGAAGTTTTTGCGAAACTTTTTTTACAAAGTCTTTCATAAGGCCTCTTTGAGCACACCACCGGTTTCGAAGTTAATCTGCATAAGACTTCGGGCCATTTCTTCAAGCGCAGAAACGGTTGTCTGATTGTACACCGTAACATTGTTGTACGTATGCCGAAGCACATCCATTATTCTGCCAGAGGCTTCTGTTCCGCGGGCAGTTGCAGAAAGCTTTTTCTGAGCATCAGTTATGCCTTTTATAAAAACACTGAACAGAGCACGGGGTTCAAATCCGTTGCACGAAGCACAGATTGCATTAACATCAGGTACATGTCCCTGTGCAATAGTTGAAAAATAAGTCTTTGCCTGAAAAAGAACCAGTTCAGGTTTTACGGGTAAGTATCCCTGCAAAAACAGTTCTATACTGTCGGGTGTTGTCTCGCCTGCAAACGGGCGGAAATGGAACACGCGGGTAATCACTTCCTGCTGTGCGGCAACATCGCGTTCAAAAAACTGATACGTTCTGACGCGTGAAAGAATAGTTGCAAGCATTGCACTGCGGTTAGAAGTAGTAAGAATAAACTGACAGTCACGGGGCGGCTCTTCAAGAATTTTTAAGAGCGCATTTCGTGCACTTTCTGCCATGCGGTCTGCATTTTCTATGATAAGCACTTTCTTACCGTTAGTTGCAGAAAGATGTGCCCAGGCAGAACAGGCTCGTATCTGAGACACGGGAAGCGCATTGTACAAAAACTTGTCATCAAGCTTAACACAGTTATCTTCAATTGTTGAAATCAGTTTTTCTAATTCATCTTCTTCAGGAAGCGGACGTCCCGGTTCAAGAGGTTCCAGTGCTTCGCTGATATTCTGCAGAAGCGGTGCCCACTTAGACTGCTTGTCATCGTTCTGCCACAGTATCGGATCAAAACGCATGGTCAGTTTTCTAACGGCACGCACAAACAGATAGCGGCTGGCTTCTAAATGCTTACCGCTGTTAGCATACTGCGACTGAAACGTATCACGTGCGGCACGAATTTCCAGAAGACAGTCAGACGGACCGGTTAAAAGCACAGAGGGACTTACCAGCGCCTTATGTTTTAAACACGAAGGACAGGTACAGGACCACGCACCTTTTGTTTCTCCCGTACAGGCTAACACACGGGCAAGTTCAAGTGCACAGGTAAGCTTTCCCGATGAAGCAGGACCTGAAAGCAGAATGGATCCGGGCAGTGTGTTACGAGTAATGTCATCTGTCAGAAGGTCTGTTGCACTCTGGTGCAGCACATTGTCAAACATCAGGCAGCGTCTCCTGCAACAGTCTCCTCCGGCACAGGCACATTCTGTACTGAACCGGAAAGAGAACCTACCCAGCCAAGCATTTTGTAGAAGAAACTTTCATCAAGCAGTGACTGAACATCGAACCACGGCTGAGCCTGAAGAATAATCAAAAGCAGCGCTACCACTGCAAGGCCTTCAACAATACCAAATGCAAATCCAAGCAGCCTGTCCAGTCCCTTAAAGATTTCTCCGCCAAACACTCCGCTTATGATATTGCGCACAATCATCAGTACAATGTACACCGCAATAAATACCAGCAGGAATGAAATGATGACAGACAGTATATGAATCTGCACATGAGGTTCTACATATTCATTTACTTTGCGGAATGCAAGCATGGCAGCCCACAAAGCAAGCACTGGTGCTCCGCGTGCAAACAGTTCACGAATAAATCCACGCACAAGACCTACGACAGCAAACAAAGCTATAATCGCTAAAAAAACTAAATCAAGAATTGAGGCATTATTCATTTTTTTCCTCCGTCTGCAATAAGCTGTGCTATAGTCTGAGCAGGACGTCCCTGTTTACTGAGCGACTGACACAATTCTTTGCAGGAACGGGAAAGACTTTCCCGAACAGACGCATCGGTCAGTTTTTCAAGCTGTGAGCGTAAGTGCTCGTCATCGGCTTCATCTCCAACAAGTGCAAGCGCTGCATTTTTGTCTGCAAAGTAACGGGCATTATCTACCTGGTCTCCTCGTGTTCCGGAACCGCACAGAGGAATAAGCAGCATGGGTTTTGCACACACCGCACATTCCCACAGAGAGTTTGCGCCGGAACGCGACAGAATAACATCTGCAGCCTGAATAACAGAAGGCATTTCTGCATAAATAAAATCATACGGTTTATAGCTGTCCGATGTACGCGACATAAGATCAGGATTTTCTTTTGCAAACGCGGCACCAGTCTGATGCACGACAATAAAGCGTTCGGTAAGCCAGTCAAGGTTGTTTACCACCAGCGTGTTAAGCTGACGGGCACCAAGACTTCCTCCCATAACTAAAAGCACCGGTTTTTCAGTCTTTGATGGAAGTGAAAGAAATGATTTTCCTGCAGCAGCATTATCAGAATAAAACACGGGTCTAACAGGATTTCCGGTTACTACACAGCGGGAAGCAATCTCTTTAGAAAAGAAAGTAACCGTCTGATCGTAGGAAACAAAAACGTTTCTGGCACCTTTACTGTTAAGTCTGGTTGCAAGTCCGGGCGTACAGTCACACTCATGCGTGTAATACGGAATATGAAGTATGCGTGCAGCAAGACAGGGAGGAACACTTACAAATCCGCCTTTAGAAAACACACAGTCGGGTTTGAGTTTTTTAAGTAAGAAAAATGATTTAAAGATTCCTGCAATGAAACGGAAAAAATCAGCAATATTTTTTAAGGAAAGATAGCGACGTAATTTTCCACAGGGGATTCCATAAAATGCATTTATAGAACCGCCTGCAGAAACTAAATTCTTTTCGACAATCTGTTTATCTATTCCGGATTTATTTCCGATCCAGAATAATTCACAATCAGTATTTTTAGCAGCACACAGCGCACGCAGTTCATCTGCAACTGCAATGCCAGGATAAATGTGGCCACCGCTTCCCCCACCCGTACAAACGATGCGCATTTATTTTGCATGCCTCCTGAACACTTCAAGAATCGGTTCTTTTTTGAACAGTTCTGCATACTGACGTGCACTCATTCCCATTCCGTCTTTAATGTCGGGATCTGCACCGGCGGTAAGCAGCATATCAATAATCTTTGTATTACCATTACCAACAGCAAGTACCAGAATAGACTGACCGTCAGAACTGATAATACTTAAATCAGCACCTTCATCAATAAGATACTTTGTAACTTCTTCATTCTTACGCCACACTGCATCCATAACGGCAGTATATCCGCGGTCAGCAGCAACGGCATTTATGTCTGCACCTTTTTTTACCAGCCACTTTACCTTTGCAACACAGTCGTTACGCGTTGCAATACACAGCATGGGAACACCCATAGAATCGCGTGAGTCTACCAGCATACCTGCGTTTACAAACTGTTCGCATTTTTCATCATCATCTTTTGCTATGTAGGTTGCAAAGCAGTCTGTCGTAAAGGGAATACCTGCTGCAAACAGACCGGTAAGCGCTTTATGTTTTTCTTCGGTGGCAGTATAGCCTGCAAGATTACCGCAAATGTCTTTTGCAAGAAGCTGTATATCGGAAAAAACCTTAAAACGGGAAGCATTTGCCCTGACGCCTGCAAAAAGCGGAACCGTTTTTGCACAGACAAAAACCGGCACATTGCGTCCCATCAGCATTCCCAGAAGATAGGTTCCGTCTGCAAAAGAGCAGAGTTCGTCTGTACCAATTACCACAAAATGAGTTGCATTCACAATTGCATCAACAGCTTCTGTAAGTTCTGTATCTGACAGGCCGGAATGAACAGGAAGCACCTGTGCAGTTAAAGCACAGTCTTTGGTAAGCACAGATTCTATATGGTTAAGATCTGCATGTTTTGCATCAGGGGTAAGAATAAGCCATTTCATGCGTTCTATTATAACGCACCGTGTAATTTTTTACAATATAGAATGAAAATAGAATAAAAAAAGGCCGCCCGAAGTGGACAGCCTTTACTTTGCCAGCGGTCAGAGTCGAACTGACGACATAAGGATTTTCAGTCCTCCGCTCTACCAACTGAGCTACACCGGCAAACGATATGAAAGCAGTATACAGATTTTTGGCACATGTGTCAACAGCAAAACAGTACTTTTTTAAAAAACAATAAAAAAGTTGTTTCTTTTGTTGATTTATGCTACACTTAGGATATATTACTTCTTACGGAGGTCTAGTATGAACAAGCGATTTACAGCGTTACTGCTTGCATTTACGGTTGCACTTGCATCTGTAAGCGCGCAGTCAATTACAGAAGCAGAAGCAGAAATTGCTGAACACCTTAACAATTTCTCTCAGACTATGCTGTCTGCAATTCCTCAGGCAGCAACACAGCAGAATGTATGGGCAGATGCATATATTGGAAATGTATTTCCGTCTGCACCCCCACACTTTGGAGGCGGACTTTCTTTTGGCGGAACCATGTTTGATTTCCGCGATTTGAAAGCAGGTGCAAAGTCTATGTCCGACATGGCAACTACACTGACTGGTGAACCAGTCTCTGGATTTGACACCAGCTTTTTGCCGGATAACTTTTTCCTTCCCGTTGCAACAGTAGATCTTCGTATTGGCGGAGTATTCCTTCCGTTTGATGTGGGTCTGTGTATTCTGTTTACCAACACAGAATCATTCCAGAATGATGTAAGCGATCTTCCTAACCTTACCGCTAACCTTCCTGTTTCTGCTGTTCCCGGCATGAGCATGGATTACGTAATGATTGGCGGTGATATCCGCTACTGCGTATACCAGGGAAACGTCGTTATGCCAAAGATTTCTGTTGGTGCAGGTTTCTATTACACAAAGGCCGCCTTCTGTATTAACACCGGAAGTTCAGATACAAAAGCAAAGATGAACTTTTCTTTTGAATCAAAGACACTGTTCCTTCAGGCTCAGGCTTCAAAGAAAATTCTGTTCCTTGACATATTCGTTGGAGCACGCGGTATTATTTCCTGCTCAACCGACGGATGGTACTGGGGTATCTGGAAAGATGTTTACGGTAGCCCATACGGAACAGATGACACCGGTGTCTGTAACTCTGGGGGCGGAGCAAACGCACAGTTTGACTTTGCAAACATTCAGCCGCAGATTTATGCAGGTGTAGGACTTAAGTTCCTGTGCTTTGAACTTGATGCAAGCATCTGTGCAGATGTTTCAAGCGGTTTCAAAGACACAACCGGCTTTATCTGGAGCGGTGCACTGTCTTTACACGCAAGTTTGTAAGATTCCATCCATGACATAAAAAAATCCCCGGCTCAGCAGCGCAACTTGCCGAACCGGGGATATTTTTTTATCCGCCGCAGGTTATGACGGATTACTTACCTTCATTAGCGCTTCAGGCTCAGAATAGTCTCAAGCATTGAATCGGATGTAGTAATGGTTTTTGCATTCGATTCGAAACCGCGCTGGGTAACAATCATATCAGTAAGCTGCTCAGAAAGGTCAACGTTACTCATTTCCAATGTTCCGGAAATCAGACTGCCCTTACCTGCTGTGCCGCTTTCACCAATGTTTGCCATACCGCTGTTGGTTGATTCCATGAAAGTTGTATCACCATGTTTTTCAAGACCACCCTGGTTGGTAAAGCTTGCCATTGCAATCTGACCGATGGTACGGGTTGAACCGTTTGAATACACACCGGTAATCAGACCAGTTCCGTCAATCTTAAAGGTATCAAGATATCCCAGTCCGTAACCGTCCTGATAATCAGCTTTGTTTGTACTCTTTGATGCAGCCTGAGTTGTACCGTTCTTTTCGCTTCCGATTGTTCCCAGGTTAAGGTTAAAGTTCTGGCGGTACGGTGTTCCGTCGGGATTGTTGTTACTGTCAGGAACCGTAAATGATGTCTGCAGAACAATTTCACCTTCGGGATTTGTTACGTTTCCAGAGCTGTCAGTTACAGAAGCAAGCAGACCGTAGTTGTCAAAGGCAAGTCTGTAGGTATTTGTCATACCGTCAGTTGTTCCCAGACCAACGCGAGTATCAGTCGGTGTTTCTGCATCGGGATCAACAGTTACGGTAACTTCCCACTCATTTGTTGTTTCAGGTACACGCTGATAGTTCATGCCGACAATATGTTTATTTCCGAATGAGTCATAGATAACAACACTTGTCTGCCAGGTTCCTGCAGTAATCTGATCCGGTGTTGCGTTTGCAGGAATAAGCGGAGTGTTTTTGTCCAGGTTACAGAAGTAGTGAACATTTTCTGTTGCTTTTGGCGGATCCTTCTGTCCAACGGGAATAGTAATATCTGTCGGAGTAGCAGAAGTGTTGACCATTGAAACACCGTTTACGTTTTCTGCCATCCATCCCTGAACGCGAAGACCATTAGCCGGATTAACCAAAGTACCTTCACTGTCTACACCGAATGCACCAGCGCGGGTATAGTATGTTTCATCTGCATCTTTAAGAACAAAGAAACCGTTACCGTTGATTGCAATATCAGTGGTAATACCAGTTGACTGCAGGCTTCCCTGTGTGAAGACAGTGTCTATTGCAGCAACACTCATACCAAGACCGATTTCTTTCGGGTTAACACCACCCTTTTCTTCGGTAGGACGAGCTGAACCGCCAATCTGCTGGCTGATCATGTCCTGAAAGTTAACACGACCGCGTTTAAAACCAATTGTGTTAACGTTGGAAATATTGTTACCAATCACGTCCATACGTGTCTGGTGATTCTGCAATCCGCTTACGCCGGAATAAAGTGATCTCATCATAAGGCTACCCTCTTTATTATTTTAGTTCTCGTATACTGCTTTAATTTTGCTCATGTCGTAGAGCATTCCGTTTACCATCACCTGAGGCGCTGCACCAGTGACAACAGCATCTACTCGTCCGGTTGTAGTTGTATCGCCAAGATTCAGGTCTACTGTGTGACCAAGTGTATTATATGCACTGCTTGAAGAAAGCATTGAGTTCAGCTTGTCAAACTCTGAATTAAGGTTCGTCATCTGTTCAAGTGTACTGAACTGTGCCATCTGCGCAATAAATTCTGTATCTTCCATCGGAGACGTCGGGTCCTGATTGGAAAGCTGCGCAATCAGCAGTTTAAGAAAGTCATCCTTGCCCAGCTCTGATGTCGCAGTGCGTCCGTTCACCGCGAGGGACTTGTTGAAGGTCTCGACCGACATGTTAAGGCGAGCCAGTTCCTGCTCGTTCATGTTCAGGTTAAGACTTGTTGCAGTCGTCTCCATGCTCATAATCTTCGTTACTCCTTTCAGGCTACCACGTCAATGGCATACCTGGTTCCATCAGCTCTGAATGCGTCGCTTTCAACAGGCGAGTCCGTCTGGCTGTCTGTATCCGAAGCATACTGTCCGTATACGCGCTCTGAACGAAACTGTCTGTCTGCCTGTCCATGCTGCGCAAACGAGCTGTTATTTGCCGCAGATCCGTCAGACATCGAAAGAGTCAGCGTGGCATTTTCAAATCCGTTCTGGATCAGTGCCTGCTTAAGCGTTTCAAGATTCTGCTTGAAAGCTTCAAGTGCTTCTTTTGATGCGACAGTAATCTGTCCGGCTATTACTTTATCGGAAACTTGAAGGCTGACCTTAACATTTCCCAACTGCTCAGGTTTTAAAATCATGTCAATTGTTCCCTGGTTGGAATCTCTGAGCACAAAATTGGTCGCCTTAACAAAATCAGGTGCGTTCTGCTGAATCTGAGCAGCAAGCATCTGCTGAAAGTTTGAAGATGAAGAAGCTGCACTCTGAGCATTTGAAGAAAGAATGTTCTGTTCTGCATTAGTGCTTAAAGTCAGCGTCATGGTTGCAGTGTTATCACTTGTATGTTCAATTGCGGTATCAAGAACTTCATGCTGTTCCTGCTTAGCAGCTGCAAGTTTTTCTTCCGGAGAACGTAAATCGGTTACGGTAAAGACAGGTTTTTCCTGTTCAACAGGTTTATTCCATGCAAGATCACGCCAGTCACTTACTTCCTGTCCACGAAGACTTTCAAAGCCAGGTTCTGTATCCTCTTTTTCTGCTGCAAGGAGGTTGTCCTGTACAGTAACCTTTGTTTCTTTTTTGGATGCAGCAAAATCCTTAGGCTTTACCGTTCCAGCATTTACTGCAAGCGTTTCACTCTGAACAAGTGATTCATCGGTAATGTCAGAACTTTTCTGTGACAGATCAACAGATTTAGAATCAAGAATTTCTTCTTTTACCAGAGAATCAAAATCGGGAAGTTCAATATCAGGGATTTCTTCACTTACCAGAAGCGTATTCTGCAGACTGTCAAATTCCTGACTCATTGTCTGGTCAAGTGTTATTTCGGGAATTTCTGCTTTGGTAAAATCTTCGGGATTAAACTGTTTAACAGAAGTTTTTTCTTCTGCACTTACCTGAGCAAGCTGCATTGCAACAGACGGCGCATCTGTTTCAGTTTCAGGAACATCTGTTTTCTGAGCGGGAGTTTCCTTTGCATTTGTTTTTTTTGCTTTGGTTTCGGAACTACGCTTAGAAGTCTGTGTTTCGCGCGATTCTGCAGTTTCTGTTCTGCCGTCCCTGGCACTCGCTTTGCTGATGGATTCCAGCATAGAAGAAAATGATTCAGTCTGTCCTCCAGATACCAGTTCACCTTTCAATCCCTGAGGTGCAGTCCGTATCTGTGATGATTCTAACTGAATGTTAAGTGCCAGCATGGGCAATACCTCCGTTGAACACCGGAGACTGCCCCACTTTGACTAGTTGTCTATGGACTGGGGTTTATTTACCAGCTTTCGGTTGATGACAGCCGCTCTTCCGGGCTCCATCAAAGACAGCCAGTATGCAACCAGAGATGAAGTACCCGCCGCCGCAGCATCTTCTTCTGCACGACGGAACACGTCTACAATCATCTGGTCGTCCATTTCTGCAAGGATTGCAACTGCTTTTGCCGGCTGCATACCCTCAAGGTTCTGGACAATCTGCTCGATGTTACTCCAATAACTTCGGTATTTTTCGACTTCAGCATTAAAGGTTTTTTCCCGTTCATCAAGTTCCAGGGCACGGTCCTCTAATTCCTGTGCAATCTGAGCATTTGAACTTTCAGAAGAACTCAAATCGGTTTCCCGCTGGTCAAGTTCCTGAGAACGCATTTCCAGGGCTTCAAGGCGTTTGGCATAGCGGTCATCGTCCAAATCAGCCTCTCCTTCACCGTCAATCGACGTTACCGTGGTAGAAGTCTGAGGAGTAAGCCCTACCAGTTTGAAAACAGGAGCAAACAGCTTTTTTGCCGGAATAACTCCCAGGTAATCAAACCACAGAAGGCCAAAGAGTACTAAAATGATAATCAGAATTATGAGTAAAATTGACTTGCCAAGAATTCTGCTTTTTGCCACATTCCCACCTTACCCGCCAGTATAGCACATGACGGGCAGTTTTTCAACCCTGATTACGAGATAAGGCCTGCAATAGCGGCACCCAGTGTAATGTCGTTGTCGCGGCTGATGATTTCGTAGTACAGAGAACGTTCGTGAATCAAAAGCTGATCAAGATAGCCTTCTACGCGTTCGTGAATTTTATGGGTTTTGTAGAATGTAGTACCGTCGCACAGCACACAGACCGGGCGGCTTGCATTGCTGCCTTTGCCGCTTTTAATGACACAGGCTGCAAGGATTGCAGAAGCACAGCGGGCTGCACGGTCAACAATAGCGTCCAGAAGCTGGAACAGGCGGTCATAGTCTTCGTCGGTAGCACATTCTGCGGCTTTTGCACCCAGCACAGAACCGGTTGCAAACGGAGCATGAAGGAACGAATCAACTTCAATAAGCGTCAGTTTTTCAATTTTCAAGAGAGAATCAGCAAATTTCTTTGAGAAAAGACCTTCGCTGGCTGCCATTCTGATTGCTTCATACGAAACAGGTCCCAGATATGCACCAGAGCACTGTTTTTCCAATATAGATGTATTGGGTTTTGCTGATTTTTTGTCGTATTCAAGGTCAAAGTCTGAGCGGCTGATTTTGTCAAACTTTCCGTTTTCGCAGACGATAATCTGTTCCTTGAGTCCGGGATATGCAGCATCTTCTCCCTGAATGTAAGCACCGTTCATTCCAGTTCCCAGAATAAAGCCGATGTAAGAAGAATAGCGCTCTCCGTCATCAGGACCTGCAGCACCAGCAAGAAGTGCGGCAACCGTATCGTTTAAGAGCGAAATGTGCATGGAATTCTTCCAGCCGTGAGCTTTAAGGGCTGCAGCAAGTTCTTTGCCGATGTGACAGCCAACTACTTCGGGAGCCTTAATTTCTTTTGAAAAGCCCAGAAGGATTCCGTCACCGTCTTCGGTAATGGTCATGGGGTATGAAAAACAGAAACCGATGCGGTCTGACTTATCTTTCAGATGTTCCAGGTTTTCTGCAAATTTATTAAAGAACTCTTTGCGTGACAGCTCTTTTTCAATTCCGGGCATTCCTGTTTTTTCCATGAAGTCAATCTGAGGCTTACCCTGGCTGTCAAAGGTAACCAGGCAGGAACGGAAGTTAGTTCCACCGGCATCAATAACGATTACGCTCTTACCGGAAGCAGACTGTGCCGGCGGTGTACAGAACGTACGGATCATGTCTTCTGCAGCAGGACGACCGGAAAGTCCTTCGTTCATATCGTACAGTAATGCATCAATAACGGGATTGATTGCCATGTCAACCGGAAAATTATGCTTGCCCAAGAAGGCGGCAACAGCTGTGTTCATTTAAAAGCTCCTTATTTCTAATACTCCTATTGTATCATAAATCATGATTTTTTCAACTACGCAAGTACTGAATTTGCAAAAAAAAGGGCGGTATGCTACACTATCGACCGAGGTTTTACATGTCCCTGGAAGAATCGCTCAAAGACCAGTTAAATCCGCAGCAGTACCGTGCAGTCACTCAGCTTGAAGGACCGATCCTGATTATTGCAGGAGCCGGAAGCGGAAAAACACGCGTCATTACCTACCGTATTGCAAACATGCTTGAAAAAGGGATTCCTCAGAGTGCCATTCTTGCCCTTACCTTTACAAACAAGGCTGCAAAAGAAATGGCTGACCGCATAAAAACCCTGACTGAACGAAAACTGCAGAATCTTACCATAAGCACCTTTCATGCCTTTGGAGTACGCATTTTACGGCAGGACATAGACAAACTGGGCTGGAGAAGCAACTTTTCAATCTACGACGAAAGCGACCGTTCTCAGCTTATAAAGGAAACAGGACGGGAACTTAAGTTTACCGCAGAAGCACTTGATGTCTACAAGATAGGCATTTTATTCAGCGACATAAAGACAGGCCGCAAAACCTGGCAGGGCGCAAACGACATGTACCGCGAATTGTACGAAGGATATCAGGAAGGTCTTAAGCTGTATAATGCAGTGGACTTTGATGATCTGATTACCCTTCCCATCAAACTGTTTAAAGAGCATCCCGAAGTGCTTGCACGTTACAAGGAACGCTTCCGTTACATCATGGTAGATGAATTTCAGGATACAAGCCATCAGCAGTACGAGATGATGCATCTGCTTGCTCAGGATAATGTTGCGGTTGTCGGTGACGACGACCAGAGTATCTACAGCTGGCGTGGTGCCGATTACGAAAACATTGTCAACTTTGAAAAAGATTTTCCCTCGGTTACCGAAATACGTCTTGAACAGAACTACCGCTCAACAGGAACCATTCTTGCGGCAGCAAACGGTGTCATAAAGCACAACACTAATCGCAAAGACAAAGAGCTGTGGAGCGGTAACGGTAACGGAAAACCCATAGAAATCTACATGCCCGAAAACGAAGCGGCAGAAGCAGACTTTATTGCAGAAAGCATTCAGGGAATCTGCATGGAAGAAAAACGGAACTATGCTGATTTTGGTGTGCTTATGAGAGCAAACACTCAGAGCCGTGCCATAGAAGAAGCGTTTTTGCAGGCAAACATACCGTATGTCATGAGCGGCGGTACCAGTTTTTTTGAACGCAAGGAAATAAAAGACATCATCAGTTACCTGCGTGTCATTGCAAACCACGATGATGACATAAACTTACTGCGTATCATAAACACTCCGCGCCGAGGCATTGGACGAAGCACCATAGAAGCCTTGAACACCGTCGCAACGCAAATGTCTGTCTCTTTGTGGCAGGCCATAGAACAGATTCTTGCCTGTTCCCCGGAGTCCTGTCCGGTAAGCGAAAAGACACGTGCAGACCTGGAGTCATTCACTTCGATTATCGAAGCAAACAAGACAATGCTGGGCGGTAAGGGTTTAAGCAAAAAAGTTCATGCACTTGTTGAAGAAATCAATTACTTTGATTTTCTGATTGGCGAAAATCCCAAAAGCGAAAAAGCTGCACGCTTTAAGTACATGAACATAGAAAGCCTTATCCGCAGTATGGAACAGTGGGAAAACAATCCTGAAAACGAAGACACCAGTCTGTATGCATACCTTAACCGCATTACCCTTTTGTCACGCGATGATCTGGATGAAGAACAGGACAAGGGAAAGGTAAACCTCATGACCGTTCATGCATCAAAGGGACTGGAGTTTCCGGTTGTGTTTATTGCAGGAGCCGAAGAAGGACTTATGCCGCATGCACGTGCCGTTGAAGAAGGCGGAGACAAAGCGATAGAAGAAGAACGAAGGCTCTTTTATGTTGCCGTAACCCGTGCGCAGGACAGACTGCTCATTTCATCCTGCAGAAAAAGACGCAGAATGAAGGTTGACGTTGACTGTGAACCCAGCCGTTTCTTGGATGAGATTCCTGCAAACCTTGTGCAGTATCATGAACCGCCCAGTGCAGTAGAAGCAGAAGATGCGCACCAGCTTTTGCAGAACATGCTCAAAAACTTTGCAAAACCGCGCGTACCTAAATTATAGATTCAAAGGAGACTGTATGAAACGCATTTTTTTCCTGAGCGTATGTGCCACCCTGATTATTACCCTTACCGCATGTGTAACCACCGGCAGCACAAAAGACAGCCGCAAAGCAGTTGATCCCAATACAGTGCATACCTACAGGGCACCGGGACTTAAGATTGAAGCAGAAGCAATGCTTGTTACCGGAACTTCTATTGCAGAGGATGCAGGTGCAAGTGGCGGTCAGTATGTTCCACTTGCAAAAGAAAGCGACAGTCTTGAAACCCGCATACAGCTTAAAGAAGGTACGTATGAACTGCTTTTAAAAATGCGTGCAAGAGATACAGACCGTTCGTTTTTAACCGTTACCGTAGATGACACCAGCTATTCGGTGTACCCCAGTAACCCGCCCTTAGGTGTGTGGGAACTGACAACACGCATTCCCGTATACATTCAGGTTGATTCTCCAAAGACTATAACCATACGCATTACTGCAGACAAAAAGAAAAAAGCCGCAAGTAAACATCTGTGCATTGATTACCTGCAGCTTGTAAGCGTAAACAAATAAGACAGTTTATTTTCCCAGTTGAGAATTTCGCTTGAACCAGTTCTGCGGAGGACGGTCAACAATAGACCAGTCAAAGTCAAGAATTCCATGCGGAGGGAATAACGGCGGAGGATCTGGTTTTCTTCGTGCGTTTGCTTCCGTAACAATCTGCTCTATGGTTCTTGTTCCGTCGGTAAGCGTAAGGTACGGTTCTCCCAGTGCACAGATTGTGGCTGCCTTTTCAAGCCAGGTTATTTCATTTCCGTCTGCATCAGTTCCGTGCCGTAAAACCGTTACCTGATTGAGCGTCATTTCTTCCGGCAGTGCATTGCTTTTTGTTATGTTGCGGATTTTGGAGCCTCTTCCGTTAACACAGGTATAGACCTGCCCCTGAGCACGCAAATGCTTGGGAACTTCAAACGACTGACTTCCGTCAGAAAAAACTGCAACCGCTCCATCGTCAAATTCCATGTCAGTGCGCCAGTAACGGATATAATACACGGCATCATCAGTTACAAAATAAGACACCATCTCTTTTTCGTTATACGGAGGACTAATCAGAATTCCGCTTGCCCTTCCCCAGTCGCGCCAGTATCCGTTCAGCAGCTGGTCATTACTTGATTCAATGCCGATGGTTGAAAGATTTTTGACAATAAAGTTAAGGTACAGCTTGTTTCCGATTACTGCCACCGGAACGTGGTAAACGGTCTTGTCATGTGCATATACAATCTGAATGTCCCACGCTCCGGAAAGGGTTTCTGAGGCATACAGCACATCTCCATTGTCCAGTGTGGTCTGCACTCCCGTCTCTAAAGGATATGCTTCATACGTTAAGGGAACATAGGTAACAGACATTTCAACGGCAGGAGCATCAGTGGTGTCGTTACGGTCACGATTTTCTTTCTGCGTATATGCTGAACTCTCTGCAGCACGGTCATCATACCACTGATAGAACATACGCAGTACTATCTGAGGAATTGAGGCATCCTGTGCATGTTCTGAAAGATATCCGGTATCAAATACGACATATCGGTTATAGTTTTCCCAAATGCCTTCGAGTGCAAGCGGAACAACACGTTCATCCTCATCCGGGTGAACCCCAGTTGTCTGCACACCAACTGCAGAGTCCTGAGCCCACAGTTTAAAACCGTCAGCACACGCAAAGCAGCATAAGGTTATGAATAGAAAGAGAACAATCAGTTTTTTGGTGTTACACGACACTTTCACGCTTCCAGTATCGGAATAAAAACGGTCAGTCTATATGTTCTTTTACGGAAAAATGCTTTATTTCGCGGTTTTCAAAGGCCTGCTGAATAAGGTCATCGATTTCAAGAGACGCATAAATTTCTTCTGTTTCCGGTATTGTGGCACGCAGCACCGGATGTTTGGGACTAAACAGAACACAGCAGTCCTCATACGGAAGAATTGAAATTCCATACGATCCGATTTCTTCTGCAATGGCAACAATTTCTTCTTTGTCCATGCCGCACAGAGGCCGCAGCAGAAGATGCTGTGCATAATGTTCTGTTACCGTAAGGTTCTGTACGGTCTGGCTTGCAACCTGTCCTACGCTTTCGCCGGTAACAATACAGTCTGCATGAATACATTCTGCAAGAAGGTTTGCCGCTTTCATCATGCACACACGAAGCATAAGTGTTGTAAAGGCAGCAGGAGCACGTTCTTTTATGCGCATCTGAACATCGGTAAAGGGAATAACATTCAGATGTGTTTCCAGTCCATAATCAGCAAGAACAGAAGCAAGCTGTTCAACTTTTTCCTGAGCTTCAACAGAAGTATACGGATACGAATGGAAATAACAGCAGTCAACATTCATGCCGCGGGAAAGCATACGCCATCCTGCAACTGGAGAATCAAGACCACCACTGAGTAAAAGGAGTGCCTTACCGCTTACTCCGACCGGAAGTCCTCTGCAGGTTTTATGACTGTCGCTGTACACATAGCAGCGGTCACGGACTTCAACATGAACGGTAACATCAGGCTTATGAACATCAACACGCATAAGTCCCGAATCATACACAAGTCCTGCACCTTCCGTACAAATCTGAAAAGAGTTAAGTTCAAAATCTTTGTCTTCACGACGGGCTTCAATTTTAAAACTTTCTGCACCGTTCTGTTTTGCAGCAGTACACAGTTCAAGCACTGCGTTACGGATTGCATCGATGTTTTTTTCGACAACCATAACCTTTGCCCAGCCGGTAATGCCCATAAGATGATCAAGACAGAATTCAACCGCGTTACGGGAATCTTCTGCACAGGAAATATAAAGTCGTCCGGTTAAAAGCCACACTGCACAGTCTTTTCCTTCTAGCGCATGACGGACATTTTTTACCAGCTGTTTTTCAAACACAGTAATGTTTCCGCCTTTAAGCGTAAGTTCACCCAGTTTTCCCAGGTACATGTGCGTATGATTGGGATTATAGTGCTTCTGTTTCATGTAAAATCCTTAATTCTAGAAGGTGTAACGGACACCCAGTGTAACATAGTGATTGAACACTGTGTGCAATGCGTTTACCCAGGCATCTTTGAAATATGCAACGGTTTCTGCCTGCGTTTTTGAACCGCTTACCCCTTCGATTGAATAGGTTCCGTCGCCGTTGTACACAACCTGTCCGCCGGGATACAGATGACTGTCAACGCCTTTATTGATGATACACTCAAAGTCATAGCCGAATGTAACAGAAAGCGTTCCCCACTTCTGACGGAAGAAGGTGTAATCTGCATCAACACCAGCCTGAATCACATACATGATATGCTCCTGAGTCAGATAGTTAAGATGCTGATGTCCGGTGGGAATAACATTAAGACCCGGCCCCGTTGTGTTTTCAAACATGGAATGCGTAAAAATACTTCCGTTTGTTGAGTACTGTCCTTTCTGTGCAAGCAGGAACTGAATTGCCTCTGAGTCGGTAAAGCTTTCTACCACATTTCCATGGCGCACGAAAGAAGAAGTAACTGAAAGATTAAAATCTTTTACCGGAGTAAGATTGATCTTAAACCCGATACGGTCACTGTTAGGAGGAACCGGAGTTCCCATGCTCATGCCGTAATGCGTATAATCAGAATAATTTATGATGCCCACAGGAATTAAACCGGATGTTGCAGATTCATACTGCCAGTGCGTATACATAAACGGAGTTATCATAAGATAGCTTGCCTGCACATTTGTACACACAGAATCCTTAGGAGCGTACTGTGCACCCAACAAAAGCGCAAAACGGTTACGCGTGTCAAAGTTAAGCTTTAACATATTGTTGACATCAACATCATCTACATAAATTTCTGTAGAAAACTGAAGTCCCGAAACAGGCTTTAACTTGAACACAAGTCCCATCTGCAGATTATCTGCAGCGGTATACAGAGTCTGGATTGCCATGAACGGAACCGGCAGAAGATATGACGGATCAAAACGTTCGCCAAAAATAATATTTTCGGTATACGCAATAGAGAACTTTCCGCTGAACAGATTCAGTTCGATTGCATGGAAGGCAAAGTATTTGTCAAATGTGTAAGAACCGCTTCCGTACGAATTGCCTGCAGCAAGCATTGAAATCAACTGGGTAAAAGAGAAAAATGAATTCTGGACGGTATACGAAAAGTTGGGAGTATGAAACGCTGTATCATTGAGCATGGTTCCTTCTTCAAGAATTGCACCATAGCCGCGGCGGTTAAGTCCTCCCTGAAAGAACACATTTGTTGAGCCAACTGAAATTGCATCATTTATGTCTATATATGCGGTAAAAGGACCTGCACTTACGGGGTCTTCTGCAAAGTCATAGATACGGTTGGTGTACAGAGGGTGGAACGCATGTTTATTTCCCAGCGCAAAGCCGTCAATGCCTATATCATATCCCATCGAAAGAAAATCGTTGAAGAAGGAAAGTTCACCAAAGGCACTGGGACAGATTGCAAGCAGAAAATCTTCCTTTCCGATGCTTTCATCAACAGAAGAAAGTTTTGTAGAAGCATCAACCGTAAGCTGTGCATGCCATACCCTTCCTGTTTCTTCTTCCCATAACTGTTTTGCAATTTCTACATCACGCTCAGAACCGTTTTCAATTACGGCAGTAAGCATTTCTTTTATGTTTGCAAGCGGATACGGACGCAGCGGAGGAACATTTGTTATAAGCCCCTGCAAAGCCCAGTTCTGTGCATATTCATAGAACCGGTGAGAAGGATCTATACTAGCCTGAGCAGAAAGAGAAGTCAGCAGTACACACAAAAAAATTGTTGCGATGAGTATTCGTTTTTTCATTCTTCGTTTCCTTTCCAGTTTACATCAATTGGTTTTACATTCCATATCTGTGCAAGTTCAACGCGGGCAGAAAGTGCCGCTTCAAATCCAACGGCAGTAATTCCTTCAACATGGTTCCTGTTCAGTATAATTGAAACAGACGGCTGAGCCACCAGTTCAAGCCAGTCAAACGGATGCCACTGACCCCTGACAGAAATCTGATTGATATATTCAGGGATTCCATGAGGAGCGGTCATTGCCGCAGCTTCACGAGAAATTTCATACACCCACACATCTGTGTCCAGATCGCGCTCGCCTATTTTAAGGCCGCCCCAGTTAAGTCCGGGTCTGAATGCATCGGTTCCAGAAAATTCACCGCGTGCTGCAAACAGGTAGGACAGGGTTACCGACCAGGTCTGCGGAACTTCATAACCGGCACTCAGCTGAGCCGTAACGGTATCAGGTCCATACAGACCGCCAAGCCATTCGTAATAGATGTCGCTGGTAGTAACCAGTTCTGTAAAGGTACGCACAAAACTCCAGTTAGGAGATTCTTTTATGAACAGGAAGGGATCGGTATAAGAACCTTCTGCCCACAGATGCAGATATCCCTGTCCCATCGGAATATAGGTTTCTCCACCCCACTGATATCCGCGTGCATTAGGACGGGACATATCCTCGGTAAAGCACTGATTTTCTGTCTGTGCATAATAAAAATAAAAGCGGGTATACTTAAACGGAGTAAATACAACTTTCATCGTCATATCCATAATGATATGATCTTCTGCCCATCCTTCATCGGGTTGATAATCACGCCAGGGTGCCTGACCATGAAGCACGGTAAACGGAAGCAGGAAACGCAGTTCAAGCGGAGCGTACACCAGAAGCGATTCCATAATGGAAAAATGGAATAACTTAAAGAGTCTGAAATCAAACCTGTGTGAATACATGTAGCGGTTTACGTTAAACTGAGAAACATTCATGGTATATCTGAATGCGGGAGAAAAGAATTCTATGTTTGCAAAGGAAAGGTCTGACAGCTGACTGCTCCAGATTATACTTCCGGTAAGGCTTCTTCCAATTTCCAGAGCACCGATACCCATCTGAACATTTACACCGGCTTTTTCGCCGATGGGGAACCCGGCACTGGTATATGCCCAGTGGGGAAAATTCGTGTCAAAAAAATCCTCTTTGTACGGAACGTTACTAAAGACATAGCTTCGTGCATTAGCCTTTCTGCTTGTTGCAAGGTCAGCCTGCATTTCAAGCGTTACCCAGTCACTTGCCTGTATGCGCATGGAAAGATCCAGAAGATGCTTGCGGTCATAGCGGTCATACACCCAGTTCACATTGTCGTTTGTCTTACCGTACAATTCAAGCGCAGTTTCCGGACGAACATCAACAGAAAACTCGCCAAACTTAAATGAAAAGTCTGACTGTCCGCGCCACTCCATAATTTTGTCGTACCACAGTTTACCCGCAGAAGAAAGCTTTTCGTAGTCAACTTCAGAAAGGAGCACATCCAGTTCAGCTACACTCATGGGAGCCTGATCAGCAAGAGACACATTGCCCATTTCCATAGACAATGCGGTAAGTGCATCGTACAGCCAGTGACCGGCAGGAACTAAATCCTGTTTTGCATGAGGTGAAGCAAATACATAAAATGAAAAACAGAACTGAATTACAGCAAAACAAAAAAATCCACGGAGTTTTTTCATACCGGCATTATATCGTTTTTGTGCACGTACAGTCAACGAACTGGCTTTTCAAGCACATAGCGGGCTGTCTTTGAAACATCGGTATCAAGCTGAAGTGCACGTGCCCGTTCTGCAAGACGCTGTTTTTGTGTTTCATCGCCCAGAAGCTGTTCCAGTTTTGTATAAATGGCCTCGGGATCCTGAATAAAAAAGCCGACTCCGTTATCAACTGCAAAACGAACATTACCGCGTTCCTGATCGTAGATATAATGGCTTATGATAAGCGGTTTTCCGCTTGCAATCACTTCAAGCACAGAAGAAGGACCGCCTTTGGTAACCGCAATGTCGCACAGTTTTACCAGACTGTCCATAAAGTTTACAAAACCAAAGATATGAAGGTCCAGTTCAGGATTCTGTTTATGCATCTGTTCAAGGTCTGCCTGCAATACTGCATTTCGGCCACAGACAACTGCTAAAGAAAACGGAGCCTTGTTCTTTGCACAAAGCGACACAATCTTTGAAGCACCGGGAAGTCCCTCTCCTCCACCGGCAAGAAGCACTACGGGTTTATCCTGAGCAAATCCAAACTGCTCGCGTAAATCATGCACCTGCTGGTCAGTAACTTTTTCGCGGAACCGTTTATTAAGCAGGAATGGAAGCAGATGCAGATGCGATTCTGGAACACCCCGGTTCATTGCAACACGCTTTGCTTCTTCCGAATACACAATAAAATCATCACGCTTATCATAAAACCACACGTTTGGTGCCGTAAACGGATCACAGGCAACAACGGTTAAATTGGGATGCTGACCGTTACGGGAAAGTGCACGGCGGACAGAGCGCGTCATGGCAAAATGCAGGCTTACCACATCTGTCGGATTAAGTTCCTTGAGCTGCTTTCGTAAATACGGAGTTGCCAGAAGCATCAAAAGACGAATTGATATATTCTGAAACCATCGTTTCATTCCTATATCGTAAGTAAGTCCCCACAAACCTTCCATATAGTTACTGGAGAACGAATAGCCGGTTTCAAACAGCATGCGGCCTATGAAATTATATTTACTGAAGCCATTTAAAAGAGTTACTTTTACATCAGGCTGAGCTTCCTGAATTGCTTCTTTAAGCACAGTTGACTGTGAACGATGTCCGTTTCCCGAATTAAGATAAACTAAAACAAAGTGTCTCATATTTAAAAGTATATATTTTTTTAGATTAGTTTGCAACTATGCTGTCTTTACGCAAGTGCAAAAACAGAGTATACTACAGCCATGACCGCCGCGCAGAAAAATCAGGTATTTCAACTGCTTCAGAATGCATCAGCATGGCTTAACGGCTATGTTCCTGATGATCTTGCCGTATGTCCTGAGTTTTCCGATGATGCAGTACAAGCTCCGCTTCCAGAAGTTCAGCCGGAAGTCACTGTGGCACCACAAAACGAAAGTCCAAAGCCAGAGAGCACCGGCATCAGTCTGGATTCGGTCAATGCAAAAATCAGTGCATGTCAGAACTGTGTACTTTCAAAAACCCGTACCCACGTTGTTCCCGGAGAAGGAGTTTCTAATCCGGTCGTAATGGTTATTGGTGAAGGTCCGGGAGAAGACGAAGATGAAAGCGGAAGACCGTTTGTGGGTAAAGCAGGTCAGCTTCTGGATAAAATGCTTGCTTCTATTGCACTAAGCCGCGATTCAAACTGTTTTATTGCAAATATCGTAAAATGCCGTCCGCCAATGAACCGCACTCCTATGCCGGATGAAGCAAACGCATGCAGCGGTTATCTTCAGGCTCAAATCCATATTTTAAAGCCTCAGCTGATTCTTGCCATGGGTCGTACCGCAATTCAAAATCTTTTGCAGACAGAAAAAGGCATAAACGCACTGCGCGGACAATTCTTTGACTACAATGGAATTCCTGTCATTGCAACCTATCATCCCAGCGCCCTGTTACGCGATGAAGCACTGAAACGTCCTGCATGGGAAGACTTAAAAAAGGCACGGGCAAAACTTGCGGAAATCTGTCCCGACTACGCTGCTGAATTCTACCGCATGCAGAACAAGGCGTAACTCTCATGCCTGCCGAACTGTATTTCGACGTTGCACTCAACGTACCGCTTAACAAAACATTTCTGTACCGCCACCCCGATGAAAGTTCTGCAGCAGAAGATGAAGACTTTTTTGGCAGGAGAATAGACGTACGCTTCGGAAACAGAAGCATGACCGGTTTTATTGTTGCCGTGTATGATTCATTTCCCGAAGACTGCGGTGTTCCCAAAGAAAAAGTCAGGAGAGCAACAAAGTTTACGGATAAAGACGGAATTGCACTGCTTACTCCGGAACTGTACGATGTTGCCTGCTTTATGTCGCGCTACTACCTTGCCCCCATTGGAGAAACGGTTACTGCAATGATTCCTTCTGGAAGGCGTGAAACTTCCGGCTCAAGTTTTGCATTTGAAGAAGACGAATCCAGTTTTAAAAAACATCAGCTGAGCGAAGAACAAAAAAATGCAGTCAGCGGTATTCTTGATAAAACAACACTCTATCACTATCTGTACGGAATGACGGGAAGCGGAAAGACAGAAGTTTTTCTAACGGCCGCAGAACAGGTACTTGCAGCAAACAAAGGTGTCATCTATCTTGTTCCCGAAATTGCACTTACTCCGCAGGTAACAGAAGCAGTAATGCAGCGCTTTGGAAATACGGCGGCAGTACTTCATTCTGCGCTTACTCCCAGTCAGCGTCTTGGTGAATGGAAACGCATTCTTAAGCGGGAAGCACGGGTTGTAGTTGGTGCCCGAAGTGCAATCTTTGCACCCGTTCCCGATTTAGGACTGGTAATTATTGATGAAGAACATGACTCATCCTACAAAGCAGGTTCTTCTCCGCGCTACCATGCACGACAGGTTGCCATGCACCGCTGTGTCAAAAACAGCTGCCCCCTGGTAATGGGTTCTGCAACTCCTTCCATTGAAGCCTGGCATTTGATGCAGACAGGAACAATCAAAAAACATACCTTAACCCAGAGACTTTCCGGCGGAGCTCTTCCTAAAATAGAATGCGTGCGCTTAGGGCAGACAGGAAGTGATTCGTGCATTTCTCCACAACTGGAAGAGGCAGTAAAACAAACGCTCAGTCAAAAAAGACAGGTCATTCTGTTTCTTAACCGCAGGGGCTTTACTCATTTTTTCAGATGTCAGAGCTGCGGCTTTGAACTTACCTGTAAAAACTGCTCGGTGTCCCTTACCTATCACAAGGCAGAAAAACGATTACGCTGTCACTACTGCGGCTACTCTGTTGCACCTCCGTCTCAGTGTCCGTCATGCGGTTCACTTGATGTCGGTTACTCAGGTTTTGGAACTGAATACATTGAAGCTGAAGTAAAATCCCGCTTTCCCAACGCACGCACGGTACGCATAGATACAGACAGCCTTACGCACAAAGGAGAACTGCAGGAAAAACTTGCGGCTTTCAAGGCGGGAGAATACGACATTCTGTTAGGAACTCAGATGGTTGCAAAAGGTCTTAACTTTCCGTCGCTTCAGCTGGTGGGAGTTGTCATGGCAGATACGGCACTTCACTTACCCGACTTCCGTGCAGCAGAACGCACCTTTGCTCTCATAACACAGGTTGCAGGGCGCGCAGGAAGATTCTTTCCCGACGGTAAGGTTATTGTCCAGACCTACAGTCCCGAACGCGAAGCAATAGCGTATGCAGTAAAAGGAAACACCGAAGGCTTTTACGAAAAAGAACTTGAAATGCGTAAACTTCTGGATTTTCCGCCATTTGTACGCTTACTGCGCATTGTATTCCGCTCACCGATTGAACAGCAGGTAAAAGTTGCAGCCGGAGCATCAGAAGCAATTCTGAAAGCACACCTTCAGCCGGGTGTGGACATACTGGGACCTGCAGACTGTCCGCTTCAGATGGTAAGCGGGAATTACCGTAAGCATATTCTGCTTAAGGCACAGCGCATAGAGCCGCTTCAGAAGATGGCAAAAATTCTTACTCAGGATTATGAAAACAAACTGCGTGACGTTCACATAGAAATTGACGTTGATCCGCAGAACCTTCTGTAACATCGTTTACGGATGCACTCTGTCACCTTCAAAAGAAACATTCCACAAAAAAAGACCTGTCGGAGGAGCCGTTACCCCAGCCTTTGAGCGGTCATGCGATTCAAGGATTTCTTTGAATGCACTCACCGGTTCTCCTTTTTGCGCAAGCTGAATCAGTGTACCGGTAATGGAACGGACCATCTTCCACAGAAAGGCATTTGCACAGATTTCAAACACAAGATATCTTCCGCCAGTTCTGGAATCCTCTTCATACCAGAAGCGGGCATGATCAATATAGCGGAAGGTAGACTGACTCTGATCTCCTGCAGCGGCAAAGGTTGCACAGTCCAGTTCACCATGAAGGCAGGAACACATTTTGTTCAAAACCTCAACATCGGGAGTAAACGTAAGCGGCCACACATAGCGCATGTCACTTGCAAGCGGAACTGTATCAACATGCATAAAGTAACGGTAGGTTCTGCTGGTTGCAGAAAAGCGAGCATTCAGCTCCGGTGGAACAGCTTTACTTTCTGTTACGCGGATATCAGGAGGAAGCAGACCGTTTAGCGCACGAGTATAATTCTGTTCAGGAATGGAATCTACCGGAGAAACAAAGGTAACTTTCTGTGCACGGGCATGAACACCAGAGTCTGTTCTACCGCTTCCCTGTATGTGCATCTGTGTCTGAAGCATTTTAGAAAGTGCTTTTTCAAGTTCAGCCTGAACGGTTCTGGGTTCACTGCCCTCTGCTACCGTCTGACGCTGCCATCCGCAGAAATCAGTTCCGTCATACGAAACCGTAAGAAGAATGGTGGTCATGACTAATCATCATCCGAAGAGAAAATATTATTTGATGAAAGTTCAGCAGCAAGTTTGTCGTACAGATTTTTTGCAACTTCAAGAAGTGGACCCGGCTTATTTTTGCTTGACTTACCCAGACCGAAGATTCGCGCTATAGCACGTTTGTATTCATCGAGTTTCTGCAGGCGTTTTGTTTCATCTTCATGCTGACCGTACTTGTATTCCAGAAGGCCGCACAGATAAATGACTCCATCGTATCCGTAGCTTTTGTCGGTATCGGGACCAAAGTTACTGACAACTTCAATAGATTCAATTCGTCCTGTTTCATTAATCAGTGTCTGCTGATAGAAAAACAGCGCCTTGCGGTAGAAAATCTGTGCAACGCTTTCAAAATTATGTCCGGGACAGACACGTTCCAGATCTTTGCACAGCCATGCAAGACGAAGTGAGGTCATAGCACGCTTAAAGGTTGGAGCATACGCAATATCAATTTCTTCGTAGGTTAACAGTGCAAGATAATACATTGCAGCGCCGTCATACAGTGTGCGTTCGTGCTTCAAATCAAAGTACGGAAAAATTGTATTTACTTTCTGAACACGGGCATCCTGCGAATCAAGAATGCGTTCAAATCCTTTTTTATCTTTTATTTCGGTAAAGTCACGCCAGTACAGCGCACAGAAACAGCGGGGACATGCACCCACATCATAAATCATAGGATACACGCGTCCGAATTTTTTTGAAGGCTCAAAGTTACGGTGCAGTTCATCAGTAAGGCTTCCTGCAATCATACGGCCACCGCCTTTATGCATGACTTCCTGATCGAAGGGTTTGCCACAGCACGGGCAGTTCATTTTTTCTTTTGCCCAGTATGAGATGGACGGTTTCTTTTCGCCACCTGCAGATTTAATCGGCTGTGCCATGTTTACCCCCTTTCTACCGTAACGAATGCGAGTGCATATTCTTTTTCATGTGTCAGGGAAACGAACACTTTTGCACCTTCACCGCATTTTTCATGCAGTACAGAAAGCGCCCTGCCCGTTACGCACAAAGACGGCATTCCACATTCATCCTTAACTATATATATATCGCACAAGTCAAAACCATTCAAGCCCGTTCCCACTGCTTTAGAAAAGGCTTCTTTTGCGGCAAACCGTACGGCATACCATTCACACCGGCGCTGTTCAGATGCAGTCTGAGAAACCAGCTGTTCCTCGCGGTTAAAGTAGCGGTCTATCATCTTAGGATCTTTTACCCAGCGTAAAAACCGGGATACTTTAGCCATATCAACACCGATGCCGCATACCATCAGTTTGTCTCCTCTGCTTCAGTCTGAACAGGGCTTATCACAACCGTAACGTCTGCAAAACTCTGTTCGGTAACCGTCACTCCCGAAGGAGCCGTAACCGTTACCGGCAGAATATATTCACCGCTTTCAGTTAAGAACTGACAGTCTGCACGGGCAGTAAAGCTTGAAGGACGAACCGTATCCATAAGCAGCTGTGTTCCGCGTGCACTTACCGAAATAGACGAAGTTGCAAGATGCGCTTCATATCCGGCAGGAACATTTACAAGCGCAATCGGAACTCCGGCATACGGAAGCTCTACCTGTACCGGAGTAATCTGTACAGAAACAGAAATGTCTCCCGCATCTTCTGCAAGACGAACCACGGGATTGTCATACACCACTGTTACCGTTCCGGACACAGATTCGGAAAGACCTTCTACAACCAGTGCTTCTGTGGGGATAGCAGAAACTGCATTAACCTGAGCTGCAGGTCCGTAGACTTTTACGTATTCAGGTTCACAGGTAAACGATGAAACTTCATATCCATAAGCGGGAGTTCCTGCAACAGAGGCAGTAAGCGGTACATAGCGCAGAATGTTTTCGTCGACGGTGATGTTTACGTAATCGGGAGTTGCAAGCAGTTCAAGCGGTTCAAGTAAAAGCACACGTTCTTTAGGCTGAATGACAACAGGAAGCGAATACTGTCCGGGTTTTGTAAGATAGGTTAAATCGACATGAGCGGTAAAATCATCTTCTGTGATTGATGCAAGCTGATCTTCTTCGGCACGCACCGTCAGCTTTACAAAGCGGTATTTTTCGGTTGACTGAGACGGCACCATGGTACCGGTTGCCTCAATCGTAAGCGGAATGACAAATGTTTTTTTATCCAGCGTTGTTGCCTGATATGACAGATATACGACAAGCGCAATGCCAATACATGCAACGATTGCGATCCAGTCTTTGGGGATTTTTTCAAGAAACTGTTTTCTCTTCATCGATTGTATCCTCTATTTTCTGTTCATCAGGTGTAATATCCAGCTGCGTTTCCAGTATCTGTGTCAACTGTTCCATAGAAAGGTCATAATGCAGCTGAGAGTTATATGCAAGACTGACAGCGCCGTTTTCTTCGCTTACTACAAGCACCACCGCATCACTGGTTTCGCTCTGACCTAAGGCAGCGCGGTGACGGGTTCCAAATGTCTTTTTAATGTCGTACTGTTCGCTCAGCGGAAGGAAACATCCGGCGGCAAGCAGTTTTCCACCCTGAATAACACAGGCTCCGTCATGGAACGGTGTATCGTGGCCAAAAATTGTTACCAGAAGGTTTGAAGAAAGGTCTGCATTTACACGCGTACCGGTTTCCATGATGTTGTCAAGTTTTGTGTGGCGCATAAACACAACAAGCATACCGCGTTTTTGCTTTGAAAGAATTTCTGCGGCAATAAGCACTGAATCTACGTATGTATGTTTTGACCGGTTTCCCCAGGTAAACCATTCAATCTGTCCCAGCTTAAGAAACATCTTGCGAAGTTCGGGCTGGAAAACAATTGCAAAACAGATAAAAACACCGGGTGCCAGCGTATTCAGAATCCATTGCAGCGTTGTAAGCTTAAGGAAGTTTGCAGCAAAATATGCAAAACCTATGATGAATACCGCAGTCAAAATCTGAACTGCATTGGTACGGCGCAGAAGACCGTACACTTTGTACAGCAGAAATGCAATTATGCCCACATCAAGGACAGGACGGATAAAATCATAAATCCGCGAAAGACTATCAAGTACAGCGTTCATTGTGTAACGCAACCTCCTTGTGTTTGCAGCGCTTTCCACACTGCAAGCGTATCCCTGCATGCCGCTACATCATGCACGCGAACAACAGAAGCTCCTGAAAGCACCGCATACAAATTTGCAGCAAGCGTTCCCCACAGACGTTCTTCTGAGGGACGGTTCACTATATCACCAATCATGGTTTTACGTGACAGCGCCATAAGCACCGTGTATTTTTTTTCGCACAGCTGTCCGCACCGTGCAACCAGAACTTCATTCTGCTGTGTCGTCTTACCAAATCCTACGCCGGGATCAACAATAATGCGGTCTTTACGGACACCGCAGTTTTCGGCAAACGCTGCACGAGAAGTCAGATATGAACTTACTTCTGCAAACACATCCGTATACCCGGTATCCGACTGCATGGTACTGGGAGTTCCCCGCTTGTGCATCAGGATAACCGGAAGTTCATGCCTTGCAGCAAAATCCCCAAGTCCCGGATCATCTTCCAGCGCAGAAATGTCATTTACGATATCTGCACCTGCTTCAAACGCTGCTTTCATGACAGGCAGTTTACGAGTGTCAACAGAAATGGGTATGTCTGAATGCTTACGTATCTGCGTAATTACCGGAACAAGATGCCGGATTTCTTCTTCGGCACTGACATACGCAGCACCCGGACGGGTTGATTCTGCACCCAAGTCAAGGATGTCTGCTCCCTGTGCAATCAGTTTTTGTGCAAGTTCTGCATCACCGCGGCTTTCTGCATAAAAACTGTCACTGGTACAGTTAACAATTCCCATAATCAGCGCAGGAAGATCTGTAGAAACTATTCTGTCACGCAACGTAAGACTTGGCATATCTATCTCCGATTATGACGCTTTCCCGCATTTTCTACAAGCGACAGAACCTGTTTTGCAAGAATTTCTCCGCTTAATCCTGCCTGCTGTAAAATTTCACTTCGTGACGCATTTGCAAAGAACCTGTCTTCAAACGCATGAACGCTTACCGGAATGTGTTTTGTATGTTCATTATCGGTAAGCAGTTTTGCCACATACTCTGAGACACCACCGGAAGCAACACCGTCTTCTGCAATCAGAACTGCATCATAACGGGAAGCAATACTGATAAAATAGCTTTCGTCAAAGGGTTTTATAAAACGCAGAACATACATGTCTGCAACGATATCACCCAGCAAAAGCGAACGGCATGCAGTAAGACATTCTGCATACAGACCGCCGGTACACACTACCAGCACCTGTTTTGCTTTTTTAGATTTTGTTTCCAGTTCTGTCTGCAGTCGGGAGGCAACTGCGGGTGCATACTCTTCACTTCGGATATACAGTCCCCGGCCCGACTGTACCGGCTTTTCAAACGCTTCAATCTCAGACGGACAGCTTGCTTTGGGCCAGCGGAGTGCAACCGGCCCTTCTGCCTGTTTGATTGCCCAGTCAAGACACAGTGCCATATCCTTTGCAGACGTAACGCTCATAAGTGTCATTCCGGGAACAGGACGCAAAAGTGCAATGTCAAACACACCCTGATGCGTTTCACCGTCACCGGGAACTGCACCTGCCCTGTCAAACACCAGCACAACGTGACGCTCAGAAAGTGCAAGGTCTTCTATAATCTGATCGATTGAACGCTGAATGAAGGTTGAATAAATTGCAACAACGGGAACCATTCCGCCGGCAGCAAGTCCGCCCGCAAAGGTAACCGCATGTTCTTCTGCAATACCTACATCAAAAAACCGTGACGGAAACTTACGCGCAAATGCATCCAGCCCCGTACCTTTTGACATTGCAGCAGTGATTGCCGCAAGCTTCGTATTTTTCTGTCCTGCCTGCACCATGTAAGCACTAAAGGCTTCGGTAAAACTGAGCGTATCCAGTTTTTCTACTACTCCGTCGGAAATGCTGAACGGAGAAACTCCATGGAATGCCGAAGGATCATTTTCTGCAGGAACATAGCCTTTGCCTTTTTTGGTTACGATATGAATCACCATAGGCCGGTGGATTTTTTTTGCACGCTTAAAAATTCGTTCCAGCTGCTGTATGTTATGTCCGTCAAGCGGTCCTGCGTATTCAAAGCCTAAATCTACAAACAGATTGTTGGTAAGCAGAAGACCTTTCAGTCCACGCTTAAACCGGTAGATAAACTTACCCAGATGACGGTTGAAGTACGGAATGCGGTCAATGAACCGGTCAACCTTATACCGGAAGTTCTGATAGGTTGTGGTCATGGTAAGACGCGACAGGTAACGCGACACGGCGCCGGTGTTCCTGCTGATAGACATCTGGTTGTCATTGACGACAACAATCAGGTTTCGTGCAAGCTGTCCCGCATGATTCAGTGCTTCGTAGGCCATACCGCCGGTAAGTGCACCGTCGCCTATTACCGCTACAACTTTATCGTCACGCCCCGTAAGCTGCCATGCAGTCAAAAGTCCTAATGCTGACGAAATAGAAGAAGAGGCATGCCCTGCATCAAAGTAGTCATGTTTACTTTCTGCGGTACGCGTAAAACCTGAAATACCGCCGTTTGTTCTGAGTGTAGAAAACTGTTCATAGCGGCCGGTAAGCAGTTTATGCGCATAGCACTGATGGCTTACATCCCAGACAATGGCATCTGTGGGACTGTCAAACACACGGTGAAGTGCAACCGTAAGTTCTACTACACCAAGGTTTGAAGCAAGATGCCCTCCGTTTGCTCCAACGACGTCAATAATAGTCCGCCGCAACTCTTCTGAAAGTTGAGGCAGTTTGTCAGCACTCAGCTGCTTGAGGTCTTGAGGTGAATGTATGTTCTGGAGCAACACTGAAAGCACCCGCTGTAACAGAAAATTTAAAAAAAAAGACCGTGGTACAAACCGCGGTCCTTTTGGCACAATATGCTAAGAAGGCAGGAACCTACTTGCTCTTATGCCGATTCCGTCTAAGCTTCTTCTTTCGCTTATGTGTCGCTATCTTTGCGCGCTTACGCTTTCTTCCACAGGGCACAGCAGAACTCCTTCTTATGTAAAGTTATTTTGATATTATCGCTATTCTGACTGTTTTTGTCAAGACTACAGGCTTCTTAACAGGGGGTTCAAAAGCAAAAGTCCGTCGGGATTGAGCGCAAAAATACGGTCATTTCCGCTTACGGTAACAGAGGCTTTCTTTTCTTCCGCAAGTTTTTTCCACCACGCAGACTGATTCAGGCGCAGCTCAAGATTACCCTTCCACGGTTCTACGCAGGAAAAACGCTTCCGGTATGCCGACTCGCTTACCCCCCGTACAGTTCTCAGTCCCATCATCAGAAACTCAAACTCAAGGGTCTGTGCATCAAGAACTTCGCATTCCCGTACAGCAGCAGGAATCTGTTCACCATCTGACTTTCCGCTCAGCCAGAACTGTTTCCACAATGCCCTGTCCTGACAGGCTGTAAAACGCACAGCCTGAGCTGTATCCCAATCGTACACCGTACCACAGGCACCGGAACCTGCACCCGCATAATCAGACTGAGTCCAGTATAAAAAGTTATGTTTGCTTTCATGTCCGGGTTTAGAAAAGTTTGACACTTCATACTGCCGGTATCCTGCAGCATTCAGCAGGTCCTTTCCCAAAAGCCACTGACGGTCAGCGGTCTCCTGACTGAATGCAGCCGTTCCGTTTTCAACAGCTGTATACAATGGAGTATCTTCTTCCACCGTAAGCGTGTATAAAGAAACATGATCAGGCTCATACGAAAGCATTTCAGAAAGCGAAGTGCAGAACTGACTGTCATCCTGTCCGGGAAGCCCTGCAATACAGTCAACGCTTATATCATGCTGCCATTTACTTTGTACCAGATGCAGTGCCGTCCGGTTAGCAGAAGCGGTACAATGACGGTTTACCGCAGCAAGGGCATGGTCGTTCATACTCTGAATACCAAGCGAAAGCCGGGTAACACCGCACTCATCAAGTGCCCGTAAAAAAGGTTCGGTAAGCGTTTCGGGATTAGCTTCTACCGTTATTTCTGCATGTTCACACAGTCCTTCACTGTGTATAAACGACAGAAGCCGTTTTATGCAAGCCGGCTTAAGAAGACTGGGAGTTCCGCCTCCTATATACACAGAAGACCACGAAGAAACGGCAAAGCGTTTTTTGCAGTCAGAGATTTCACTAATAAGCGCAGAAACAAAATCCTCATCAGGATTACAGGCTGAATCAGAAGGCTTAGAAAAAAAATCGCAGTATGCACATTTTGCAAGACAGAACGGTATATGCACATACAGTCCCATCGTCTTTGGGTGAACAGAATCAGTCATTACAGGGAAGAGAATTTATTGAACGGAAATGCTTCCAGAACTGCCCGTCCGCGAATACCCTTTTCAATCATCGGTCCCCAGACACGGGAATCGGTTCCGCTCATACGGTTATCGGCAAGCACAAAATACTGGTCAGAACTAAGCGTAATTTCGTCAAAAGAACCAACGGGAGCCAGCACATCAGTTCCTGACCGGGGAGCAGAAAGTGACAGCTGATACGGTGTGCGTGCAAGTTCAAACTCGGTAAGGAAGTGCGTCTGTCCTGCCGGTTTTACATACAGAATGTAATCTTTCATGTACACACTGTCTCCGGGAAGCGCAAGAACCCTGCGCAGACAACTGTTTCCGGTTACATTTGGTGAATGTGCAAAGGGACGATACTGCTGCAGACTGAAAAAGCCGACAACGGCATCTATGGCATTCTGCCACCAGGAAAGTTCAAGACCATCCCTGCGGTCAACTAAAATAATATCACCCCGAGAAGGATTACGATCCAGAGGCATAACAAACACGACAGAATTCCGTTCCAGTTCCGTAGACATAGAATCAGACTTTACCAGTACAGGAAACATAACAAGGTTGAAGAACAGCGTTAACAGCAGTATAACCAATACAGATGTAACGGTAACAGTCATAATCCGCTTACTGCGTGCCCTGCGAAGTTCATAGTCATAATCGTATATATTTTGTCTCATACCCTGTACCCAAGTGCCTCTTGAAGTGTTTTTATAGTAGCATATAGTTTTAAGACTTGCAAGGCTTGATATTTTGGTATAAAATACTATATGGAGCAAAGGGGATAAGCGATGGCAGATACGGGACGCAAGATTATTGCGCAGAACAAAAAAGCCCGGTTCAACTACTCTGTGGAAGACACCATCGAATGTGGCATTGCATTGGAAGGGACGGAAGTCAAATCCGTCAAGGAAGGCAGTGTTTCATTCGCGGACAGTTTTGCCCTTATAGAAAAAGGCGAAGTCTGGATGCAGAACTTTCACATTTCCCCCTATGCCTATTCCGCAGTATTTACACACGACCCCGACCGCAAGAAAAAACTTCTGCTCCACAAAGATGAAATAAAACGTCTTACCCGTAAGGTTGACGAAAAAGGATATACACTCGTTCCACTGGATTTTTACCTTAAAAACGGACGGGTAAAGGTTACGCTGGGTGTTTGTAAAGGCAAAAAGCTCTATGACAAACGCGCCGACATTAAAGAGCGGGATGTAAACCGTGAACTTTCACGCGAATTCCGCAGGGATCTGCAGGGGTAACACCATGAAGAAGCCGGTTCTTTCAGTAATGCTTCTCCTCTCTTGGGCAAATCTTTATGCCGCAACCCCGGTTGATTTTTTTGCAACGGTATCTGCCAGTCAGGATACCAACATGATCAGCATGACCACAGACCTTCTGTACTCTCAGCTTCAGTCTATAGACGGATACAGCGTAAACGACAAGCGCACCACTTCGTACTCACAGTCAGCAGCCCGTGCAGGAACCATTGCCTTCTATGCAGAAATTCAGGAAAGTGACGGCGGATGGATCTGTACGCTCAATGCAATAAAGGTAAGCACACAGACAATCGTAAGCGAAACAAAGAAATACGCTTCGTACTATAAAATCCTCATGGATGCAAAAACTTCGCTTGAAAACCTGCTGCAGAACCTTGCTTCCGGGGGAACAGCCCTGACCGACGGTGCATCACTTTCCGGAGGAGACTCACCGTCTCTTTCTTCTGCAGACGCGGAATCGCTTGCGGGTACCTGGGGCGGAGAAGCTCAGGTTGACAAGATAGTCATCTTACGCGGCGGAAAAGGCTTTGTCATTTTTAAGAACGGTGCCAGCATGAACATTACCATAACGGTAAGCGGTTCTTCTATCGTCATCAGCCAGTCCGGCCGCTTTAACGCATCGTACTTCCCCGACTTACCGCGCGAAGTTGCACTCCAGAACGCTGCCAGTGCAGAACCGGTAACCTGGACACTGTCACTTACCGACGGTAATACGCTTTCGGGAACAAAAAAGACGCTGGTTCAGGATTCTTCATCCGCAACCGGCGCCTCTTTCAAATCACTTCCTGTTGAATGGACCAGACGTTAGTGTTTTCCAAATAAACGGGAGATTAATGATGTATGCGGTTTTTCCACCTGCACCGCACCCTGTCTTATTATTGAATATTTTCCGTTTTCTGAAAGTGAAACAATTGTTGAAGGAACACGGTTTTCTTCCAGATCTCCGTCAAATACAATCAGGTCAACTTCATTTTCAAACTGCTTTTCTATTTCTGCCACATCGGTTAAAGGAGGCTCGCCGGAACGGTTAACACTGGTGCTGTAAATGGGAGCGCCAACTGCATTAATGACAGAACGCAGCCACGGATCATCGGGACAGCGGAAAGCTGCTGTCTTGCCCTCAGCTTCAAGCGGAGAACCGGGTTTAACATGCACAATGATAGATAACGCACCCGGCCACTTGCTTAAAAGTTCCTCAGGTATGACATCATTGGTATATACACGGATATCGTTGGGATCTGCAATAAGATGGATGAAGGGTTTTGTCTCGTCCCTGCCCTTTATTTCACGGATTCTGTCCCCGGTATGAAACTGACTGTCCATTTCAACGTCAACAATACCGCTGAACCCGTAGATGGTATCAGTAGGAAGCACTGCAATTTTTCCGGAACTTAAACAGGAAGCCGCATGCTCAACAGAAGACGGATCGTCTTTAGGAAATATCATAAACCGTAAGCCCCTTTACGTTTACAAAGTTCTTTTTTTTACGCGGAAACTGAATGTACCCATGATTAAAATCATGCAGGAAAAGCACCAGGTATGCCATAAACGCAACAACAATTCCCATCATCTTGCAGAAATTCTCAGGAACATACCTCACATCTTCGTGACGGAGTACCACACCCGGATTCCAGACACGGCTTTCGGTTACGGCAAGTCCACTGATTTTAACCAGTTTTTCACCTTCACTTACATAACCAAGGCGGCGGGCATAAGCGGCAATGACATCAGGGTCTTTCTGAAGTGCAACTTTTTCAAGCATGAGTTCTTCATGTGTTTTTTCAATGGAAGCAGCGTGCGTGCTCAGCATCCGTTTTTGTTCCAGAAGCTGATTGTAAGCCCACAAACCGTCCCGGCCACAGAATATTCCCAGAAGCACATAAAACAGTGTTCCGGCACATACTGCGCCAAGCAATCTAAAACGTATCATTATACAGAAAGTATCGGAACAGCTTATCTAAAACATAAGCCTTGCTAAAATCTTTGCCCTATAGTAAAATAAACATGAAGTTCTGCTGACTTTATGCCGATGTAAAAGAGAACGATAATTTTGTAAAGGGGATAACCACATGATCGATTCAGCGGATGAAAACAAAAAACTTGACCAGTACGGAGTCTGGGTTAAAACGCCCGAAGAATCAGTTACTCAGAGTGAGGATTCAGTGCAGGATTCCGCACAGGACGATGCACTTCCCGACTTTTCGTTTCTTGATGAAACACCCGTTACATCAGCAGACGACATGTTTGCCGATGACAGTTCTCTCTCAGAACCTGCAGCAGATATCGCAGAAGAATCTGTTGAAGAACCCGTCATGAACGAAGAACCTGCAGCAGAAGAAAATCTTGAACTTGATGACTTTATAGCAGGAACTTCAGATGACAGTCCCTCAAAAGAAGTTGATCCCGCAGAATCTGTCCCCGATATTCCCGACGGAGATGTTGATCTGGACAGTTTCTTTGATGATTCCCCTGCACCAGAGGCAACTGACAGTCACGAAGACGGTGAAATTTCCCTTGATGACTTTATGGGCGGCGACAGCAGTTCCGGCGACAGCGGCGATGTTTCCCTTGACTCTTTCCTTGACCCCTCAGAGTTTGGTCTTGAAACAGAAACAAAGGAAGAAGAAGTTACCTATGATCAGCCTATGAGCATAGACCTCAGCTTTGACGACAGCGTTCAGACAGAAACCGAAGAAGATGACGCAGATTCATCAGGCTCTGCAGGCGAAACAGCTGGTGAAGACTACGATGATCTGTTTGACAACATTGTTGATGAAGGCCCGAAAGAAGAAGCTCCGGTTACACACAGCACAGAATCTTCAATTGACATGAACTCAGAAGAAGTAGACCTTAATGAATTTGGTGTCGGTGACATTGATACCGGTTTTGTAAAAGGTCCCGATGCAAATAAACCTAAAGCAAATGCAACCGTTGACTACGACATTGCAGTAGATACTGATGACGGCGGTTATGCAGAAGACACCGTTTCAGATACAGAAACTTCAGCAGATGATGAAGAATCAGTTGAAATCGAAGTAGAAGAAAGCGCTGCTCCTGTAACCAGCGGTGCAAACGACACCGATTTTGGTGCACCCGATGACAGTTTTGACGTTGATTCTATTCTTGATACCGTAGACATGGGCTCTGCAGAAAAAGCAGATACAACCGAAGAACCTGCTCTTGCATCAGATTCAATTCCTGACACATTTGAAGAGGAGGCGGCATCACTGACGCAAGACACGTTTTCTGATGCGGTTGAAACAGCTGACACAACAGAGACATCCGTTGAAGAAGAAACTGCAGGAACCGAAAAGACCTTAGATGATTTTATTGTCAATGAGCCGACTATTACTGAAGGTGAACTGAGCGTCCCCTCTCCTGCTCTAGAAGATAATTTTGAACTTCCCCAGAGCCAGAGTCCGGACAACGACGAAGATTTGTTTGGAGACAGCGAAACAGAACAGACTTCAGAATACAACATTCCTGAATTCCTTCCTGATGAAAATGCAGTTCAGGGTGAACAGACAGACAGTGAACCGGAAGTTGAATTTGAAGAACCCGCAGCAGAAACAGCTGCACCTGTAACACGTACCGCACCAGCAACTGAAGCAGTTGACAATACAGACATTCTTAAATCAATTGCCTCAGAACTTGCATCACTCAAGTCAGAAATTGCAGGTCTTAAAACTGAATTTGCTGATTTGAGGGCAGGAAATACAAACTCTGTAACTGCAACTCCCGCCCTGGACAATCCTGCACCTGCCAAAACAGGTTTCTTTGGCGATGAAGATGACGGTGACGATTCAATCACTCTTTCAATGGAAGAACTGAACAATGTTGCTCAGGATGCAACAGAAAAGTCAACCGGCTTCTTTGGTGATGAAGATGACGGTGATGATTCAATTACGCTCTCAATGGAAGAACTGAACAATGTTGCTCAGGATGCAGCTCCTCAGGCAACAGGTTTCTTCGGTGATGAGGATGACGGCGATGATTCCATTGCCTTAAGCGGCGATGAAATGAACAACATCATGAACAGCGCTGAATTTACTCAGGAAGAAATGCCTCAAAATGAGGTAGCAGTTGCTGAAGATGATGTTTCTGAAAACAACGGTCTTTCAATGAACTTTGCAGAAGAAAAACTTGAAGAACCGGTATTTGACGAAGACCTTATGTCATCAGGTTCTGCAGATGAGCAGGACGAAGAAATCGAAGGACTTCCCAGTGAAATCTCCGTACACAAATCCGATGACGACATCTTTGTTGAATCATCTTCTTCCGACATGCTCCAGGATGATGCCACAGGTGCAAGCGGAGAAAAGGTTGAAGACATTCCTGAAGAATCAGACGAAATTGAAGAAGAAGAAATTCCTGATGTAGCTCAGGTTGAATACACGCCCGCAGCAGAAGGTTATGAAGCTCCCATCGATCTGTTTGAAAACGATGAGGTTGAACCCATGACCGAAAAAACATTCGAATACCTTGAAGATGATGCTGCTCCTGCAGAATCAGAAATTGTGGATGAGGATGAAGAATCTGAAGGTGCAATCAACGACGAACCTGCAGAAGGCGTATTCAATCAGTGGAACGGAGAAGAAGAAGCTGCAGAAGAAAGTGTTGCAGAGACAGTTGCAGCTCCTGTTGTTGCAGAAGTTTCACGCAGTACTGAAAGTGCACCTGTAGTAAAAACAGAATCAACGCAGGGTATTCCTGAAACCATGAAGCAGGAAATTAAATCTGTGCTTTCATACATGGATCAGCTGCTGGAAAGCCTTCCCGAAGAAAAGATTACCGAGTTTGCAAAATCCGAGCAGTTTGAGACATATAAAAAGCTCTTTACTGAACTTGGTCTTGCCTGATGGGTCTTTTAGAAACGATTCTTACAAAACCTAAGCCGTGTGTCATACAGGGATCCTTTGCTTCCCTGTGCCGTGCACACGGCTTTATTCATGCCCTTTTATTAAAACGCGCTGCATCATTTATTCCAATTGCAGTTTCCGGGTACGACTGTCTTTCTGCAAAAAAAGCAGTTTCTACCCTTTCTTTCTGGAATGGAATTATACCGCAGGCTGCAACTCAAGTATTTGACGCAAAGGACGACGGATTTCCCTTCTTTCAGTTTTTTTCTCCTGCATTATGTGATAAACTAAGATCAGTCTTTATCCAGCGATTTAAATACGGCGATACCGAATATATCTTTATGGCCCCCTGTCTTACAGACGAACACGCTGGAACAGTATTCAGCGGAAACGACATAAAACAGCTAATAAAGGCTGACTCACTCACAAATACGACCGTAACAATACAGGCAGTACAGGGCAGTAAAACACTCTGTACAGACATCTACAGCACTCTTGAAAACGCCGCAATTACCAGTGACAGCCCGGAATACACGGCTCTACTGGCAGGAATTCTAGAAGCCTACGGTTGCTGTGCCTGGGCTACCGTACAGTTTTCCGAAACACTTGTCCTAAAAAAAATAGCGGTTCTTTCCCTTCAAAACACAGAAAACAGGCAGAAAACGCTTGAAAAACTGCTTTCCGGCACTACCGACCAGTCGGTTTCCGCACAATTTACGGTTACTACCGAACGGTCAGCACAAAAAGCACTCCGACTTTTCTTTGAGGAGGAATACAATGCCTGAGAATACGGTTATCGTAAACGGAATCAGACTGCATTCAGCATATAATCCTCAAAAAGAAGCAGAGCGTTTTGTACAGAGCCTTGAATGTATGTTTACTCCGCAGACGGTACTCATAACAGAACCAGCTTGTTCCTACTGCCTTCCGTTCTTACGGGAACGCTTTAAAAATGCACGTATACTTGCAGTCCGTTACGACAAACAGTTTGCTTCATTCGACGCAGTCTTTGATCAGGTGCTGTACCTTGAAGACTGCAGCAGTTTAGCAGAACAGCTGTTTTCGCTTTTAGGAGAAGAAGGACTTTCACAGACTCTGTTCATTTCCTGGAAACCGTCAGAACAGGCATATCCGTCACAGAACACATTTGTCTGGAATGAAATAAAACAGGCAGTATTAAAAAGCCGGGATGTACTGGGAACAAGAACATACTTTGCAGGCCGATGGGCAAAAAACGCATGCCGCTTTGCACTCTATGCAAACAGTTTCTGCATTCCCCAAAAAACGCATGCACCCGTTGTAATCTGTGCATCAGGACCAAGCCTTACACATTCCCTGCCAGAAATACAGCGCTTACGAAGCAGAATGAATATTATTGCAGTTTCTTCTGCCTTACTGCCGCTTGTTTCGTATGGCATAACCCCGGATCTTATTATTTCCACCGACGGAGGCTACTGGGCAAAACCACATCTTTCCTGCATAGAAAGAAATTTGCTTACGGTTCCTCTTGCACTTTCTCTGGAAGCAGCCTGCCCCACACAGATTCTTAACAAATGCAGTATAGTTCCGCTTGCATACGGAGACGGAATCAGTCAGACGATTCTGGAAGAACTGAACATACCGATAGTCCGTGCAGAACGGAACGGAACCGTAAGCGGAACCGCGGCACGACTTGCACTAAACCTTACAGACAATCAGGTATACGTCTGCGGCTTAGACCTTGCCTGTTCACCGGGAAGCGTTCATGCAAAACCTAACGAAAACGAAAACCGTGACAGCACCAAAGACAACAGACAGTGTCCCAAAGAAACCCGTCTTACCCCAACCCATTTTACTAACGGTTCGCTTGAACTGTACCGCAAGTGGTTTAGCACTGCAGACTTTAACGGAAGACTTCATCGGTTAAGCGACAGTCCATATAAAAATCAGCTGGGACAAGTTGACACCGTAACATGGAATGACTTTGAAAAAACACATACACAAAATACACAGCCGCTTTCTTTTGAACAGCACACAGTTTCTCAAAAAGAACAGGAACGAAAAGAAAAACTCCAGGTCATAATCAGCAGGCACAAAACAGATGACGCCTGGATAAAAGATGCGTTACCAGCACTGTATATTCAAAAACAGCGTTCCTCAGAAAAACAAACTGAAGATATTTCCATCCGAGAGGCAATGAATCAATTTGAAGAACATCTGCTTAAGGCAATAGGAGTCAGTGTATGATGTACAGCGGAACGATTGAGTCTAAAACAGGAGAATTGATTCCCCTCTTTACCGACGGAAAACCCATGCACTCAAAATACAATCCGCATGCAGAAGAAACAACCTTTGCTTCTTCAATCCAGACAGACAGTAACGGAAACAAACCCGGCTGTATTGTTGCAGCGGGCTTAGGAGGAGCATTTCATCTTGCACAATTAGTAAAAGACGGAATACTGGTCTTTGCTGTAGAAGCAGACAAAGAATCTCTTGCGTTCTGTACTGCACTGCCCTCTGTTACACAACTTCTGCAGTATCCTAATTTTATTCCCTGCACGGAATCAGAACTGTGCAGTAACATTATGCAGCACTATCTTCCGCAGGTACAGGGAAGCATAACCTTTGTTCCGCACCGCGCCTGGGAAGACAGGGCTATCGTCAGCTGCAGCAACATGAGAACTGCCCTTGAACAGGCAGTAAAACAGATTGCAGCAGATTATTCCGTTCAGGCACATTTTGGAAAACTGTGGCAGAGAAACATTCTGTTAAACCTGAAACAGTTTACACAAGAACCGGATATCTGCTCTTTGTTTGACACAAAAAAAACTGCCGCCGTCATTGCAGCAGGTCCAAGCCTTGACCAGACAATACAGGAACTGATTACAAACCGCAATGAATACTGCATATTTGCAACAGATACCGCACTAAGCATTCTGCGCAAAAAAAACATTTCCTGTGATGCAGTGGTAAGCATAGATGCACAGCATGTTTCCATTTCACATTTTGAAAATCTTCAGGAAAAAAACAATGCGCTTCCCCGCGTCTGCTTTTTTGATGCGGCATCATGTCCGGAAAGCCTTCAGGCAGCACAGGAGGCCGGCTGTACCACCGTACTGGTGCATACCGGACATCCGCTTGTGCAGCTGGCTCAGAAATACGCATATATTCCCCGTATACAGGCAGGAAGCGGAACGGTAACTATTGCAGCCTGTGATATTGCACGGAAACTGGGCTTTGAACACATACAGCTTTTGGGTGCAGATTTTGCATACCATAACGGAAAGCCCTACGCAAAAGGAACCTATCTTGACCAGCTGTACAACAACAAAGCAGGACGAACAATTCCCGCGGAACAGAGTTTTGCATCTCTTATGTACCGGACACCGCTTGTTGAAACTGGTGAAAACAGACTGACAACAGAAGTTCTTGACGGATACCGGAAAACGCTTGAAGACTGGGCAAAGGCGAACGGCTACACCAAAACAAATGCGCTGTTAAGCCGAAAAGAATCGGTACCGCAGCAGGATTTATTCAGCTTTGGAAAAGATAAACGCATATTCAATTTTGAATCCTTTATCAAAACCTGGAAATCTGAGCTTGACGTTCAGTTTAATGCAAACGGCCCTTCTCTGACTCCATACCTGATGAGCCTGCTTCCGCTGGTAGCTTATTTTCAGGCAAAAGATACTCAGAAAAACAGTTTTTTTGGGCTTGCAAAACTTGCATACTCTTACTCACTGCGGTATACTGAGTAGTATGAAAAAGACACGTTCTCCTATTTTCGGAATTTGTATTGCAGTGGTGTATTTCCTTACCATTGCGTTATTTGGAGCTTCTCTGGTACTTCTGTATCAGGAGGGAAATACACGCTGGGATGACCGCTTCAACGAAATAGTACGTAAGACAGCATCTGTTTCAGCCATTGCAGAACCTGGAACCGAACAGTTTAACCGCGGACTTACCGATGCGCTGAGTGACATAGACAATATTGCCGCATTACAGATTCTTTCTGGAAACAATCTGATTATATCGTATCCGGCAAACATAGAAGACGTACCTTCCGGAACCTCACTCTTTTTGCGTCCCAAGAGCACAAAGATAAATACCAGAACAACAACGCTGACCATAAATGCAAGTATCTATCTGCTTACCCCCGAAGCACTGTTACAGCACTGTGCCATAGCCTTTTTCATTATTCTTGCTGCAACCGTTGCCCTTATTGTCTATATGGTAAGCCTTCCGACAGATCCCGTTGAAGTACAGGAAGAAAGAACTGTCCGTCCTGTTACAAAACCTGTCATTCAGGAAAGCACTCCGCACATGGAAGTTCAGACTGCACAGCCTGATTCATTTACCGATGATTACACAGAACCAGTAAAACCGGTAACAAAAGAAGAACCAGAACAGAAACCTGTTTTACAGCAAAGCCCGGAACCCAAGGCAGAAACAACCGCAGATACAGAAACACAAAAGACTGTTTCAGAAGAAAGCGGACTGTTTTCTCCGGCAACAGGATTTGGCTGGCAGGCATATATGAAACCCCGCCTTGAAAGCGAACTGGAACGGGCCGCTGCAGCAGACATCGACCTTACCCTCATGACGGTTCACGTACCCGGACTGGTAACCGACAATCCGGCAAAACAGGACCTTATAAAAGCAATTCTTGAAATAGCAGGATTCAATGATCTTGTTTTCGAAGACGGAAACGACGGTTGCAGTGTTATTATGGGATACGACATAGACACTGCCCTTAAACGTGCAGAAGAACTGTACGACAAACTGGAGCGCGAACTTGCATACGAAAACCTTACCTGCAGACCGGCAATAGGACTTTCGTCACGTTCACTCAGACTTATTTCTGCAGAAAGGCTGTCAAATGAATCGCAGATGGCTCTTAAACACGCTATGAATGAAGAAGGAAAACGGATTATTGCGTTCCGTGTAAATCCTGACAAGTATAGAAACTTTCTTGCAGGCGAAGTTCAGCAGTCAGTCTGAAAGTTTTGAACGAAGTGTTTGAATGGATGAATCATCAGGAAATTTCTGAATCAGTTCTTCAAGCACTTCCTTTGCCTTTTGATTTTCTTTTAATTCAATGAGCACTGCACAGTAATTTTTTAACACAGAGGGATTGCTGCTGTCAGAAAGATAGAGCATTTCGTATGTTGCTGCAGCTTTATCAACATGACCCAACTGTGCCTGCACGTATGCAAGCGACAAAAGCATGGTTGTATTTTCAGAATCTTTTTTTACGAAATAGGAAAACACCTGCTCTGCTTTAAGCCAGTCTTTCTGCTGTACGGCACAAACACCAATGCGGTAGTATGCACTGTCATACAGTTCACGGTCCTGACAGGCTTTTTCGTAACAACTGATCGCCCTGTCATATTTTTTAACGCTTTCGTATTCCTGCCCCAGAGAATAAAACTCGCGGTACAGAGACTGAGTTTTTTTGGCATTTTCTCCGGGGATTCCGGCGCAGGAACTTACCGTAAGCGCACAGACGCATACGGCAAGAAACCTAACGGTTAGTCGTGGTAACCGTACCATCGGCATTTACCTCGAAATGCTTACCGGTTATGGGGTCACGGGTAAACAGGTCAATCAGTTTCTTTTCGGTTATTTCAAGGCCTGAAACTTCAAGCGTCGTATCATCACGCATGCTGATATTGCCGCCCATAAGTCCCAGAGACAGCTGTAACGCAGCAAACAGTGTCTTAGCCGTCCGCGAAGTATTACAGCGTAAGTCAAAGGTAAGCACATAATTACCGGAATACGCAGAAGGATTTGAAGCATCAGGTTTGTACGTAAGGTATCCGAACACTTCATTACTTCCCAGTATGTCGCTTCCCAAAAGGTTTCTTAAATACTGACCTGGCTTTGTAATATAAAAGCGGATATCCTGTCCTGCGTTACGGGTAAGATCAACCCATTCGTTGTAGTTTGTTTCCAGAGGCTCTTCACGCACTGCATAGTTTTCAAACAGAGGTGCAAGGTCGCGGGCAACCGTTATGATTTTCTGTGAAGGAATTCCAACCTGAAAGCGGGTGTCACGTCTGCGGTAATACTTAAACTCGTTGGGATAGCCTTTTTTCAAAGCTTCAGGTGTTGACTGCGCACGATAGACTTGCGATATCCATCCGTTATTCTGAGTAAAAATTGCAGACTGAGCAAGAGAAGGAATGGTTCCCCCGGCAGCAATTTCAAGCAGAGAACGGTCGGCGACAGTTCCTAAACCGGCATACAGCACATTGATCTGCTTTACCACTGTCAGTGCATCTTTTTTAGAAAGATTGGGTATTTCTGCGCAGATAATGTCTGCAACCAGCTGCTGATGATACTTAACCGGAACACCCACATAGATGCTGAAATCATCTGCTAAAAGTGAAAGCGGATGTACTTCTTTTAATGCAGGCTTAGCAGGAGCTGCAGGAACTTCGGGCTGTTCTTCGGTCGTCTGACAGGCGGTAAGTGCAAGCGACAGTACCAGAATAAAGGCGAATGCAAGTCGTTTCATTAACTTCTCCTTATGCTGAATGTCCATGTTTCTCCATCAGCATCTACCGAAGAAGACAACGCACTGTCACTCCAGGTTACAGAAGAAGCAAGCGTTTCTCCTGCAATAAAGTCACGGAACAGTTCAAATGCACCCTTCAGTTCTGCACTGCCGTTTACCGAAAGTGCAATGCGGTCGGTAATTTCAAAGCCGCTCTCTTTGCGAAGGTTCTGAATTCCGCGCACCAGGTCACGGGCATAGCCTTCTTTTTTAAGTTCGTCGGTGATTTTTGTATCCAGACCAACGGTGAGCGTTCCGTCATTTACAACTTTAAGGTCTTCTTTTTCAAAGCGTTCAACGATTACGTTTTCGGCGGTAAGGTCAACATCAGTTCCGTCTACGCTGATAGAAAGTTTCTGACCGTCAAGCAAAGCAGCAATCTGATCGTTTGTAAGCTGAGCAATAACAGAAGCTGCACTCTTCATCTTTGCACCAAGCTGTTTACCCAGCACCTTAAAGTTAGCCTTTGCCTTGTATTCAACAAGTTCATCTTCGCGTTCGTGGAAGATAACCTGCTTAACGTTCAGTTCTTCTGCAATTGTTTCTTCCATTGCGGCAAGGACTTTCTTTTCGTCTGCATTGCGGGTAACTAATGCAACACTCTGCAGAGGCTGACGGTTTTTAAGATTAAACTGATTACGCAGACTGCGTCCCATGCTGACCGCTTTCTGTACGGTTTCCATCTGGAACTCAAGTGCTTCATCACGGAACTTTTCGTTGTATACCGGGAAGTCAACTAAGTGAACGCTTTCCTTATCTTCTGCAGTGCGCAGATTCTGCCACATGGTTTCGGTAAGGAACGGAATAAACGGAGCTGCAACCTGAGTAAAGGTTTTAAGTGCGGAATAGAGAGTTCCGTATGCTTCCAGTTTGTCACTGTCACTTCCACTCTTCCAGAAACGGCGGCGGTTACGGCGGATGTACCAGTTGTTCAGCTGATCAATGAACGAAAGCCACGGGTCGATTGCGGCACTCAGGTCGTAATCTTCCATTGCAGCAATAACATCTTTAATCATTTTCTGAGAAACAGACAAAAGCCAGCGGTCAAGCGGATTGGTCGGAAGATGATCGTCAAATTCATGACCGGTACAGGTAACTTTGTCAATGTTTGCATACTGAACAAAGAAGCTGTAACTGTTCCACAGAGGAAGGATAATGCTCTTAAGAATATCACGGACACCGTCATCGCTGTAGCGGATTTCATCTGCCTTTACGACGGCACTGTGCATCAAGAACAGACGGATTGCATCGGCACCAAACTTATTGATTGCTTCTACAGGGTCTGTGTAGTTGCGCAGGCTCTTTGACATTTTGCGTCCGTCTTCTGCAAGAACGATTCCGTTTACCACACAGTTTTTAAATGCGGGCTTATCAAACAGATGACTTGCAAGAATGGTAAGCGTATAGAACCATCCGCGGGTCTGATCAAGACCTTCAGAAATAAAGTCTGCCGGGAAGTGCGCTTCAAAATAATCTTTATTTTCAAACGGATAATGCTGCTGAGCATACGGCATAGAACCGGATTCAAACCAGCAGTCAAACACTTCCGGAATACGGCGCATTTCTTTACCGCACTTAGGACAGGGAATGGTAATCTTGTCTACAAACTGCTTGTGCAGGTCTTCGGGATATACACCAGACAGCTGTTTAAGTTCATCACGGCTTCCTACACAGAGCTTGTGACCGCAGGAAGGATCAGTACATCTCCATACAGGAATGGGGTTACCCCAGTAGCGGTTACGGCTGATTGCCCAGTCACGGCTACCGGCAAGCCACTTACCGAAGCGGCCTTCCTTAATGTGTGCGGGCTGCCATTTAATCTGACTGTTTGCACGAAGCAGTGCTTCATGGTGATCTGCAACACGAACAAACCAGCTGCCTACTCCGCGGTAGATAAGCGGACTGCCACATCTCCAGCAGTGAGGATACTGGTGGTTTACGGTTTCGCGTTTTACAAGCTTGCCTTCTTTCTTAAGGCGGTCCATGATGTCTTTATCTGCATCTTTTACGAACACACCTGCATAGTCTGAAACATCAGACGTAAACTTACACTCTGCGTCGATCGGCTGCACATTGGGCACACCGCTTCCACGGAACACTTTGTTATCTTCTTCACCGAATGCAGGAGCAATATGAACGATACCGGTACCGTCTTCTGTAGAAACATAGTCTGCATTCATCATGCGGAAGGCACCTGCTTTACATGGCTCACCACTCTTTTCTGAGCAGACAGCAGGATCTTTGAGGTTTGCAAAATACGGGAACAACGGTTCGTATTCAGCACCTAAAAATTCTTTGCCGGTATGTTTGTACATTACTTCGTAAGCATCTTCACTCTTGTAGTAGGCACCAAGGCGGCTTTCTGCAAGAATGTAGCAGTCTCCACTTTCTTTATCACGGATTTTTACGTATTCAATATCAGGTCCCATACACAGACCCAGGTTTGAAGGCAGTGTCCAGGGAGTTGTAGTCCATGCAAGGAAGTAAGTGCTTCCGTTTGCCATATCGGGATCGTTTACGCCGGCAGGAGCTTTTGTTACCTTAAAGCGGATGGTGATTGCAGGATCCTGTTTTTCCTTGTAGCCCTGAGCAATTTCGTGCGTAGAAAGAACTGTTGCACAGCGGGGACAGTACGGAAGAATGTACTGACCTTCGTACACAAGACCTTTATCCCACAGAGATTTACAGGCCCACCAGATGCTTTCCATGAAGGCAGGTTCCATGGTTTTGTAGTCGTTGTCAAAGTCTACCCAGCGTCCCATACGGGTAATGGTTTTGCGCCATTCACCAGTGTATTTTAAAACTGAAGCACGGCATTTGTCGTTAAAGTTTGCAACACCATAGGCTTCAATTTCATGCTTAGAGTTAAGCCCCAGTTCTTTTTCGATAAGGTTTTCAACAGGAAGGCCGTGGCAGTCCCAGCCAAAGCGGCGGGTTACATGCTTACCCCGCATAGTCTGATACCGGGGAACAATATCTTTAATAGTTGACGGAATAAAGTGACCAAAATGAGGAAGACCGGTTGCAAATGGAGGACCATCATAGAACACATAGTCTTCAGCACCTTCGCGCTGAGAAAGGGATTTTTTGAACGTGTCGTTTTTTTCCCAGAACGAAAGAACTTCTTCTTCCTGCTTTGGAAAATCAACTTTCGGATCAACTGCTTTATACATATACATTCCTCGTGCAAATAAAATACTGTGTTATAAACTCAATTACAAATCTTCGACGTTAGTGGCAAACACATCATAGGTCTCTCCCCATATGGTGCGGATAAGATGCAGCACACTCTCTTCTTCTGCAGAAGCATACAGATCATCAAAATCGTCGCCACTAAAACCCAGTTCTGATACCGGCATTTCGTTCAGCGCGTATCCTAAAGAACGAAGCTGAATACGGTTCATTGAAGTTCCGCGCATACAGGCAAGAATCAGTGCCTTACGTCCGTCGTCAGCGTTTGCAAGAATTCCTAAGTACGGAATATCAGTCTCTGCATTTACAAACATAATTATATCGTCCGTAGACAAAGTATATACACTTACATCTTCATCAGATTCAAGACCTGCGTTTAACAGAGCAGTAACTTCGTCTACTTTGCGGGTCATGCTTTCTGAAGTCAGTTCTGCAATAAACTCATCTTCATCCCAGTCATACTCGCTTTCGTAGCTCAAATCGTAATCGTAGTCATCATCATCGTAATCGTCGTAATCATCACCGGTTCCGGTATCATCATCAATATCGGTACAAAGCACTTCATACGTCTTTCCGTCAAGAACAATCTGCGTGCGGTACGGAATGGCATAACCGTTGATGCGTGCCCAGCGGCTTTCTATGTCTGTATTTTCAAGATATTCGTCTGCAGATTCGCCTTCTACCATGTAAGCAGAATAACTGTAGTACCAGAGGTTACTTCCGGTTGCGCGGCCATACAGAACGTAGATAAAGTTCGGAACAGAAGAAACATAACTGTCAATGCGGTAGTACAGGAACGGGAAATCATAAGACTCTGCACAGATAAGATACGAGATACCGTCTCCCTTAAGATACATTAAACCGTCATCTGTTTCTGTACCATAGGAAGAGTCAGGTAAGTTTCCTGATTTTTCAATCTGTTCAATGTATTCAACAAGAGATGCAAGCTGTTCTTCGGTGACGGGAGGAAGATCTTCATCGTCATCATCGTCGTCGTCATAGTAATAGCTGTAATCATCATCATCGTAATAATCGTAGTAGTCGTCGTCATCTTCTTCGTACAGTTCGTATTCTTCTTCAGGATATTCCGGGATATCAAGCGAACCGCCGGCGGGTAAATACATAAAGTTAAAGTCACATTCTTCTGCAACTTCTGAAGCCTGACTGCCACGGAATACTTTAATCAGCGTGTCATCATCAAAAGCATTACAGGCAATATGCGTAGGACGCGGAATGATAACAGATTCTAGAGCAGTCAGATGGAATGCGCTCTGTCCGATGTAACGAACTGAAACAGGAATGTTAATTTTTGAAAGTGCACTGCACCAGCCGAAGGCATAATCTGCAATATAACGAACGGTTTCGGGAAGTTTAATTTCTTTAAGCGAAGTACAGTCATCAAAGGCAGATTCTCCGATTGATTCAAGCACTGCATTAGAAGCAAAGCGTACCGTCTCCAGCTCGCCACAGTTGTCAAAGCAGGAGTCGGGAATGGCAGTTAATGATGCAGGCAGACGGATACTTTTAAGCGCATAGCAGTCTTTAAACGCAGCTTCTTCTATTGTTGTAACTGAGTCAGGAATAACAAAAGAAGTCACCCCTTCCAGTCCAGCAAATGCCTTGTAACCGATTTTTGTAAGCGTATCAGGTAAGTCAATGCGGGTAATGGAATCAAGGTCGTAGTTTTCGTAACTTGAAAGCGCATACTCTCCCAGTTCGGTAACGGGAAGTCCGTTAATTTCTGCGGGAACCGTAAGCGTTGTAAAATTGTGCTCATCTTCATCGTAGGTACAGCCGGTAATCATAACACTGTCGCCGCGATACTTTACGGTAAACAGTCCGGATTCATCAGTTTGTGCAGCAAACAGCATTGAAAGTGAAACAAATGCACATAACACAAGCGCGTTGATTTTTTTCATAGCAGACTCCTTTTTTTTAGAACCTAATCTTTTTGTCAGTACCTGCATAATACTCTTTACGCAGTGCACGAACCTGTTCATCTTTCAGGTAATCATCAAAATTCATCATGCGGTCAATAATGCCGTTTGGTGTAATTTCGACAATACGGTTTGCAATGGTACTGATAAACTCGTGGTCATGGCTTGAAAACAGCACTACTCCGCCAAAGCGTACCAGTCCCTGGTTAAGGCTTTCTATGCTTTCCAGATCAAGGTGATTTGTCGGATCATCGAGGATAAGAACGTTTGCCCCCGAAAGCATCATCTTTGAAAGCATACAGCGGACTTTTTCTCCACCCGACAGAACCTTTACCGGCTTAAGGCTTTCGTCTCCGGTAAACAGCATGCGTCCAAGGAATCCGCGCACATACGCATCATCCTGATCTTTTGAAAACTGTTTGAGCCAGTCGGTTATGTTAAGGTCATTGCTGAAGAACTTGCTGTTGTCGCGGCCCATATAGGTTCTGATGGTTGTCTGACCCCAGTTGATAACGGCATCGTCCCCGTCGCTTTTTCTTTCACCGGCTACAATATCGAAGAATGAAGTGATTGAATTGTGTTCCATTCCGACAAAGGCAATTTTTTCTCCGGGATGAACCGTGATTGAAAAATCCCTGAGCAGTACTTCGCCTTCTGAATCTTTTGCATTTAAATGTTCTGCAGTTAACACAAAGTTACCGATTTCGCGGTCGCTCTGAAAATGAACATACGGGAACTTACGGCTGGTAACCGGCAGTTCTTCAAGTTCAAGTTTTTCAAGCACCTTCTTACGGCTGGAAGCCTGACCTGCTTTAGACACATTACTTGCAAAGCGTGCAATAAAGGTCTTGAGTTCTGCCATTTTGTCTTCGCGTTTTTTCTGCTGGTCCTTTGCCTGCTTCTGCATGATCTGACTCATCTGGAACCAGAAGTCATAGTTACCGGTAAACTGAGTAATCTTACCGTAGTCAATATCACAGATTACCGTACACACTGCATTAAGGAAGTGGCGGTCATGGCTTACAACAATGACACAGTTTTCAAATTCGATCAAAAAGTTTTCAAGCCATGCAATGCTTTCCAAATCAAGACCGTTGGTAGGTTCGTCCAAAAGCAGAATGTCGGGATTACCGAACAGAGACTGAGCAAGCAGCACGCGGACTTTCTGTCCTTCATCAAGATCGCTCATCATGCGGTCATGGAATTCTTCTTCAAGGCCAAGACCAGAAAGCATCTGTTCAATCTGATTTTCGGCTTCGTATCCGCCTAACTCACCATACTCTGCTTCCATTTCTGCAGCCTTGATTCCGTCTTCTTCAGAAAAATCCGGCTTTTCGTAAATGGCGTCTTTATCTTTTCCCAGCTGATACAGTTTTGGGAATCCCATAAGAACAGTTTCTTTTACTGAATATGAATCGTAAGCAAAGTGATCCTGTGACAGTTTTGCAAGGCGTTCTCCGGTACTGATGCTGATAGAACCTGAGTCACATTCCTGTTCGCCGGAAAGCACCTTAAGGAACGTAGACTTACCTGCTCCGTTGGCACCAATAATGCCATAGCAGTTTCCTTTGGTAAACTTTAAGTTAACATCCTTAAACAGAGGTTTTTCACTGAATTTTAATGTTACGTCTGATACGGTAATCAAATCAAATCTCCTTAACTGATACTACTTCTTCTTTGAAAACAGCGCCTTTAACCTGCCAAAGAGTCCCTGCTTTTTCTGAGTCTGAGCCGGACGCTGCTGACTGATACGGGAAGTCTGACTGTTTCTATTGTTTTTGCCTTTTGTTCTGTTCTGCTTATGCGGCTTTTTTTCGTAGCGGGAAGTCTGTGCTGACATCTTGCCGTACTTTTCGCGGTACAGCTTCATGCGGTCTTCTGTAGACATAGATGCAAGCTGCGCTTCTTCTTCTGCGCTGAACACACGGCGGTCACGCTTGTACTGGGCTGCTGCTTTCTGGTTACGTGAAGAATAGCGTCCCTTACCCCGCTGAGAGCCAGTGCCTCTGCGCGCATGAGACTGTTCGTATTCTGCCTGACGCTTTTTGCCAAATTCACTTTTGTCGTGATATTCTTCTCGATACGAATCTGTCTTGATGTAAACGCCGGCTGACTTATCCTGCGCATACAGGCTTTCATCTGCAACCTGTGCAGGAATTGCTGAACCGACATAGCGTTCAATTGCGGGTAACGAATATACATCCTGTTCACTGCAGAAGGTGTAGGCTTTGCCGCTCTTACCGGCACGGGCTGTTCGTCCAATGCGGTGTACGTAATTTTCTGCTTCGTTGGGAAGGTCATAGTTGATAACCATGGCAAGATCATTTACATCGATACCGCGGGCTGCAACATCTGTCGCAACCAGGCACTTGATTTTTCCTGACTTAAAGCGGTCCATTATCTGAAGGCGTTTAGACTGAGGAAGATCTCCGATAATGTATTCACTCTGCACGTCATTCATCCGAAGCCGTTTTGCTACCACTTCGCAGCTGCGCTTTGTATTACAGAAAATGATAAGGCTTTCCGGCTGTTCTTTTGCAATAACTCCCAAAAGAAGACGCATTTTGTCATCGCTTGAGACATGCAGTAACAGCTGTGCAATTTCATCGACGGTAATGTTTTCTGCATCGATTGTGATTTCTGCAGGGTTACGGGTGTATTCCCACGCAAGGTTTTTGACATAACTGTTGAGCGTTGCAGAAAACAGCATGGTCTGACGTTTTTCTGAAACAGGCAGCACTTTTATAAGACGGCGCAAGTCGGGATAAAATCCCATGTCAAACATGCGGTCAGCTTCATCAATTACCAGAAAGGCAACATCGTCCAGCTTCATCTGTCCGCCTTCGTGCAGATCAATGACGCGCCCCGGAGTTCCGATCAGAAGGTCTACGCCTTTTTTGAGCGATGCAACCTGCTTGTCGTATCCCACACCGCCATAAAAACTTGCAGCTGTAAGCGAGGTTGAACCGATAAGTTTTTGTGCTTCTTCCTGCACCTGAACGGCAAGTTCGCGGGTGGGAACCATGATAAGCGCTTTTTTTCCGTCGGCGGTTTCTCGGGTAAGCAGTTCCTGAATGATGGAAATAAGGTATGCGGCTGTTTTTCCGGTACCGGTCTGAGACTGAACGTATAAATCTCTTCCTTCAAGTGAATTTTTAAGCACCTGTTCCTGAACCGGAGTACAGTCTGTATATCCGGCATGTGCTATGCCTTCAAGAAGGCTCTGATGTAAGGTAAACTCTGTAAATTTCATGACAAATCCTGAAATGGCAGTATATACGAAAAGAAAAAAAATGTATATAGTATACACATGACGGAAAAAGACTCCTATCAGGCACAATTGTTTGCAAACCGCCTTTCAAAGCAGTACCGGCAGCTTAGAAAATGGGCCAGAAAGAACCGCATTACCTGTTACCGCCTGTACGACCGCGACATACCGGAAGTTCCGCTTGCATGCGATTTATACACGTTTGTACGCGATGACGTAACCGACAAACTGTCAGCAATACTTGCACTGAACGAAGAAAATGCAATTCTGAGCGCAAACGACAGCCGCAGCGCTGCAGTATTACAGGATATTGCAGCACGAACCTATGTGCATCTGTACCTGTACGAACGTCCCTACGAAAAACCAGCTGAAGAAGAAGAAGCGTGGCTAAATGCTATGGCAGAACAGTCAGCCCTTACGGTTGGCATAGACCGCAGCCATGTCATCATAAAAACACGCCGCAGACAGTCAGCAGACGAAGACGGCAAGAGAAGTCAGTACCAGAAGACAGAAAGCACCCGTACGATTACCGGCACCGTGCTGGAACAGGGACAGCTGTTTACCGTAAACCTTACCGGCTACATTGACACCGGGCTTTTCTTTGACCACCGGATTCTTCGGGACAGAGTGCGGTCAGAAAGCAAGGGAAAAAAAGTACTCAATCTGTTCTGCTATACCGGAAGTTTTTCTGTCTATGCGGCAGAAGGCGGAGCAAAGACTGTCGAAAGCGTTGATTTAAGCAATACGTACCTGGACTGGGCTCAGAAGAACATGAACGCAAACGGTTTTACTGATGATGAACGCTATGTCTTTACCCGTCAGGATGTGGGAGCATTTCTTTCTTCAAAAAAAAATACCTACGACATAATCATCCTGGATCCCCCTACTTTTTCCAATTCAAAGAAAACTGAACATACGCTTGACATAAACCGTGACTGGCCGGTTTTAGTACAGCAGTGCCTTGAACTCTTAAGTCCGCACGGAACCCTGTACTTTTCAACAAACAGCAGGCGCCTTACCTTTACGGCAGAACTGTTACCGAAAGAATGTATAGTAAAAGATTTGAGCGCACAGACAATCCCCGAAGACTTCAGGAATACAAAGATTCACCGGGTATGGAGCATAACCAGACAAGAGGCGTAAGGTTGTAAATTTACGCGTTACCGTTTATACTTAAGCGGTGTTTATAGAGTAAGACCACTCGTAAAGGATGGAAACAAATGAATTTACGGAACAAAGCAAAATCAATTATAGGAGCAGTTCTCCTTGGTGCAGCATCACTTTTTACGCTCAGCTCATGCGAAATCCTTGCATGGTCGCTTATTGTTGCTGCAGAAGGTGACTACGACAGTACTTCCTCAACAGGCGGAACTACAGGACATACTACCTCAGGCGGAACCACTGGTCATACTACATCCGGCGGAACTACCGGACACACTACATCCGGCGGTTCAACAGGCGGAACTACCGGTCATACAACCTCCGGCGGTTCAACAGGTCATACCACTTCCGGCGGCTCAACGGGCGGTTCTACCGGTCATACTACATCAGGTGGCGCTACCGGCGGCTTTGGCGGTCATACGGGCGGAACCACAGGAGGTACAACCTCAGGCGGAACGACAGGCGGAACCAGTACCGGAAATTCAGGAACAACAACTCCTGCAGGAACAGGCGTAAACCTTCCCGTCTCAGGACAGGCACTTTCATGGGGTCAGACAATCTTTGTTGAACCCAAATACTTTGCAGGTTTTAAATCAGGAAGTCAGATCCGCATTACCCTTACCTGTACCGATCAGTATTCTCACCTGCTTAAAATGTATGCTCCCGTCGAAAATTCCGGCTGGCAGCCTTTAAGCGCAGGAAAGGTAACCAACGGTTCGGTAACCGGCACCGGAGAACTTACTCCCGGCATCACGCAGGGAGTGGTCATTTACACCGTTACCGCAACCGAAGCGGCTAATCTGCAGAAGTACGGCTTACTGATGCATGGCGGCGGCATTACCGTACACAGCATAGAAGTATATACAAACGGAGGAGCAAGTTCTTCCGGCACAAATACAGGAAGCAGTTCAGGCACCAGTTCTTCAGGAACCACAAGTGCAGGCTCAAATGTAACGCAGGCAGTTCTTCCGGGAACAACAAACACTGCGCTTTCCTGGGGAAGCATTATCACCGTAGATAAATCGTACTTCCAGAAATTCACACAGGGAAGCCAGCTGATTCTTGATGTAGTCTGCACCGATCAGTACTCTCACCTGCTTAAGATGTACAGTCCTGTACAGAACACAAACTGGCAGCCGCTTTCTTCGGGACAGATTCAGAATGCATCTCTGGTAAGTTCAGGAGAAATAACACCCACCGTAACACAGGGAACCGTTATCTACACCGTAACCGCAAACGAAGCATCATGGCTTAAGAATTACGGTCTTTTAGTACACGGCGGCGGAATTACCCTCCGTTCAATTACTGCACTTGCAAACGGTAACGCAAGTTCAACAAGTTCCGGAACTTCAGGTTCTACAAGCACCGGAACATCAGGAACTTCTGGAACATCAGGAACTTCTGGAACAACAGGCACTTCAGGCACAACAGGTTCTTACGGAGGATTTGGAGGCTTAGGCGGAGGAAACACCGGTACCAAGAGTTCAGGAACAGTCGGCGGTAAAACAACAACCGGCTCATCGACAGGCTCTACAACAGGAAGTACCGGCAGCGGAAGCAGCACAAACTCCAGCAGCACCGTTATCTACAGCGGCACTGTGGATCTGGGTAACTGGCTGTACTTTACGCTTGACGCATCACACTTTGCAAATGCACGTCAGGGTTCTGTCCTTATCATTCAGACAGCAGCATCTTCTTCTCTCAGGAATGCAAGCTACTACAACCTGCGTCTGTGCAGCAACAACAACTGGCAGCCGCTTACACAGGGAACGGTAACAGGAACAAACCGTAACGGAGATACGCTGGTTCCCACAAGTCCCTATTCGACTATAACCTACACGCTTACTCAGTCCGATGCACAGGCTCTCAAACAGAACGGCCTTATCATTCAGGGATACGGACTTTCTGTTACACAGGTTCAGCTGGGTACAAGCGGAACAGCCGTAAGCACAGGAACAAATACAACCTCCAGTGCAGGCGTTAAGACAAGTGCAACTCCTGTCAGTGTACACGGTGCACTGTCTGTCAAAGGGGCAAACCTTGTAGATCAGAGCGGCCGCAAAGTGCAGCTGTACGGTATGTCAACACACGGCCTTTCCTGGTACGGAGATTATGTAAACTACAATACATTCAAAACCCTGCGTGACGAATGGAATACAAACTGCGTACGTCTGGCACTGTACCCGAGAGACTACAACGGATACCTTACCGGCGGAAACAAACAGCAGCTTTTGCAGTACATTTACAGCGGCATTGATTATGCAACACAGCTGGGAATGTATGTCATTGTTGATTGGCATGTACTCAATTACAATCCCAACGATACAAAACAGGAAGCCATTGACTTCTTTACACAGGTCGCGTCCCGTTACCGCAACTACACAAACATTCTGTACGAGATTTGTAATGAACCCACAAACAGTGACTGGAACACACAGATTAAACCGTATGCAGAATCAGTCATTCCTGCAATCAGGTCGCAGTCACCGAATGCAATCATCATTGTGGGAACAAATACCTGGTCTCAGGATGTGGAAGCAGCACTTGCAAATCCGCTTACGTACAAGAACGTTATGTACTCGTTCCACTTCTATGCTAACACACATACACAGACTATGCGGAACCGTCTTGAAAGTGTCTTACGCTCAGGACTTCCGGTATTCGTAACCGAATTCGGCACCTGTGATGCTTCTGGTAACGGAGGATTTAATTCATGGGAAAGCCAGCAGTGGTTTACCCTTCTGGACAGATACAACGTCAGCTACATAAACTGGAGTCTGTGCAATAAGGCAGAAACGGCAAGTGCAATCGTATCATGGTCATCAAACAAATCATCATGGTCTGATTCAGAACTTACGGATTCCGGTCGGCTGGTTAAGTCACAGTTCTTAACACGAAGCCGCTAAGGCTTTATCAAGAGTGCATAAAAAAAGGGTTGCCTTAACGCAACCCTTTCTTTTTTTCTGTTGTGCAGAATGTTACTTAGACTGTGCAACACCGTAACGCTTGTTAAAGCGGTCAATACGTCCTGCAGTGTCAACGAGCTTCTGTTTACCAGTGTAGAACGGGTGACATGCAGAGCAGATTTCAACGTGAATGTTTTCAACAGTTGAACGGGTTTCAATGACATTACCGCACACGCAGGTAATCTTTGTCACTTTGTAGTCGGGGTGAATTCCCTTTTTCATGTAAATACTCCTTTTCTTGCCCGGCAGCAAAGAACAACCAGTTGGCTCACACTCCCACTGTTATCGCCCAAGTTACAGCCACAAGATGTGTTTCAGTTGCAAAAGTATAGCAATTCTACACGCACTTAGTCAAGTAAGTCAGGACTTACGACTGTGCTGCAGAACCAGGATTCATGCTGTTAAAGAAGGCAACATTGTCTTTTGTCTTACGCATTTTATCCATGATAAGTTCAAGCATGGCAATGTCATCCATATCGCTGGTAGCCTTACGCAACAGCCAGATTTTCTGCAGTTCGTCTTCGGTAAGCAAAAGTTCTTCTTTTCGCGTGCCGGACTTTTTGATGTTGATTGCAGGGAACAGGCGGCGTTCTGCCATTTTGCGGTCAAGGTCAATTTCACTGTTACCGGTACCCTTAAACTCTTCAAAGATAACCTCATCCATGCGGCTTCCGGTTTCAATAAGAGACGTAGAAATAATGGTAAGGCTTCCACCCTCTTCTACATTACGGGCTGCACCAAAGAAACGCTTAGGCTTATGCAGTGCGTTGGAATCAACACCACCGGAAAGCACTTTACCTGAAGTAGGAACAGTCTGGTTGTATGCGCGTGCAAGACGGGTAATAGAATCAAGGAAGATAACAACATCTTTTTTGTGTTCTACCAGGCGCTTTGCTTTTTCAAGAACCATTTCTGCAACCTGAACGTGACGGATTGCCGGTTCATCAAATGTAGAAGAAATAACTTCTGCCTTGATGCTGCGTTCCATGTCGGTAACTTCCTCAGGACGTTCATCAATTAAAAGCACAATCAGATATACTTCCGGATTATTTGTCGTAATTGCATTTGCAATTTTCTGCATGAGGATAGTCTTACCTGCTTTAGGAGGAGCAACAATCAGAAGACGCTGTCCCTTACCGATGGGAGAAAACAGATCGACAATACGCGTAGAAAGTTCTGTGCTTACGGTTTCAAGACGAAGCTTTTCGTTCGGATATAACGGAGTCAGGTTTTCAAACGGAACGCGTGTCTGAGCAACACGGGGTTCATCAAAGTTAACGGTCTCTATGCGCAGCAGGGCAAAGAATTTTTCACCCTCTTTAGGACTGCGGATCTGACCGTAAATGGTGTCACCGGTTTTAAGATTGAACAGACGAATCTGACTTGGTGAAATGTAAATATCATCGGATCCGGGAAGATAACTGTTCTGCGGACTGCGCAAGAATCCGTATCCGTCGGGAAGAATTTCAAGAGCACCGCTTGCAAAAATAATTCCGCCGTGTTCGGTATGAGCCTTAAGAATGCAGAAAATCAAATCCTGTTTTTTCATAGGAGCTAGATCATCTGCAGTCATGCCGTACTGAATTGCAAGGTCACGCAGTTCATGCATGCCCATTTTGGTAAGGTCATTTATTAACAGGCGCGGCTTTGATTCATACTCTTCGGGATTTTCAATATGCTGGGCAGCTTCTGCAGCTTCCATACGGGACTGCATGCTGCGCTCAGAATTTCCGTTTGAACGGTTACCGTAGCGGTTGCTGTTACCATAGCGGTTATTTGCTCCGTAACGGTTTGCACTGCCGTAACGGTTTGTGCTTTTACCATAATGATTAACTGTCTGTTCTTCGGAAGGATTTTCAGTGGCGGGGGCTGCAGTTTCTGCAGGTGCGGGATTTTCTTCAAGCGACTGTGTCGGCTCCTGCGTCGGCGCAGCGTCTGCAGTTTTACGCACTATCTTACGTCTGCGTGGTTTTGCATCTGCCTCAGCCTCTGCATTTTCTTGAGAAGCAACAGCGCTCTCTGTGGGTTCGGCAGTCTGGTCGCCTTCTACAGCACCACGTTTTTTTACTAATGCCATGAATTGTTCTCCATTGGAAATAAAAAGAATTGAGAAAGAAAAATAGGATATTCAAACTATAGCAACATTCACTCAATTTTGTCAAGTAAATGTGTTATCTTGCTTCAGTTGATTTGAGTACCAGTGCGCTCTTAAACTCTTCTGATGCGAGCGTAAAGATGTCTCCCGAAGGCTCACCTTCTATCATGGAAACCTGACCTACAAAATCAACATTGTCTGCAATGCGGAGACGAGACGTTTTAATATCTCCGTTAACAGAACTGCCGTTGCACAATTCTACACGTTCGGTGCCTTCTATGTTGCCGGTAACTTTTCCAGACACAACAACAGAAGAGGCTGCCATAGTGTCAACTTCACATTCAGCAGTTTTATCTATTTCGAGCGTACCCGTAGCTTTAATGGTTCCCTTGAATTTTCCGGTGATGATAAGGTTGTCGGTAAACTCAAGAACACCGTCAAATTCTGTTTCCTGTCCGAATACGGTTACGTTTGTCGTTTCTTTAGTCATGCTCATAGTGTACTGCTTTACCTCTTTAATTTCAAGTGCACAAAAACGGCAAGTTCAGAAAAAGCAAGTATAAGAGTAAGCACTATAACAGTCCAGGCAAACCAGTCACCCCACTTCGTATACAAAGTCTGCGAAGAACTTTCTGTTACCGTAAGCGGAAAGACAATATACGATGCAGTAAACGGAACTGCACACTGCACAACAGAGCCAGCTGCATCAATGTGTACAGTCATACCGCTTGCCGTACTTCTTACCGAGGGAACATGATTTTCTGCACTGCGGAATACCGCCATAGACAAATGCTGCATCTGACAGGCAAGGCTTTTAGACCAGGCGTCATTGCTGACATTTATAAAACAACGTGCTCCATTACACACAAACGAGCGGCATACATCACTGAAGGTATCTTCAAAACAGATGGGTGTTGCAAACGGAACATCTCTTACAGTAAACACAACCGGTTCTGTTCCCTGATCCCACAAATGCGTGTCTCCTTCCAAAAGCATATTGTATACATGCGGGAAAAGCGTACCGTACGGAAACCATTCGGTAAACGGAACTAAGTGCTGCTTTTTATATATGAACGGCTCCGGCGGAATAATCTGATTGCATCGTCTGTCAAAAACAAGCGTTGCATTGTAATCAGAATAATACGGCTTTCCTTCATCAACAGAATGCTGATTTCCAATGACAAAGCACACATCATGCTGTTCAATAAAAGAAAGTAATTCTAACACAAGGTTGTAGCGCTCAACATCATTTTTAAGCGTATAGTTTTTTACCAGCGGCGGAACAAATGCAGTTTCCGGCCACACGACAATCTGTGCATCAGGATTTTTCTGCAATGCATCTTCGGTAAGGTGCATAAGGTTTTTAAGATCTCTGCGATAGGTCTCAACTCCCATCTTCCAGGGATCGGTATTGCTCTGCACGGCAACAGCACTTACGGTCTGCAAAGAAAGATGAGTATCCTGCATGCGATATTTTGCAGCAAGTCCCATTCCCCAGAAGTGACAGAGACCACAGGCTAACAGAACGCTTACGGGAGCAGACAGTTTTAAAAACCAGTTGCAGCGCGTTAGTTTTTCATTTTTTATTTTATACAAAACGGCGCTTAGTGCAGCAGAAAATGCAACAACAACAGCACTAACCAGCCACACTCCCCCTACAGACGCAAGGGAACGGAGCGCACTGTTACGCCACTGAGTGTATGCAAGAATTCCGTAATGGAGCCCCGCAAAGCCCAGCGTTTTTACATACTCATAGCACAGCCATACAAGCGGCATGGAAAGAAACTGCAGTGACGGACGAAGGACAGAAAGAACTTTCATCAGCAGAAAGACAAGTGCCATCAAAAGTCCGTATGCAAGACACGCAAAATAAATCGTATACCAGCGGAATGTAAACAGCCACGAACACAAAAGCGCATACGACATAATTCCATACGCTAAGCCGTACAGCCACACACGCGAAAGTTTAACCTGGGGAATGAGAAGAAACACCGGTACAAGTGCAACAAAGCCTAGCAGACCTAAGCCATTTGCAAAGAGAGGATTGGGATGTGACAGAAAAAACAAAACAGACGCTAAGACAATTGCACCACAGCGGCACAAAAAACGCTTAGTCATTTTCATCCTGAACGGGAAGAACCCACAGTGCTTTTTTTAATTCCTGACCGGAACGGAATGCAGCTACATAATGAGGTGCAACAGAAAGCTGTTCTCCTGTGCGGGGATTCCGGGCTTTAGAGCGGCCCTTACGCAGACGGGGTTCAAATGTACCAAAACCACGAAGTTCTATAGTGTTACCATCTTTAAGTGACTGTTTTATCTGTTCAAACAGATTTTCTACCACATCCTGAATGATGCGTTTTTCGCACTTTGTATTCTGATACACTGATTCAACTAAATCGTACTTGGTTATTTTTTTAGCCTGCATAACTCTCCTCTTCTGGACAAGCCGTAAAAACAGTAAATGCCAGACTAAGCACATTCGGCCTGCCTGGCATTTTCAACACACGAAGCATTCGTGCAGAGTACTATTTATTTTGCTGCTGCAAATGTTACATTGTACAGCTTAGCCATGCGACTCTTTTTGCGAGAAGCATTGTTGTGCTTAATAACACCCTTGCGGAATGCGTTGTCATATTCTGATGAAACCTGGCGAAGTGCTTCTGCTGCTGCAGTCTGATCTTTTTTCTGGATTGCATCAAGATATTTTCTTACACTGGTGTGGCAGCGTGACTTTACTGCACGGTTGCGCATGCGGCGTACAACGCTCTGATCGTGGCGTTTTTCTGCAGATGTTTTCTTTACTGACAAAGGAATACCCCCAAAAAATACTATATGTAAGTTTATATGTTACAAAGGAAAGTGTCAATTATCGCTTTCCCTGTTGCAGACTTATTTGAAATCCTTAGGTCTGCGTTCTGTGCGCTTGCACTTCTGGCACTCAGCTTGGTTTCTGAGTCTGCCATTCTCAAAAAGTGTCTTCATGACAATCTCACCACCGCAATCGGGGCAGATAAATTTTTGAGTTGCAACAGTCGTACGAGAGTTTTTACTGGCTCCGGCCATGACGTTCCTCCAAACAAAAAATCAATTCAAGTTCATAAGACTATACTGAAAATTCTGTTCTTGGTCAAGTAATTATGAAGATTTTTATTCAGCACGCCACTGTTTCAGCTCACTGTCAATAAGGTCATGAGCCTCTTCAAGAATGGACATTTCTTCTTCTTTTGTTTTGGGTGCATCATAGATTTTTAAAATCTTAATGCGGTACTCGCCCTTGTACAGTCTGCGGAAAATGGTGTCTATCTGAGAAATACGCCAGCCGCCGTCCAAAGCACACACCACTACCGGCAGCTGCAGCTGTTCTTCCAGCTTACGGAATCCTGCAGAATAGAATTTTCCCAGTGCTCCGTCACGACTACGGGTTCCCTCAGGAAAGATAACCGGATTCCAGCCGTTATTCTTTACGCGATCGGCAAAAAAATCGAGTGCTTTAATGGACATAATGCCCTTGCGGGGAATAAGGCAGTGTCCCTGACTGCGTAGCATTTTTCCTACCATGGGAACTTTTGCAAGTGCATCTTTTGCAACAAAGCGGGTCTTAAGTCCGCCAAAGAAATGCAGGTGCACACAGATGTCCAAAAGGCTCTGATGGTTTGAAACCACAAGGAACTGTTCAGGAAGCTTATCAACAGAATCGGGATATTCTTTCAGATTGAATTTTTTGTATGTACGCAGGACCCCAAAGAACACACGGGCACAGTAGGTGGTAATAAAGTTAGACCAGAACAGCGCAGCTTTCTTACTGAACGGATACACAATGCACAGCATGAGCGTTGGAAATGCAAGAAGAAAAACCAGACAGGTTAACGTTATTATACTCGACATGACTTTAAGTATATGACAGTCTGTGCTATTTTTCAAGAGAGAAAATCAGTAACCGCGGCAAGTATGTCCGAAAGCGGATTATACATTCTGCGGGACTGCGGTACACTCTGCGTAAAAAGCTTTCCATAACGCTTTTCAACAATACGGCGGTCTAAGACAACAATACATCCCTTGTCATCATTGCGCCTCATCAGCCGCCCAAACCCCTGACGGAATTTCATGACAGCCTGGGGAACCGAAAGTTCCATGAAGGAGGAACCTCCCCTTTTTTCAACGGCCTCACTGCGGGCAGAAAACACCGGATCGTTGGGTACGGCAAACGGAAGCTTTACGATAATGACCTGACTTAAGCTTTCACCGGGAACATCAACTCCTTCCCAGAAACTGTCGGTCGCAAACAGCACGCTGGTTCTGTCCTGCTTGAACAGTTCCAGAAGACGGAAGCGGTCATCGTCTCCCTGCTTAATGAGGGTAAAACCGGTATCGCGAAGGCGCAGGCGGGTTGCATCATAGGTTTTTCTGAGACTGTCATACGAAGTAAACAAAACAAGTGTCCTTCCCCCTGCCGCAAGAATCAGGTTAGAAACCGTCTCTTCCACGTAGTTCTGGAATACATAGTTCTTGTCAGGAAGCGGTGCATCATTGGGAACAGCAAACAGCACATTGGTTTTGTACGGAAACGGAGATTCAAACTGACTGACACTCAGGCGCTCCTCCCCTACAAAAGAAGCTCCTGTTCTGCGCATCCAGTAAGAAAAATCGGTACCGGTCCTGAGCGTTGCACTGGTACACACAACGGTCTGCATTGGTTCAAACACACCAGAGTTCATAAGCGGTGCAATATCCAGCGGCGTCTGAAAAAACTGAACATATACCACAGGTTCTTCCCCTGCACTTTTTCCGCCAAAGCGCTGCGTCTGCATCCAGAACACTTTGTCTTCACGCTCAGCCCATTCGGCAAAGTTCTTGCACAGAACAACAATGTCTTCCAGGCGGCGCAGCACCGTCTTTGCTTCCCACACACAGGGCACATCCGTATCATCTTCAGAAATACCGTCCAGAACTTCACGGACAAGTGCAGTAAAAAGTGCAAGCGACTGCTGTAAGCGCAGAAGACATTCAAACACGCGGACAAAGCGGGGGGCACTTTCTTCATCTATTTTTGCAGAACGGTCATCCATCAGCGCATCAAGGGCTGCATCATCTAGTGCCAGGAGCGCATCCTTTATTGCATTTACCGAAGCAGTTGCCTCTGCCATGTGGTCTTCTACCGACGAAAGCGCCGAAACCTGCACAAAAAAGCCGGATATGGAACCGTGTCTCTGGCGGAACAGCAGGTTTACCTGTTTTACCACTTTGAAACGGTTTATGCCTTCGCTGAAAAAACTGGTTGCACTGTCTTCAATTCCGTGAGCTTCATCAAACACAAGATGTTTATACGGAGGAAGCACTGCAGCATCTTCGTAACCGGCACCATTCATCCTGCTTTCAATGTCTGCAAACAAAAGGTGATGGTTTACAATGACAATATTTGCATCCATGGCTTCCTTACGGACTTTCATGACAAAACAGTTTTCATGGTACGGACAGCGGCCTCCCATGCAGGCATCACTTTCAGAATTAACTCTTGTCCACAGGCTGTCCGGCGGCATAAACGACAGATCTGACCTGCTTCCCGTAGGACTTGTCTTAACCCAGTCGGAAATGCGGTCAAACACTTCTGTCTCTTCGCTGAACAGGTCGCGTTCTGATGCGGCATCGGCCAAGCGGCGGCGGCACACATAGTTCTGCCTTCCCTTCAAAAGCACTGCCTTAATGTCGTTTTCCAGACCTAAAAGAGAAGCGGCTGCAGGAACGTCTTTTTCCATAAGCTGCTGCTGAAGATTTATGGTACCGGTAGAAATAACTACCCGCTCCTTATTGTTTTTTGCCCACAGCATTGCAGGTACCAGATACGCATAGCTTTTTCCGACACCGGTTCCCGCTTCAAACACCGCAACCTGTTTTTTGTTGAAAGCGTCACAGATGGCACGCACTAACGCAAGCTGAGACGGACGCTCTTCGTACAGGGGATTACGTTTACTGAGGGGACCGCCTGCAGAAAGGTATGCCGCAGTTTCATCAGCATCAAGAAGAACCATAACCTTAGGTTTTACCGGTTCAACTACTACATACACACGGCTTGCATCATTGTTGATTATATAAAACCCGGTCGCACTGTCGGAGGCATGTATGGCAATGGACATGTCTGCATCGCTGGGTTCCAGGTATCCTGAGGGATGGTTATGAATAAGTACGTGTCCCGCACGGGCAACGCTCTGGTTTATGACAACTTCATCGATTTGACCGCGGGCACCGACAGTCACCGACACAATTATACCGTTTTCGTCAATGGTTCCGGCCCAGAATACTTCGTTTCCGCCGGCTTCCGTAATGTCGTGTCGCAGAGAGGCTATTACTTCTTCTGAAAATCGCTGTCTTGAGTCCAAAATCCCACCCGAACGCATTGTAACGCAGTTTTTACAGTCATTCAAGGGAACAACTTACTATAAATTTCAAAAATTCACACAAAAAACACTTAACAATTCTTTCTATTTGTTATATACTGTGTACGCTGCCTTTTTGGGCAGACTACTATCATGTGTGGCTGTTAAGGAGTTTTTGTATGGCAAACACAAATAAAATTACCATTATTGGTGCCGGACAGGTCGGTTCTACAGTAGCTTTTGCGCTCACCGTAAAAGAGCTTGCTTCGGAGATTGTTCTGATTGATATTGCGAAAGACCGCGCTATGGGCGAGGCAATGGATATTAGACAGGGCACCCCCTTTATCGGTCCCGTGTATGTTCATGACGGAGATTATGCTGATGCAAAGGATTCCGACATTGTTATCCTTACCAGTGGTGTTGCACGCAAACCAGGACAGAGCCGTCTTGACCTTGCACAGACCAACGTAAACATTACCAAGAGCATCATCCCCGAAATCACAAAGGTTGCTCCCGATGCACTGTATGTCATCGTTGCAAACCCCGTAGATATTCTGACCTATCAGTTTGTAAAGACAAGCGGTATTCCTGCAAACCGTATTTTCGGTACCGGTACTATGCTTGATACTGCACGTTTCCGCGCACGTATTGCAGAAACCTATAAAATCGCACAGGAAAACGTACACGGCTACGTATTCGGTGAACACGGCGATTCTTCTTTCGTTCCCTGGTCACTGGCAAACATAGGATCTATTCCTGTTGACAAGTATGCAGCATCTTACGAAGGCGGAAAACTCCCCTCTTTCGACAAAAACGATGTTGAAGACTATATCCGCAAGTCAGGCGGAATCATCATTGCTGCAAAGAAATGCACAAACTATGCAATCGGCGTAACCACCGCTTACCTGTGTGAAGCACTTACCTATGACACAGACAGCGTACTTACCATCAGTACCATGATGAACGGTGAATACGGCATCAACGATGTATGTCTTTCTATTCCCGCAGTTGTAGGCCGCAACGGTATTACCAGCCGTCTGATTGCACCGCTTACCGATGACGAAATTGCATCACTCAAGCACAGCGCAGACTGTCTCAAAGACGTCATCAACCAGCTTGACTTTAACTAATTCAACAGACCGGGTTACGAGTTATGGAAGAATACAGAATTGAACATGATTCAATGGGCGAAGTAAAAGTTCCTGCAGACAAACTGTGGGGAGCTCAGACTGAACGCAGTCACGAAAATTTCCGCATCGGTGTGGGAATTGAAACCATGCCCCGTGAAATTACAAAGGCATTCGGTTACCTGAAGAAGGCAGCAGCTCTTGCAAACAGCGAGCTTAAGCCGCAGAAGATGACCGCAGAAAAAGTAAAGGCAATCAGTCAGGCATGCGACGAAGTTATCAGCGGAAGCCTTAACGACAACTTCCCGCTTGTGGTATGGCAGACCGGCAGCGGTACACAGAGCAACATGAATGCAAACGAAGTTATTGCAAACCGTGCAAATGCGATCGCAGGACAGAAGCTGTGCCACCCCAACGATGACATCAACATGAGTCAGTCTTCTAACGACACCTTCCCTACCGCCATGCACATTGCAGCAGTTGTTGAAGTAGAAGACAAACTGTTCCCCGCAATCGACATGCTGGTAGACACCTTCAAAAAGCTTGAAAAAGAAAACGAAGGAATCGTAAAAAGCGGACGCACTCACCTTCAGGATGCAGTACCCATTTCGTTCACTCAGGAAATCTCTGGCTGGAGAACCAGTCTTGAACGCGACAAGGAAATGCTCAAAAGTTCACTTCCCTACCTTAAGCAGCTGGCTCTTGGCGGAACCGCTGTCGGAACCGGGCTGAACGCACCCAAAGGATTTGACACGCTGGTTGCAAAGAAAGTAAGCGAACTTACCGGAAAAGACTTTGTTACCGCACCCAATAAATTCCATGCACTGACCAGCAAGGACGAAATCGTTTTTGCTCACGGTGCACTTAAAGCACTGGCCGCAGACTGCATGAAAATTGCAAACGATGTTCGCTGGCTGGCATCTGGTCCCCGTGACGGTCTGGGAGAAATCCACATTCCCGAAAACGAACCGGGTTCTTCAATCATGCCGGGTAAAGTTAACCCCACTCAGTGTGAAGCAATGACTATGGTTGCCGTACAGGTAATGGGTAACGATGCAACAGTAGGAATGGCTGCAAGCCAGGGTAACTTTGAACTGAACGTTTTCATGCCGGTTATTGCATACAACTTCATCCAGTCAACATGTCTTCTGGCAGAAGTAATCGTAAGCTTTAACAACAACTGTGCTGTCGGCATTACCGCAAACAAGGAAAAGATGCACCACAACCTGCACAACTCCCTGATGCTGGTAACTGCGCTCAACCCGTACATCGGTTACGAAAACGCAGCAAAGACAAGCCATCTTGCATACGAAAAGAACATTTCGCTCAAAGAAGCCTGCGTACAGTTAGGATTCCTGACTGCAGAAAAGTTTGACGAAGTATTTCACCCGGAAGAGATGGTAAAGCAGGCTTAGGCTTGTGCAACACTTTGTAATCAGTTACTGATTCGAGTTCAAAACTCTAAATTATACGATAAATGAGGAATTTGGTTATGGAAACAACCAGACACTACGCGTACTTTCCCGGATGCACGCTCAAAAACAAGGCCTTAGACCTTGACCTGTATGCGCGCAAATCGGCAGAAGTACTGGGATTTACCCTTGACGAAATCCCCGAGTGGCAGTGCTGTGGCGGAGAATATCCGCTTGCAAAGAATGAAATTGCCACTAAACTGTCCTCAGTGCGTGCTTTGGCGGACGCACAGAAAGCGGGCAAAGATTTGGTAACGCTCTGTTCAGCATGCTACAATGTCATCAAACAGGTAAACAACGACATGCGTACCGATGAAAATGTCATCCTCAAGGTAAACAACTACCTTGCAAAGGACGACATTCAGTATCACGGCGAAACAAATGTAGTACACTATCTTGAAGTACTGCGTGATGTTGTAGGCTGGGATAACGTAAAGGCTGCCGTAAAAAATCCGCTTAAAGGAAAGAAAATCGGTGCTTACTACGGATGTCTTCTGCTTCGTCCCGCAGGTGTACTTGAATTTGATGACCCTGAAAATCCTCAGATTATCGAAGACTTTATAAAAGCAATTGGTGCAACTCCTGTCATCTATGCACAGCGCAACGAATGCTGCGGAGCATACACTGCACTTGAAGATGCAGACATTCCCGCTAAGCGAGCAAAGGCTATTCTTGCAAATGCAGAAGAACAGGGAGCAGACTTCCTGGTAACCAGCTGTCCGTTGTGCCGCTACAATCTTGCTAAAAACAAGGGTGGAAGCAAACTGGATGTCATTTACTTTACCGAACTGCTTGCAGAAGCACTTGGCATTAAAGACGCATGTCAGGGGGTAGCATAAATGCTTCAGCACGAAATTGACGAATGTAAACAGATCATCGCAGAAGTAAGCGGTGTAAATACAAAAAAATGCATGGTATGCGGTAAGTGTTCAGGCACCTGCCCTAACTATGATGCAATGGAATATCATCCGCACCAGTTTGTGCAGATGGTAGAAAACGGCGAAATTGAAAAGCTGATTGAAAGCCCTTCTATCTACAAATGCCTTTCCTGCTTTGCCTGTCTTGAACGCTGCCCGCGTCAGGTTGAACCGGTAAAAGTTATTGAAGCAGTGCGTCAGCTAGTAGAAGCAAAGCGTGGTCCCCATCACCTGGATCCGGTACAGGTTCCGGCATTTTTGGATGAGGATATGCCCCAGCAGGCTATCGTTAGCGCTTTCCGCAAATATAAGAGATAGGAGTGCCAGATGGAAAGAATCGGTGTATTCGTGTGCCACTGTGGCACAAACATTGCAGGTACGGTTGATGTTGCAAAAGTAGCAGAAGAACTGGGCAAAATTGACGGAGTTGTCTACTCTACCCACTACACATACATGTGTTCATCAGCCGGACAGAAAATGATTGAAGACCACATCAAAGAAGACAAACTGACTGGTGTGGTACTGTGTTCCTGCTCACCGCGCATGCACGAAAAAACATTCCGTGGCTGTGCAGAAAGAGCCGGACTTAACCCGTTCAAAGTAGAAGTTGCAAACATCCGCGAACAGGACTCATGGGTTCTGAAAGACATGGGTGAAGCAACAGAAAAAGCAGTCGCATTAGGTAAGGCGGCAATTGCAAAGGCAATTTTAGACACACCGCTTACCCCCGGCGAAACACCTATGACCAAACGTGCACTGGTTATTGGTGGCGGTATTGCAGGTATTACTGCCGCTCTGGATATTGCAGATGCAGGATTCCCTGTAGACATCGTTGAAACAAAACCGACTGTCGGCGGAAAGATGGCTCAGCTTGACAAAACATTCCCGACTTTGGACTGTGCAAGCTGTATCGTCACTCCAAAGATGACCGAAGTAAGCCAGAACCCCAACATCCGCATTTTGTCTTACAGCGAAGTGCAGAATGTTACCGGTTACATCGGAAACTTTACTGCTACCATCAAACGCAAGGCACGCTATGTTGACGAAACAAAGTGTACCGGTTGTGGTGCCTGTATTGAAAAGTGTCCCAACAAAAAAGTTCCCAACGAATTTAACCTTAACCTTGATACCCGCACGGCAATCTACATTCCGTTTGCACAGGCAGTTCCTAAAGTTGCAACCATTGACTCAACTGCATGTCTTCGCCTTAAGGCAATGAAAAATGGAAAGACCGCATGTGGTTTCTGTGAAAAAGCATGTGCAGCCGGAGCCATTAACTATAACGCAACCGACACCGTTATGGAAGAAAAGTATGGTGCCATCGTTGTTGCAACCGGATACAATCCCATCAGCCTGGATAAGTTTGATGAGTACGCCTACAGTCAGAGCAAGGACGTTGTTTCTTCACTGGAATTTGAACGTCTGTGCAATGCCGCAGGTCCGACAAACGGTCACCTTAAACGCCCCAGCGACGGAAGAGAACCGAAGAAGATTGTATTCATTCAGTGTGTGGGAAGCCGCTGTTCAGCAGACAGCAAAAAAGGCCATGAATACTGCTCTAAAGTGTGCTGTATGTACACCGCTAAGCATGCAATTCTGACCCGTGACCACTACCCCGACACCGAATGCTATGTATTCTATATTGATGTCCGTACACCGGGAAAGAACTTTGATGAATTCTACCGCCGTGCCGTTGAACAGTACGGAGTACATTACATCAAGGGTATGGTTGGAAAGGTTACTCCGCAGTCAGACGGAACACTTGACGTTCAGGGAAGCGATTTAATCCTTAACCGTCAGGTTCACATTAAAGCTGACATGGTAGTTCTTGCAGCCTCAATCGAAGCAGACAAGAGTGCCCGTCCCCTTGCAACCATGCTTACCACCAGTATGGATAACAATGACTTCTTCCTTGAAGCTCATGCAAAACTTCGCCCTGTCGAAAGCCCCACTGCAGGTATCTTCCTTGCAGGCTGCTGCCAGGGTCCCAAAGATATTCCTGAAACAGTTGCACAGTCATCTGGTGCTGCTGCAAAGGCAATCTGTCTTCTGGTTAAAGACAAGCTCAAGAACGATCCGTGCACGGCTCATCCCAACGAAGACGCCTGTAACGGATGCGGACAGTGTGCAAACGTCTGTCCGTACGGAGCTATCAGCTATGTAGACAAAGACTTCCGTGGTCCTAACCGCACAACAATTACCCGCCACGTATCACAGGTCAACACGGCAATGTGTCATGGTTGTGGTGCATGTACGGTAGCCTGTCCGTCAGGAGCTATGGATCTCTTTGGATTCAGCAATAAACAAATCTTAGCGGAGGTGGATAGCGTTCTGTAATTGACGCTAGAAAACATATGGAAGAAACTAAGACAACAAATACAGAATGGAAACCCCGCATTGTAGCATTCTGCTGCAACTGGTGTTCCTATGCAGGTGCAGACCTTGCGGGTAACAACCGCCTGGAATATCCTGCAAACGTAAAGATTATCCGCATTCCGTGCTCATGCCGCCTGAACCCGCTGTTCATCCTGCGTGCATTCCAGCGTGGAGCAGACGGAGTTATTCTGTGCGGATGCCACCCTGGAGACTGTCACTACACAAGCGGTAACTATTTTGCACGCCGCCGCATGACACTTCTGTTCTCTATGCTCAACTATTTGGGAATAGAAAAAGAACGCACCCGCGTAGAATGGTGTTCTGCCGCTGAAGGTGTTCGCTTTGCCGGAATCATGAACGACTTTGTTGCACAGGTAACAGCTCTTGGTGAAAACAAAAAACTGGAGGACGTACGATGCAAAAAGAACTAACGCAAGACTTAATCAAACTTGCAAAAGAAAAGCTCGCCTCTGGTCAGGTTCAGAGTGTTATCGGATGGAGACGCGGTCTGTTTGATGAAGACATTACTCCATCGGTATTTACCACTGCAGAAGACCTGGAAAAGAATTTTGTATTCAACAAATTCTGCAAGGCAAACCTGTCAAAATACCTTGTAAAGTATACCCGTGGAATCGAAATCAAAAAGAGCACCACTCGTGTAAACAATGCAATGGCAAAACAGCGTGATCCGAACGCACAGGATGCACCTATTCCTCAGGAAAAAGTGCTTGTGTTTATGAAGCCGGGAGACAGTCATTCGTTTACCCAGCTGCTTAAAGAAAACCGCATTACCCGCGACGACGTATATGTAATTGCAGTTCCGTGTGCCTGTACCATGGATGAATCAATTCCTGAAGGCAAGGGATGCGACCACTGCAACAACAAAAAGCATGTAACCTACGATGAAATGTTCATGGAACAGAACACCGTTGAAAATCCTGCACGCTTTGCTGAAGTTGAAAAACTGGAACACATGACTGCTGATGAACGTGATGCATTCTGGAAAAACGAATTCTCACGCTGTATCCGCTGTAACGCCTGCCGAGATGTATGTCCCGCCTGTACCTGCGAAAAATGTGTCTTTGATAACACACTCATGTACACCAGCCAGAAAGTTGCGGTTAATGACTTTGAAGAAAGCCTGTACCACATCATCCGTGCATGGCATGTTGCAGGACGCTGTACAGACTGTGGTGAATGCAGCCGTGTATGTCCGGAGCACATTCCCCTGCACCTTTTGAACCGCAAGTTTGTAAAAGACATTAATGAACTGTACGGTGACTACATTGCAGGAAGCGACATGGAGACAAAACCGCCAATGCTGACCTATCAGTTTAACGACGCAGAAGCAAGCATTGTATATGACCGCGACCCCAACAACAAGGAGGCTGAGTAATGCTTTCACTTCCTGAATCAAAAATTAACGATTTCTTTGCTCAGATTGGTGCAAAAGAAAATCTGTATATTCCCGTAGACAACAGCTCTGGTAAGGCAAACTTCGAAAAATGGGAATCAGGAAAAACCTTAAGCAAAGCGCTCAAAACCGTTCGCAGTGCAAAGGACTTTTTCTTTCCCAAGGCAGAAAATCTTGTCAACCTTAAGCTGGAAGGCAAACATGTAACCGTAGAAGATCCGCGCAAAGAACTGGAAGACTTTGTTGTATTCGGTGTACGCGCATGCGATGCAAAGAGTTTTGAAATCGTAGATGCAGTATACCTTAACATGACTCCGGTTGATTCTTACTACAAGAACCGCCGCGATCACGGAACAGTCATTACGCTTGCCTGTACAGAACCTGCTCAGACCTGTTTCTGTTCTGCATACAAAATTGATGCAGCCGCTCCCGCAGGAGACGTAAGTGCATGGTTAGCAGACGGAACATACTACTTTAAGGCAAACACTCCTAAGGGAGAAAAACTGATTGCTGATGTAAAGTCTGCACTGTCAGAAAAAGATGATGCAGCGGTTACAAAACAGCAGGAAGAAACCCGTAAGAAATGTGAAGCACTTCCCTTTGCAAAGCTTGACCTTTCAAAGTGGCAGGGAAAAGACATGCTTAAAATCTTCAACTCAAAGATTTGGGATGATCTTTCTGCAACCTGTCTTGGATGCGGAACCTGTACCTATGTGTGTCCGACCTGTATGTGCTTTGACATCCGCGACTTTGATACCGGTAACGGAGTTAAACAGTTCCGCTGCTGGGACAGCTGTATGTATTCTGACTTTACGCAGATGGCTGCTGCAAACCCCCGTCTTTCTCAAAAAGAACGTTTCCGTCAGCGCTTTATGCACAAGCTGGTGTACTACCCCATGGCTCACGAAGACAACTTCTCTTGCGTAGGCTGCGGACGCTGTCTAGAAAGCTGCCCCATCCACATGAACATTGTCAAAGTGGTAAAGGCATATAACGAATCAGAATCTGACGGAGGTAACAAATGATTGAAGACGCATTGATTCCCCACGTCTGTAAAATTGTCAATATCATTCAGGAAACACCTGATGTAAAGACATTCTACATCCAGGATTTGAACGGCAAAAAACCGTTTGAACACATTCCCGGACAGTGCGCAATGCTCATGGTTCCCGGACTTGGCGAAAGTATGATTTCCATTACTTCTTCTCCAACACTGACAGACCATCTTGAGTTCAGCGTAAAAAAATGCGGTCAGCTTACCAGCTGGCTTCATGCAGCAGAAGTTGGACAGGAAATTGCAATCCGCGGACCGTTAGGAAACGGATTCCCTGTTGAAGGTGCACTTAAGGGAAAAGATATTCTGGTTATTGCAGGTGGTATTGGTATTGCTCCGGTTCACTCTGTAGTCAACTATATGATGGATCACCGCGAAAACTATGGACGCATTCAGGTTATTTACGGTTCACGCTCAAAGGCAGATCTGGTTCGCTTAGACGAAATGCAGAATGTCTGGATGAAGCAGCCCAACTGTTCAATCAACCTGACCATAGACCGTGCAGAAGAAGGCTGGGACGGCCACGTTGGATTTGTTCCTCCGTATGTAACGGAATGCAAACCCGACACAAGCATGACAGTCATTATGTGCGGACCGCCAATTCTCATTCACCTTTCTCTGGCAGAACTTAAAAAGATGGGCTTCGTTGACACCCAGATTTTTACAACCATGGAAATGCGCATGAAATGCGGTATAGGAAAGTGTGGACGCTGTAATATCGGTGACAAATTCGTCTGCAAAGACGGACCTGTATTCAGTTTTGATCAGCTGGGTGAGTTACCGCCCGAATACTAATAAAAGGAGAATTGTCATGGCAGAAAAAGAAATGGCAACAATTTACCTCTTCGGAAAAAAATATGAAGTTCCGGCAGAGTTAACAATTATGAATGCTATGGAATACGCAGGATATCAGTTAAAGCGTGGCTGCGGATGCCGCAACGGTTTCTGTGGAGCCTGTGCAACCATTTACCGTATAAAAGGACAGAATCAGCTGCAGACATGTCTTGCCTGTTCAAAGAAAGTTGAAAATGACATGTACATTGCAACCCTGCCCTTCTTCCCTCTGGTAAAACAGATTTACGACATCAACACCGTAAAACCTGAACAGCAGCTTATGATGCAGCTATATCCCGAGATTTACTCTTGTGTTGGATGTAACGCCTGTACACGTGCCTGCCCCCAGAACCTGAACACTATGCAGTACATTGCATACGCTCAGCGCGGAGACTATGCAAAATGTGCAGACCTTTCATTCGACTGCGTTATGTGCGGATGCTGTTCAAGCCGCTGTCCTGCAGGAATCAGTCACCCTCAGGTTGCAGAACTTGCACGCCGTATCAACGGAAAGTACATTCAGCCGCAGAGTCAGCACCTGCTTGACCGTGTTGCAGAAATTGACGCCGGTAAGTGCGAAGAGGCAATCAAGAAGTTTGTTGAAATGTCAACAGGCAACAAAGAAGAGATCAAAAATCTTTACAACAATCGCGAAATAGAAAAGTAAGGAGATTATATGTACGGTAATTATCTTGATGATGCTGCAAAAATCGTAGCAGAAAAACGCGAAGAAAACCTCAAGTTTGAGCACGCACGCCTTACTGCAGATGAAAAAGATCAGCTGCTCAAAGAATATCACCCTGACCGCATTGCTTCTCAATTTGTTGAACTTAAGATTGGTCCCAACAAAGGACAGAAAGCACCTATTGAACTGGCAGAAATGCTGCAGGCAAAACCCCGCATGGAACCCGACACTGTTGATCTGAATCACATTGATTACGAAGCAGACGTTCTGGTTATTGGTGGCGGTGGAGCTGGAACCAGTGCTGCAATTATGGCAAGCGAAGCCGGTGCAAAAGTTCTGCTGGTAACCAAACTGCGCGTAGGCGATGCAAACACCATGATGGCAGAAGGCGGAATCCAGGCTGCAGATAAGCCCAACGATTCACCCGCACAGCACTACCTTGATGCCTTTGGCGGCGGACACTTTGACGGAAAACCCGAACTGGTATACACACTGGTAAACAAAGCTCCCTCTGTTATCAAATGGCTGAACGACCTTGGCGTTGAATTTGACAAGGAAGCAGACGGTACTATGGTTACCACTCACGGTGGCGGAACAAGCCGCAAACGTATGCATGCATGCAAGGACTACTCCGGTGCAGAAATCATGCGTACCCTGCGCGACGAAACCTTTAACCGTGCAGACCGCATTACCGTAGTTGATTTTACCAGTGCAATCGAACTGATTAAAAATGACAAGGGCGAAGCTTCTGGTGCAGTCCTTATGAATATGGAAACCGGTGAAATCCGCATTGCAAAGGCAAAGGTTGTTATTATTGCAACCGGTGGTGCCGGACGCATGCACTATCAGGGATTCCCCACTTCTAACCACTACGGAGCAACCGCTGACGGTCTGGTACTGGCATACCGTGCCGGTGCAAAACTTCTGTATCAGGACAGCCTTCAGTATCACCCGACCGGTGCAGCATACCCCACACAGATTCTGGGCAAGCTGGTTACCGAAAAAGTCCGCTCTCTTGGTGCAAAACTGATTAACAAAGACGGTGAAGTATACATTCATCCGCTTGAAACCCGTGACGTTAACGCTTCTGGAATTATCCGCGAAGTAAAGAACGGACGTGGTGTTAAGAATGAAGTTCAGGATGCAGTATGGCTTGATACTCCCATGATCGAAATGATTCACGGAGAAGGAACCATCCTCAAATCAATTCCCGCTATGTACAACATGTTCATCAAGTACGGAATCGATATCCGCAAGGAACCCATTCTGGTATACCCCACACTGCACTATCAGAACGGTGGCGTTGAAATTGACAAGACCTGTCATACCAGCGTAAAGAATCTTCTGGTTGCAGGAGAAGCCTCTGGTGGTGTTCACGGAACAAACCGCCTGATGGGTAACTCACTTCTGGATGTTGTGGTATTCGGACGCGAAGCAGGTATTGAAGCAGGAAAGATGTTCAAAGACATTCAGCTGACCGATACTTCAAAACTGAGCCTGCAGCACGTAAAAGACTTCGAAAAGGAACGCGATAAGGCTGGAATTAAGGGAGATGCAGTTTCTCCGAAGCTGTTACCCCGCTACACACACGGAAACCCCGAATTCGAGAAGAAGATACCTGGCGCCTCGAAATAAAAATTGCTTCCTTGCGATTTTTATTTCTGCAGAATTTTGCTTTGCAAAATTCTGCACGAGTGTTCCTGCTAAGAAATTGACGCGACATCCTTGTCGCGTTTTTTTTACATTTGTGCACTACAACATCTCGAATCCCAATAAATACAATCATTTTTTTCTTGACTTTTAACAATAATCTTGTTATTCTATAAGTGTATGCAAATAGCATACTTCTGCATACAAGGAGGTTACCATGCCACTGCTTCAAGTACGGGAATGTCCCGACGAACTTTACGCTGCACTCAACAGAACAGCACAGGAACAAAACCGCAGCATCGCCCAGCAGACTGTTGTTCAGCTAAGAAAAAGCTTTGAAATTGATGCTAATGGCTATAAAACCAAACGTGCGCGTGTTCTGTATGCAACAGAAACGCTAAATGCAACACTGCCGGAAGAAGTATGCAGTCCAGCACAGTTACTCCGCGAAGACAGAGATATGACGCCATCTTACCTGATGCAGTCTCTTAAAAAGGAAGAGCAATGACTATAGTTTTAGACGCAAGTGCAGCATTTGAAGTTGCATTCAACAGACCTCATGCGGCTCCCATCCGGGAACTTCTTTTGAATGCAGACAGAGTACTGGCTCCTCACCTGTTTATAAACGAAGTTACCAATGTACTTGCAAAATATGAAAAAGGTGCATATCTTGATGAACAGAATGCGCAGCTTACCCTTGCGTTAATGCTTCAATATGTAGATGAATACGAAGACAGCGGGGAAAATGCAGTGGAATCCTTACATGAGTCAATTCACCTAAAGCATCCTGCATACGATATGTTTTACTTTACGCTTGCCCGAAGAAATGCTGCAACTCTGGTTACCATGGATGCAACACTTGCACAGATAGCAAAATCTCAGGGGGTCAGCGTAGCTCAGCTTTAGCAGAATTTGCAAACATTGACGAGCAATAGCGTTTTTACTATAATATAGTTCAAATTATTATAGATCGAGGTCTTATATGACTCTGTTTGCTGGAATCTTGTCAATCAAGACAATCAGTTTTTTGGTTTTCTGTGTATTTGTAATCGCAGGATTAGGATACCTGTTGGGAAGAATCACCGTTAAGGGTGTTTCTTTAGGAACTGCAGGCGTTTTTATTGTAGCCCTTTTGTTTGGTGCATTCCTGTATACACCACTTGCAAATCAGCTTATGGTGGGCGAAAAATCCTATGTTTCAAACGCACTTAAGATCGTTGAAAACTTAGGTTTGATTCTGTTTGTTACATCAGTTGGTTTTATTGCAGGCCCAAGTTTCTTTGGCGACTTGAAAAAGAACTTTAAGTCTTACATTCTGCTGGGTGTAATAATCATTCTTTGTGGCGGACTTTCCTGCGCCGGCTGTATCATATTCGACAGCAAAGTATACGGACGCGACCTTGAAGAAGTTTCAGCAATGCTGGTTGGTCTTCTTTCCGGCTCTCTTACTTCTACACCTGCATTCTCGGCTGCAAAAGCAACAGTTACCGCTTCTGCAAACTACACCGCAGATCAGCTTGAATCAATTGTTGCCGTAGGTCACGGAATTGCATACCTGTTTGGTGTTGTAGGTGTTGTTCTGTTTGTTCAGCTGGTACCCAAATTTGCAAAAGCAAACATGGATGTTGAACGCGCAAAACTTTCTGAATCTGCACCTGAAGCTCCTTCAAAACTGACCGGTAAAGAACTTGAACTTGATCCGTTTGGATTCTGTGCATTCTCTCTGGTTGCAGTCCTGGGAGTTTTCTTTGGTTCATTCAAGTTTGGAAACTTCTCGCTTACCACAACAGGCGGCTGTCTGATTCTTTCACTTATCTTTGGACACTTCCAGAAAATTGGAAAAGTAAGCATTATGCCTCAGGAATCAACACTGAAAGTATTCCGCGAACTGGGACTGATGCTGTTCTTGATTGGTGCAGGTGTTGCCGGTGGTGCAAGCTTTGTTAAATACTTTGAATGGGTATACTTTATCTACGGAATCATTATGACACTGCTTCCGATGATTATCGGATATCTGTTTGCAAAGTACGTACTCAAACTGAACCTCCTGAACAACCTGGGTTCTATCTGCGGAGGCATGACATCTACTCCGGCTTTAGGAACCCTGATTTCAACTGCTGGAACAGAAAAAGTAGCAGGAGCATACGCTTCTACATACCCCATTGCACTGGTTGCAGTTGTAATCGTTTCACAAATGCTTATCATTCTGTTCAGATAGTCTGAATTAAAAACATAAAGGGCTAGTCCAACCGGCTAGCCCTTTTTTTTACACTAAGTAAACAAAAAAGCCGTCTCTCTCGGAAAAAAAATCCTTTTTGCAATTAGTTTGACACACGCAAGAAAAACCTAGTTTATTATATAAACTAGGTTTTTCTTGACGACAAAAAATAAAAGGCTACCCGTTAGAGTAGCCTTTTATTTTTTGTCACATCTCCTGTGGGAATTGAACCCGCGTTGGCGGGATGAAAACCCGATGTCCTAACCACTAGACGAAGGAGACTTAAGATGTTAACACTATATCGAATTGAATCAGTTTTGTCAAGAGCAGACGTGTACTTTTTAAATAAATAATCTGCATCAACTGACAGTCACATCGTTGTAACAGATTACGCTGTGCAGCTGGCTGTACTGCTTTCCCTCTTCCAGCTTAAAATGATGCTGTTTAGCCGTTCCGCCAAACCACGGATAGATTTCGTCTTTTAAAGTGTCACCTTCGCTTATTTCTAAGGCACCCTGACGAACGCAATGCATCAGGGAAATATCATCAAACTTACGGGCGTGACCGTGCAGAATAAAATCAGCTTCTTTTTCCAGGAACATGACTTGATCAAGATTTTTTACAAACTGAGTCATAGAAGGACAGCCTTCAAGCTGCATCCACACATGATGATTAACCGCATCCCCCGTAAACAGAATGCGCTCTTCTTTTAAAAGCAGAAGAATACTTCCTCTTGTGTGTCCTGGTAAACTGTATACTTCAAGGTGTTTCCCGCCTAAATCAATTACATCACCCTGAGTAATTGGCTCAAACGGCGACATTTTTTTATCATTGCAAAAAGACTGTGCAAGGGCAAAATCATCAGCATGTAAAAAAGCCCTGTCAAAAAACACATTGCCAAAGATATGATCCGGGTGACCGTGAGTGTTAATAACAATTACCGGTTTATCGGTTATTTCTCTGACTGTTTTATGAAGATCGTTGTAGCCGTTCATGGTATCTATAAGACAGGCCTTATCTTTTCCAATAACAAGATACCCGGTTGACTCATGCGCTTCATCCATAAGATAGAGCTCTGGACGCAGCTGTTTGATGTACAGTTGTTTTTCCATGTGCGCTTCGTCCTCAGTTATAAAGACATGTCAAATTTTTTCATGAGTTTTGCACGCAAAAGCTGAGCATCTTCAGATTTTAGTCCCAGTCTGTCTGCAGCATCTAAATCTGCAAGAGCTTTCTGATAGTCGCCCAGGTTAAAGTATGAGAGTGCACGACGGTAATACACGTGACTGTGGTATGCGTTCAGTTCTATAGAGGCATCAAAACTTTTAATTGCGTCCTTTTCGTTACCCTGCACACTGTACACAATGCCTTCGTAGTAGTAAGCACGGAAATTTTTGGGATCCTGCACAATACTCTGCTTAAAATCTGCAAGCGATTCGTCATAACGGTTCTGTGCAAAATATGCCATACCGCGGTGTTTAAGAATAACTGACTGAACAATTGCAGGCGGCTGCGGTGTCGATTCAAGAATCTGCGTGTAAATATGAACCGCTTTCTGCAGGTTTCCGGTATTATGTGCATGCAGTGCTTCAAGCACCAGGTCGTCTATAGTACCCTTTGTGTACGGAGAGGTATCGACAATTGATTCTGGAGGAGGAACCGCAACTGCAGGTTTGGCGTCAGGAAGCGCATCTCCGGTAACAATATCTGCTTTTTCGTAAAAAGTATTTCGTCTGAAGTCCAGTTCGTTCTGAAGCTTTTTCTGATAGTCACGGATTTCCTGGAATATAATATCTGCCAAAGTAAGACTTGCATTTATAGAGGCCAGCTTTCGGCGTAACGGTTTATCAAAAGGATTAAACTCTGACTTGTAGATAAGTTCGTGTTCAACTTCTGCCCATGCATCCTGCAAAATAGTACGGATTTGAATTTCTACAACAGTGTCTTCGGGTAATACGGGCTGAGGCATAGAGGGCATACATTCTTTGGGAATTTTTACCAGCACATGAACTGATTCATAGCCGAATTCCTTTACGGTCTGATCATTTCCCTTACGCTCAATTTCAGTAACGTCAAATGCAGCCTGCAGTTGTTTTTCTACAACATCAAGATCTTCAAGAAAGGCACAGATAACACGGATACCAATCATGTCGGTAAGCGGAACAAGTGTGCGTGAAGCAGCATCTTCGGATTTTTTTCTGAGGACTTTTTTGTAATAGCTTTCAAACGATTTAATACGTGATTTATAGGTGGGATTAGACGGAAGCGAAATAACGGTCTTGAGTTTTTGTTCCATCAGGTCAAGAACCTGCAGAAACACCGGCTGATATGAGGCATACAGATTTCGCATTGCTTCTTTTGCGGGCAGTTGCTGTGTAGCTTCCATTTTCTTTCCGTACCAACTTTTCTAATTGTAAACAGGTTTATATCTGCAATAAAAAAAGCCGTTCACGCAGAACGGCTGAAGGCGACAGACAGTAAGCCCAATCGACTTACTACCTGTCTGAAAGCATTGACGATTACTGCTGTGAACCAGAGTTCTTGTAGTCGTCTGTATCGAAGAGTTCGTCTGCTGTAGACATCTTTGTGCGTTCGATAACGCGGTTAACCTGCTTGTTACCGAAGCGGCTGATTTCTGCAGCCTGGCGCTCTTTTTCTTTCTGTGTGATGATTCCCCACAGATCTTCTTCATCGATGTCGCGGTCTGCTGTAAGAACAGCCAGGTCATAGATGATGCGAACGTCTTTGAAGTATCCTACGAAGTCTGAACCAATGTCAGCTGCGTCACGGCAGATCTGGAAACCAGAGAACTTAACAAACGGAACTCCACGAGGATAGATGGGGTAGATGCGGATTTCGCGGGTACGAACTTCTGAAATGTAATCAGGGTTGTTCCATACCAGTGTCTTCCATCCGTCAAACTCCAGAGTACCCATGTAGTAGCGGCGCTCTACGTTGTCGTTGTCGGTAAGCAGAACATACAGTGAATGGGGGAAGTTGTCGCCCATTGTAGTTACTGAAATTGATTTGATAGTTCCAACATTGTGGATAAGACCGAAACCTTCGTCAGCATTCTGTCCTTCGAACAGATATTTACCCTTCTGCTCTGCAGTGGGTTCCTGGCGGTTACCGTCAGCATCGTTATCTGAAAGCGGTTCATAAGCCTGAATCTCGAACGGAGGAACGATCTTTGCATTTGCATTTGAATTCCAGGTCGGGAACAGGATGCGAACACCCATAACGTCCTTACCTGCGAACGGAACTTCCGCGCTCTCTTTAACAGGGGCAGCCTTTACAACTGACAGACCCTTAGACTGCACATTCTGAGCAGAAGAGTTAAGAACAACTTCCCAGTTAGGCAGAGCGAGAGAAGTCTTCATCAAAGACTTCTGATCATCAGTGAAAGAAGCACCTGCGGCAATTGAATAGTCCATCACAGTACGGCCGTTCTCCGTGGCGTTTCCGTTTTCGTCCATGACGCAATCAGCTTCAAGATTGGTGAAGTCAATGAGCGTCTGTGTCTTTGCGAATGCACTTCCAGCCAAAAGCATGGCAGCTGCAGTCAACATTACAATTTTCTTCATTCGAAGCTCCTTCTTATACGCTTTGATGTAGCCTTGTACAATATAGTATCTAACAAGTCGGGTTTTTTGTCAACGGCTTTTTTTGTTTTTTACACAAGTTTTTTCGCCGTAACAGCCCCTACCCTTCGACCTGTATACTGTCAATGTACACCTCTACAGTATCAATATTTGTGAAATTCCTCACAATATTCCGTTTAAGCATAGATATGCCAGTCTTAATATCGGCACATTCTTCTGAAAAGAACAGTGCGTTTTCAGACAAGCCTACATATACTTTTCCGTCCTTAACAATGCAGAACTCAACCGTCGTTCCGCTTGCAAACAGCGGTAAAAAACGGTTTGTCCGCGGTCCCAGCACCAGAGAATCGGTAAAAGCCTGAACCTGATCCTGAAAAGTGTCCTCTTTTGAGACAAGACGTGTTTCAGAATAGATTTTATCAGAACCGTATTCGCCGAAAAACATGACATAACGGTGCCATGGATTGCGTACGGCATACAGGACAGCACTCAGTGCAAGGGCAAGACCCATAATCAGCAGAGGAAGAAAAACAAGCTGTTTTTTTGTACTTTCTTTCACTATTTTCTCCAGATACGGGGGACTTACATTCCGGTAAATCCGCGCGAACGTTCAAAGTGCGTTACAAACGCAGCAAGGCCATTATATATCCCAAGGCTTAGTTTCTGCAAGTAGGTCTCATCTACCAGCAGAAGCGCTTCCTTTTCATTTGTCAGAAAGCCGGTTTCTATCAGAACGCTGGGCATGTTTACGTTACGCACGACAAACCACTCTTCTGCCTTGATTCCGCGGGAATTACTGAGGTTACCCACCTGAGCTCCAATGCCGTCAAGAATAAAGTTTGCAATCAGCATGGATTCGGTCGTAAACTCTTCTTCCATCATATCATTCAGGATAGAATTAACGGTACTGTCTCCGGAAAGGTCTTCATTTAAAACCTGGCGGCGGTAACCGGGGTTCAGATACCACACTTCATAACCGGTAGCTTTTTTATCAAGACTTGCATTTACATGCACGGAAACATACAGAATAGCTTCATTTGCCGCAAGTTTTACGGAATTGGCAATTTCGGTACGCTGTTCAAGAGACAGGAAGACATCGGTACTGCGTGTCATGAGGATGCGCTTGTCAGGATATGCTTTTTTGAGACGGTCGTACAGAAGCAGTGCAACGTTGAGGTTAACGTCTTTTTCGTTGACGGTAACTTTTTTACCGCCCACCGTGTAGGTTGCGTTGGCACCGGGGTCTTTTCCGCCGTGACCGGGATCTATAAGAATTGCACCGATGCGGTACTGAGAAGCACTTGATTCAGTTTTAATGAAATTTTCTGCGGAACTTAAAAAAGCCTGGGTTACCATAAGCGTTCCGTTCTGAACAACCGGGGCATCTACCTGACGGATATGCGTATAATCTTCAAGCACAAAATCATCGCCTGCCTGAAATGCAATCTGATGTCCGTTCTGTTCAAGAATTCCGCACAATGCAAGCGGATCCCAGTACAGGGTCATGCCTGCCTGAGCAGAACTTTCACTCAGGTTTACCAGCTTAGCCGACTGTGCAAAAACAGTGCCTGTCGCAAAGAGACTTATGATAACGGAACAGATTACAAAACGCAGGTGTGCTTTCATTTGTTTCTCCGTGAATGATGCGAAGTTTTCTGACTGCGCTGATACTGTGCTTCATCGGCAACATAAAGTGCTCCCTGTATGCCACCGCGAATAACCGAAGTCCAGAAACGCTTAGCATTCAGTGTCGGGTGAACGGGACAGAGTGTGTCGAATAAACGCAGAGTCTGGTTCAGCGTACGGTGATTGCAGTCTTCCAGTGTACCCGAAATGCTTTCCAAAACAGAAGGCAGCAATGGCAATGCCGGACTGTCTTCAGGAATATCAGGACAATCTGCAAGGGAAGCAACAAAGGAATTACGAAGCGCTTCATCCAGTGTAAACAGAGAGGGAGGAAATCCTTTTTCTGATTTTAATACTTTACCGGCAAGGAAGGCGTCGGTTTCCGGATTTGGAGCTTCAAGGCGAAGAACAAACGTTGCGGCACACATCTGGCTTGCGTTTACGGCTAGTTCGCGTGAGGGCGCACGGGAAATTGCATTACCGCATTTTTCTACATTGTTGCGCGGGAACACGACTGCACTTCCCTCTTTAGCCCGTAAGAAGGTATCCTGAACAAACGGAACTGCAGCAGCCTGCTCTGCACCATACACGGCACGTACAGTTCCCGGAACAGAAAGCCATGCACGTTCTGCACTGACCTGTGCACACGGAACTTCATAAATTCCAAACGGAACATCATGCACTGCAAGCGGACGCCTGTGCTGCAGTAAATCTTCGGGTTCCTGACCGGTTGCAATCATCAGAGCCTGTTTGGTTAAATTCAGTGAAGACGCATAGGGATAGGTCCAGCCAGACATGTATCCGCCGGAAAGACGTGCTGCAATTTCTCCGATCATGGGACCTTTGTCGGTATACTTGATGTCTGCCTTTGCAACACCACAGGTAAGTCCTAACGCTTTGATGCCGCGGGCAAAACAGGCAATCAGCTCTAATTTAACTGATTCTTCTGCTTCAGTGGGCATGGTGTGTCCCATTTCAATAAAATACGGTTCGTAATAAATGTGGCGGTCTGCAAAGCCGGTTATGGTAAGCGTATCGTGATACACAACTGCATCGATTGAATACTCTGAGCCGTGCATGTAATCTTCAAGAATAGCGCGTCCGGTGCGGGATGCTCTGACAGCTTCTTCTACTGCGGGTAAAAACTCTTCCTTACTGCGGATCATGCGGCAGCCGCGGGCACCCATATTGTCTACCGGTTTTACGACAGACGGAAAGGTAAGTTCATCCAGTTTACCTGATGCTATGAAGGATGCAATTTCAGTACGGGAAATCTGCGTAAAGTTTGGAGAAGGAACGCCTGCTTCCTTAAAACGGGTACGCATCAAAATTTTATCGCTTGCATTCAATGCTGCTTCATACGAATGCTGGAACGGAAGGTTACACTTTTCCGCAACGTAAGAGACGGTGGCAGAAAAATCAGTGCCGGCGGTAAACACGCCCGCAAGGTCTGAACCGAGTGACTGTGCAAGGGTTACGAGCGCTTCTTTGTTTTTCAAATCAATAGGTTCAAAACGGTCTGCAAAGGGAACACAGACTGCATTGGGATTTGCATCTGCAACAACGGTTTTAAACCCAAGTGCCTTTGCCGCTTCGATTGACGGTTTTTGCATGAGACCTGCACCTAAGATAAGCACACTTTTATTCTGCATCATATAGCACTCCTAGTCCTGAATATCCGCAGTTTTACGGCAGTAGACTTCAAATGTATCGCCAAGGTTAAACAGATGACTTGCCGCACCCAGCATGTTAAATTGCAGCGAATTCTTTTTCCATCCGTGTTTTTGTGCTGACGGAAAACGTTCGGGATGAATTCCTGTTGAAACGGTTTTTACAACGGTAAATCCATAGCGCTTAAGAATTGCCTGAGCGCGGGATGGTTCCCACAGTGTGTAATGATCTGCCGGGCTTTGCGCAAAAAAAGCATTGGGATTGTATTTTCCGCTTACACCGGAAGCAGACGGAGTGCTGAATGCAAACACGCCACCCTTTTTTACCAGATGAGAAACGGCTTTAAGCACACTGTCCAGGTTTTCAAAATGTTCAATGACATACCACATGGTCACGGCATCAAACTGCTGAATACCGAATTCACTTCCGGGATTAAACTGAGGAAACGATGAACAGACGGCAGGATATTTAAGCGTTGTCTGAACATATTCAACTGCTTCTTTTGAAACGTCAATGCCAAACACCTGCCAGCCGCTGTCATTTGCTGCATCCATAAACGGTCCCATTGCACAGCCAATGTCAAGCACGGTCGGCGTAACGGGAGAATGCATTCTGCGGTAAACGTAATCTATAAGTCCAACGCGGCGAACTCCCTGTGCTTTGATTGATGCAAAATCATCAAGGTAGGTTTTGCCGTACTGCTTTTCGTAGTCTTCAAAAAAGTATGCATGATTGTACTGCGTTTCTTCGCTCTGAAGTGTCCAGGCCATGTACAGCATGCCGCAATTCTGACAGCGCCTGAAGGTACGTTCAGGAGTACGTGATACAACAGGATCCCGATGACCGGAGAAGGTGCGGCACACCGGACAGGAAATGCGGCGTCCCTGAGACAGACGGACCACAAAATCAGTAAGCGAAAGATTTTTCTGTTTGTCCTGCGGACGATACAAAAGCTGCGGGTTTTCAACGGCATGCTTAACGGTTGATTCATTTACCGAAGAAGCCGGAATACAGGTAAAGCCGTGTGTCTTTGCAAGGTCTTCATGCAGAGAAGTTGTTCCTAAAAGTAAGACTGCACAACCAGCGTTTGCTGCTTCAAATGCAGTAAAACCGTAATGGGTTACCACTAAATCGTAAGAGGCAAGTTTTTCACGCAGATTTTCTACCGGGGGAACAACCTTTACGAATTTGCTGATGTCAGCATTTAAGTTTTCCTGCATAAGGATTGCATTTTCCTGAGAAGAAGCAACGGCAGTTACATACATGCCGGTACGCGCAAGAGCAACTGTTGCGGGAACCGTAAGACCTGCAGGATCTTCTCCGCCAAGCACCACTATAGCCGTATGAAGTGCAGCATTCTTTGCATCTTCCGGGCGACGGTTCTGCGGAAGCGGAATAAACGCACTTTCGGTACGGTTTGCATCGCGGGTAAGACCCACAGAAGGAATTATATCAAGCAGGTAATCAACATAGGTTGTATCAAGTCTACCTTCATCCAAAGCTGCAATGGCAACTTCTGGACATGAAGTTAATTTCTGCACAATCTGATCATCTGCATGGAACAAGTCGGTTATAATCAGTTTATAATTTGAAGCGGCATTTATATCGCGCACAATCTGATACTGTTCAAGCCCCTCTTCAACAGCCTGCTGTAAAAGTGATTCGCACTGTTCAAGGCCAGCATCTTCGGGAATATAGATATCCTGTCCTGTTGCACGGGCAATATCAAGACAACGGCGTAAGTGACCTGTTCCCTTCCCTTTTTTTACACACGGAACTAACAGCACCGGATTACGCACAAAGTTATTCCACAAACCGTTCAGGATTTCTTCCGTAGTGTACGGTCTGGTAATGTTTTTGTCTCCCGAAACGGCATGTACTAATGCAAGTGCACGACGATAATCGGCAGGAGTGTCTATGGTTGTACGCAGTTCTGCATAATTCCAGCGGTTAGGAGCTTTTACAAACAGACAGTTAAAGGTTTCGCGGTGATTGTACAGCGCAGGTCCCACATGCTCGTGGTCGTAAGGATCTGTTGTAAGCGATGCGGCTTTCAAAAGAGAATGTGCATTGAACATTTCAACACCGGAACCATGCGGTAAATCTGAGAAGGTAATGTAATCTACCGGGCTTGCTTCATCGCGTGCAGAAAATTCTTCTTCCAGGGCACTCGCAGCTTCGTAAAACAAAAACGGATTGTCAGCAGTGGCGCGAACGACAACATCTGCCTGAGACTGTTCAATAATGCGGCAGAAACGGTCAAGCACATCTTCGGTAGAACCGGCAAACAGTTTCCAGCCGTGGCGGTCGGCAACAGGAGCAAGTTCTTTTTCGCTGTCATAGTCCGTTGCAAGATAGTATTCATCTGCGGGAACTTCTTTCATTGCATCAAGAACCCAGTCAATCACGCACTTTCCGCCTAACGGTAGCAGCGCTTTACGAGGAAGTCTGGTAGAAGACAGCCTGCACTGAACGACAAGCACTGTCTTTCTTTTTTTATGATTGAACAGATTCATGAACTTCATATTATTTTCCCCAGTTTTCTATGAGCAGTGCCGCATCGGTTTTGAAGCGGTACTTGTTTTTTTCAGTCCATGCACGGGCTTCAGTAAAAGAACTGAGCGATTCGTGCAGCCCCAGTGAAGCATGACGTTTGTAAGAAAAGAACGAAGTCTTGGGAATAACAGCATGATCAACGTCATATACGGGAGCAAGATTTTTCAGGTAAAACCGAAGGTATGAACGGTCTGCCGTAGTATCTGCAATTGCGGGAATTGTGTCATAGATAAGCACAAAGGCAGAAGACAGAGTAACTCTTTCTCCCCACAGCCAGGCACGCATAAAAAGATCCAGTTTCTGCCAGTATTCAGAAGTGATGGTATAGTCTGCCCCACCCAGCTCAACGTAGGTTTTTCGGTTATAGATTCCCGCCCAGTCTGCTGCATACAGGGTTGGACATCCGTCAACGGCGCTGGTCATGGGAAGAATCGTAAACTTGGCTTTATTGGTATCGGGAACAAAATGCACCGGCTGATTTTCAAGCTGATTGTCATAAAAACTTTCCTGAGAAAGTGCACACAGACGGGGACAAATACAGAACAGATTGTGTTCACACAAAAGCTTTTCCAGCATGGGCGTAATGATTGTATTCTGATGACAGAGCGCATCGCTTAAGACAACGACATATTCTGTTTTCAGCTGAGCCATGCCTATGTTGATCATATCTCCTGCGGTAAGCGTTTCCTGTGTAATAATAAAATGCACCTGCGGAAACTGGTGAACCAGTGTATCAAACTGTGCACTGGGTTTACTTGCCATAACGCACACGATTTCAGAAAAACCGGAGGCAATGCAATGTTCCAGACTGTGCGTCAAAAGCTGATGACCGTTACGGTTTAAAAGCAGACATCCGCTTGAAAGCAACGGGTGAGAAATACGTTCACTTCCTCCCAGCACGGTAAGAGTTATCTGACGCTGATTAAAAATTGAAGGTATAGTATTCATCACACTTCCTGCACAAAGACGGATATTCACCGGAAACCTGACACGGTACCTGTGTTACAATCTGTTTCCAGGCTTCTTCAACACTGCATTTACAGACATTCAACTCAGAAGATTCTGCTATCAAAGCCTGACAAAGCGGAACAGAACCATCAGCACGAATAATCATATCGCGTTTAACATGCCAGCACGGAGTTCTTACCAAAGGAGAAAGATCTGCCGGTTTTTCATCGCTTAAAAATCCTACACAGCTGTCATACTTCTGGATAATGACATTTCCTTCTGACGGAGAAGCTGCATCATGCCAGTAGCGGTAAAACTGTTCCAGTTCTGTTTCATTTGCATTCATGCGTACCATCTGCGGATACACACGTCCCTTAAAAAGCGGAGAAAGAATTCCTACGGATGATACGGCAGCAGTAAAATACGCACGGCCACCTGCTTCTGACAGAGGAACATGTATGGAAAGATAGGTTGCTTCACTTGCAGCATCAAGACAGACAATCCAGGTAATGCGTCCGTCAGCATCAAGAGATGCAATCTGAGAAGCAAGTTCCGGTGTTACTAAAGTTCCGTCGGTTTCAATAAGAATGCGGAGTTTCGGGTTATCAAGCAGTGTTTTTACGCAGGCAGTAAAGTCAGGATGCAGTAAAGGTTCTGAGCCACAGCCCAGACAGACTGTTGCATCATCAGAAAGTTCTGAAATCTGAGCAGCAATTGTCTTGAGCGAAGCAAGGTCTAAGACAGTTGTTTTGTGTTCTATTCCCTGTGTGGGATAAGCGCCAGACTGTTTTTTATATCCTGCAGCAAAAGCATTATAAGTTACGGTTGTGCGGCTGTCAGTGGTAAGCTGTATTGCATAGTATGCAGGTACGGTACACTGAACGGAAGCAGTTTTAGCAGCAAGCACAGAGAGATTCTGTGCAGAAAAATCAGACTGTTCTTTTTTTGCAGTCTGGAACAAATTACAGCAGGCAAGATAGGTGCGTTTTGTTTCTGTAGTAAAGTCTAAGCGCAGGTACCGCCAGTCACGCGGAGAAAGCACAGACTCTACTTCAAAGGAATTGATATCTGTCTTAAGCGCATTCATAATGCAGTCAGCGTCTACGGGAGCACTTGCACAGGGTTTGTCTTTAATAATGTCGCGGAGAATAACGGCAGTTGAAGAAGCAAGCAGTTCGGGAGCAAGTGCTTTAGGATAACCGTCTGCACAGGTGTATTCAGCACAGTAACGTTCGTGGGCATCGGTAACTTTTTGGGTAAGAGCCGCATCCAGAAACGGTGCAGAAAGCGGAGCAAGCAGTACACGGTCAGCCTTACTGTCTGAACAGGACTTGATTACTGCTTCAAGCAGAGACTGTGTGTTCCAGGCACTTTCAGTAAGCGTTTTAACGGTAACTCCGGCGTTTGAAGCGGCAGCCTGAACTTTCTGTTCGGTTGAACTAAGACAGGCGACAAATACATCATGCGGTGAGGCAAAGGGTTTTGCCCAGGTTAATGAACGTTCAGCGGCACTTTTTCCGTCAAAAGAAGCCTCAAACACATACTGCGAGTCAGTAACTGCATACAAAAAAACAATGCTTTCCATCTCATACAGTATCGGAATTTTACAATAGTAGTTTAGACACACCTGAACCTGATGCGTTGACAGGGAAAACCGGATACGGTACAATTGTATCATGGGTGAAGAAAAAGCGCTGACCGTCTCGCAGCTGACAAATCTTATCAAAGTACTGCTCGAAAACTCGTTTAAAACGGTCACGTTAGAGGGTGAAATCTCAAATTTTAAGCGGCAGTCCAGCGGACACCTGTATTTTCAGCTCAAAGACAGCTATTGCCAGATAAGTGCCGTCATGTTTGCAGGAAATGCCTCAAGACTCACTTTTGAACCCAAAGACGGCATGAAAGTTGTTGCAAAAGGACAGATTACCGTCTACGAACCGCGCGGAAACTATCAGATTAAAATCAGTTCCATGTCCCCCGCAGGTGTGGGAAGCATTATGGAAATGCTTGAACAGCGTAAACAAAAGCTTTCAAAGGAAGGACTGTTCGATTCAGACCGCAAAAAGCCCATTCTGCACTACCCTCAGACCGTAGGCATAGTTACCAGTCCCACCGGAGCTGCCCTGCGTGACATAATGAACATTGCAAAAACCCGCAATGATACCGTAAACCTTATTGTATTACCGGCTCAGGTTCAGGGCGCAGATGCACCGCGTACAATCATTACACAAATTGAAGCGGCTAACACCTGGTCTCTCTGTGATGTGCTGATTGTAGGACGAGGCGGCGGTTCCCTGGAAGATTTACTCCCGTTCAGCGATGAAGGCGTAGTAAGGGCAATTGCAGCCTCCCGAATTCCGGTTATATCGGCGGTAGGACATCAGATTGACTTTGCACTCAGCGATTTTGCTGCAGATGCACGGGCTTCGACTCCCAGTCATGCGGCAGAACTTGCAATTCCCGAAAAACAGAAACTGCGCGAATACCTGCAGCAGACTGAATCTGACCTGTATGCTGCCATAACCGCACGGACACAAAACTTACGGCTTATGCTTAAAACCTTTACCCCGGAAAACATGGAGCTTCAGTTCCGCAGCATAGAGCAGAAAGTATTACTCCGCTTTGATGCAGCCCGTGAAGAACTGGTCAACGGAATGAAACAGCGCATAACCGACATGCGCACCTACATAAAACACTGTTCCGACATTCTTGAAAGCGCAAGTCCTCAGTCTATTTTTAACCGCGGCTACAGCATGGTAACCGACGCACAGACAGGCAAAGTTATACGCAGCGCAGAAGACAGTGCTCCCGGTTTACAGATTGTCATACGCCCCGCACAGGGTCTTATAAACGCAACCGTTACCAAAACACAAAAGGCAGGTACATGATGAATACATTCGAAACCAATTTACGCAGACTGGAAGAACTGACTGCGGCAATCAAACAGCAGGATATTTCTCTTGAAGATGCACTTAAAGATTTTGAAGAAGGCATTACGCTTGCAAAGAAAATGGAAAAAGAACTCAACACCATAGAGGGAAAAATCCAGATCCTCATGAACGGAGAAGAAGCTGCCCCTGCAAAACAGAAAGCAAAAGAAACTGCTCCGGTGCTTGACTTGTTTACTCCCAATACCGAAGTAACGGGAACCCGAATCAGTTAGAGGGAAATCCATGCAAAACGCCCGTGTTCATACGCTCAGTCCAGAAGTCGCACGTAAAATTGCTGCCGGTGAAGTAATAGACCGGCCTAATGCCATTGTACGCGAACTGATGGATAATGCCGTAGACTCAGGTGCAGATTCCATTCGTGTAGAACTGACCGGCGGCGGCATAGAGCGCATACGGGTTATAGACAACGGCTGCGGTATGAGTAAAGAAGACTTAGCCTCCTGCGCACGGCCTCATGCGACCAGTAAAATTTCCAGCGAAACAGATTTACTTACGCTTTCAACACTCGGTTTCCGTGGCGAAGCACTTGCATCAATGGCGGCAGTAAGCAGACTGCTCATTCAAAGCGGCGGCTGGAAAATGAATGCCTCTGTTACCGAAGACCATGTCCTTACCCCGACAGCACAGACCGCAGGTACCATTGTTCAGACAGAAGCACTGTTTGAAAACTTTCCTGCACGACGTGTATTCCTTAAGCGTGAAGCAAGTGAAGGATTGTTGTGTCGCGCTACGTTTGAAGAAAAAGTCTTACCCCGACCCGACATTGCATTCAGCCTGTACATGGATGGCGAAGAAAAGCTGACGCTTCCCAAAGGACAGTCCCTTACCGAACGGTTTACCCAGGCGCTTTCTCTGTTTGAACAGTCTGAACTGTTTTACGAAATAAAAAATCAGTCATCGGACAAAACCTGGTCTTTTACTCTGATTATCGGAGAACCGTCTGTTTCGCGTTCTAACCGCAAGAATATTTACATCTACGTAAACGGAAGACGCATTCAGGAATACTCACTGCTGCAGGCAATAGAATACGGCTGTCAGGGCTACTTTCCAAACGGTCAGCATCCGGTTGCCTGTCTTTTTGTTCAGATAGATTCTTCGCTCGTAGACTTTAACATTCATCCTGCAAAACGAGAAGCACGCTTCAAAGACATTTCTGAACTGCACCACGCCGTAAGCACCAGTACAAAAGCGTTTTTCAAAAACTACACGACTGCTACCATGGTCACACAGGAGCCCGAAGTAGCAGCAGATGCAACTCCAGACTTATGGCAGACACACACAGCATCCATTCCCAAATCTGATTACAAAAGCGTATACCGTGCCCCGCAAAAGTCATTTTCGTTTGGTAAGCCAGGCACCATATCATCACCCCGTTCTACCCCCATTTCATCAATTCAAAGCCTTGCTCAGGAAGCAGCACTGGATATAGAAGAACCGCAGACATTCAAACCAAACTATCTTCCCTCGCAGAATGACAGCGCAGAAGATTCCTTTCATTTTGTCGGAAGCACACTGGGAACTTTTTTAGTTGCAGAAAAACAGAACACGCTGTACATCATTGACCAGCATGCAGCACACGAACGCATTCTGTACAACACCATCATGCAGAACGCAGGAGAAAAACAGACGCTGTTAGTTCCCTACCGCATTACCGCAGACAACGATGCAGACGATGCATACATCAGCCAGATGCAGAAAACTCTTGGAGAATGGGGATTTGAATGTTCTCAGGCAGAAGACGGTGCTTGGCTTTTTACCACAGTTCCGGTACGCTGGAAAGGCACAGAAGCAGACTTAAAGCACGACATTCTTGACCGCCGCATAAATCCCAAAGACATCATAAATGCAGTTGCAGCCTCTACTGCCTGCAGACGCGCTGTTATGGACGGAACGGTACTGGATGATGCAACCGCCGCAGACATAGCACGAAAAGCACTGGAATTACCCGACCCGCACTGCCCCCACGGACGCCCTGTCTTTACAAAAATTACGCGGGAACAGTTATTTGCTCTGGTAAAACGGACGTAAGTTTACAGAGAAGACAGCAATGCAGACACTTCGGCACGACGGTGTGACGGAGCCTGCTGCTGCACAACCGTAAGATATCCTTTTGCGGATTCGGTGTCTTTAAGCGCAATGCACACTTTTGCCAGCTCTATCATTGAATCATAATCCTTAGGATCAAGTTTTATGACATCTTCGTAGGTCGCACGCGCAAGATCATAGTTTTCGGCAGAGGCATAGGTTTTTGCAAGATTGATGCGCACCGTATTGTCTTTCGGCTGAATCTTAAGTGCTGCCACATAGTACGGAATTGCCTTGTCGTAATCCTGATTCATGCGGTAGGCGTTACCCATGTTATTGTTGACTTCAAAGTTATTGCTCTGCAGGCTGTACGCACGGTTCAAAAGCACCAGTGCAGACTCTGCATCATTTTCATTCAGGAACAGAACTGCAAGGTTAACCATTGCCTTTACGTGAGTGGGGTCTTCTTTTATTACCTGCTGATATAAGTTCATTGCTTCAGAAGGATTACCCGTTGCATCCAGAATGAGCGCATAGTTGTAAATTGAATTTACCTGCACATCTTTGTTAGAAGAAGAAGTTCGAGTATCGTACGCTTTTTTTGCATACGAAACAGCTTCTGCAGATTTTCCCTGATTGAGCATTACCGTAGACAGGTTGTAATAGGTTGCAGGATCATCTTCTCCCGGTCCCTGTAAAGAAATGGCATGTTTGTAAGCATCTTCGGCAGCTTTATCTTTTCCCACAGAAGCGTATGCAGAACCAAGTTCTTTGTAAGTACTTGCATTCGACGGATTAACAGAAACCGCCTGTTCATAAATTGAAATACCTTCGGTTATGTTACCTTCTTTGACAAGAATTCGTGCTGCTGCAAGATAGGCATTTTCGTGAGTCGGATCTATGGCAAATGCACGGCGATAGGCAGAGAGCGCCTGAGAAGTCTGATTTAAGCGGGCACAGGCAATACCCAGATTATACTGGCTTGACGCAAACGAACCGTTGTATTTGACAGAAGTAGAAAATGAAGTCTTAGCCTCTGCAAATTTTCCCAACCGAGCCTGAACTCGTCCTAACTGATAGTAGTACAGATAATTGGTACTGTCTGCAAACACCGCAGCGCGTAACTGCTTTTCTGCTTCAGAAAGATTTCCTGCATCAAAGGCACGCATTCCCATAACATACAGGGCAGCGGCATCTGTTGCACCGGTTGCAATTGCCTGCTGAGCATAAGAGCCTGCCGCATCTGAAAGCCGTTTACGTTCCATAGAGTCTTCAGGCCGTTCCTGAGAAGCATCGTAGAGCACACGGGCCATTTCACCCAGTTTGCTTGCGGAATAGGCAGGATCATTTGAGGGAAGCTGATTTTTTGCTGAATTAAAATGAGAAAGGCCGTCATCAATATGACCTGAATTTAAGGCAGCCGTTCCCTTTACGATTTCTTCATTGATTGCACTGGAAAGCTGACGGAAGGCTTCATCTTTTTTAGCACGCTCTTCTTCTTCCTGAGCACGCTGTGCCTGCGCCTGACTTTCTGCACGGGCACTTTCTGCATTCATCTGCTGCTGACGGAGCAGTTCTTCTACTGCTTCATTCTGAGCATTCTGACCGGCAAGCTGTTCTGCAAGAATTCCAAGCGTTCCTTCCATACCGGCACCATCACCGGAAGACAAAGCTGCAAGCCGTTCTGCCTCACGCTTTAAGGCGGCAGTCTGTTCCAGAAGCGCCTGTGCTTCACTGTCATTTGCATCACGAACCAGCATGTCGCCCAGTACGTTCAGGGCATTGTCATACAGCCCCTGCTCCATGTACTGACGCGCAAGAGAAAGACGGTTGTCACGCTGTACCGCCGCAAGTTCGCTCTCATTAACTGCAGCAGGAGCAGCAACCCTGTTTGCATTGGAAAGAGATGCATATTTTAACGCAAAGAACACACCGGTTCCCACGCCAACAAAGGCAAGGAATGCAAACACAGCCAACAGCAGCATAAACATAAGGCGGTTTTTTGCTTCTTTTTCCTGCTGAGCAAGCTGATCTTCGGTGCGTCCCCAGAGAGACTTCTGTAAAAAGTCCTGCAGTGCAGGATCCAGTGTTGAAAGAGAATCGGGTGAGTCACCTGCAGCAGTAACCGCAGTCACCGGTTTCTGGTATACAGAAGGTCTTGTTGATGCGCTTACCGCAGGAACTGCAGGACTTTCTGCAAACAGATCAAGTTCCGGCTCCGTTTTTTTTACCCGTTTTGAAGGAGCTTTTGTTTTTACCGCTGAACTTGTTTTTGAAGCACTCGTTTTTTTTGCAGCGGTTGTTTTTTTAGTGGCAGTTGATTTTGAGACCGCAGACTTTGCAGCAGATGTTTTAGCAGCACTTGTTTTCTTTGCCGGAGTTTTTGTCCCCTGAGTTTTCTTTGCTGTTGTTTTTGTTCCTGTCGTTTTTGCTGACCCTGCCACCGTCAGTTCCCCCTACTCAAAATCAGATTCATAGCCGTAGTCAACGGTCGATTCGGTTCCCGCAGAAAGATTTTCAGACTGAGAATCCTGCAGTGATGCGGCAACGTCTTCAAGCAGGCGTCTTCTGCGTTCAGCAGCTTCTGCAGCGGCACGCTCTTTTTCAGCAGCGCGTTCTGCTTCCATGCGTTCTTCTTCTATTCTGAGGCGTTCTGCTTCCTGTTCGCGTAAAATGGCTTCCTGTTCTTCCTTCTGCATCTGAGCCTGTATGGCTGCAATAATCTGTGTAATCTGTTCTGACTGACTGTCATCGGGAACAAGCGCAAGGTAAGTATTGTAGTCGCTTATGCTTTCCGTATACTTTTTCTGCTGAAGGCGTGCATTTGCACGGTTGAGTACAGGACTTGCGTATGAAGGGTCTGCAGAAATAGCGGTAGAAAACCACTGCTCTGCAAGGGCATAGTTACCCATAGTGTAGGCAGTATTACCTGCATTATAGGCTATGATTTTTTTATTGGTCCCCGACACAGACATTGCTTTGTCTGCGGTATCAAGGCTCAGCTGATACTGCCCGGTCTGAGCGTATGCAAGTGCAAGGTACAGATAGGCTCGCGGTTCGTGTTCCGCAGAAATGGCATTCTGCAAATACGGAATGGCTTCCGACGGACGGTTATGGGTAAAAAGCGTTTCCCCGGTAGAAAAATTTTCCCCGGCCCAGACACCGGTGGCAAGAGAAAGGCAGACAGCGAGGGTAACAAAGTATTTTTTCATCCGTAAACCTCCACAAATTGACATATTCGCATAAAAAGGCTACTCTTTCAAGGGCAATTCTCTATAACTATAACAAGGCGGGAACCGTAATGGATACATCTGCAGCAATCGTTATTTTCAGTGTGTTAGGCGCTATCATTATCGGCGTTGTCGTTATGATCATCAAAAGTTTCGCCTCTCCAAAGAGAATAGACGGAATTAAAAAACTGACCAAAGACGGAAAATATCAGCAGGCAGAAAAACTTGCAAAACAGGTTATTGCAAAAGACCCCAGAGATTATATTGCCCACTATCTTCTGGGAGAAGCCTACTACCTTGATGAAAAATATGATCTTGCATTTATCGAATACAAACTGGTAAACCAGAATGCACTCTTTGACGGACAGATTCCCGAAGTTCCGTTCCGCAGGCGCATGGCAGAATTATTCAAACGCTTTAAGCAGCCGCAGGAAGCCCTTAAAGAACATCTGCTTCTGACAAAGATGGATCCCCAGAATGCAGACAACTACTACGAAACCGGAAAGATTTATGAAGACATGAATCAGCACGGAAACGCAATGACCTACTATCAGAAAGCGGCAACTGCAAACAGAAAGCACTCAAAGGCACATGCCGCAATGGGTTACCTTCTGTATCGTGCAAAACAGTTTGACAATGCAAAACGCGAAATCGACCTTGCAATCCGCTTAGAGCCGAATCAGTTTTCAAACTACTATTATTTGGGACGCATCCTGCGTGAAAGCAAAGACTATTCCGGTGCACTCAAGGCACTGGAAAAAGCACAGCGCGATCCCGAATTCCGTCAGCGTGCACTGATTGAACGGGGTTCCTGCTACATGGCGGTTGATCACATGGATAACGCAATGGCAGAATTTGAACACGCCATTAAAGTGTCAACCAGCGATTCAAATCAGGAAACTCTGTATGCCCGCTATTTCCTTGCTGCCTGTTATGAAAAGTCACGCAATATAGACAAGGCAATTGCACAGTGGGAAAAAATCTACGCAAAGAACCGCTCATTCCGTGATGTTGGAGCAAAACTTCAGGAATACAAAGACCTGCAGTCAAACGACAGCATGAAAGAATACCTTACCTCTTCTTCGCAGGAATTTGAAAACATCTGCGTTAAAGCTGTCCGTGTCCTGGGATACGAAGCAAAGAAAACAGAAACCAAACCCTTCGGCTGCATTGTATACGCAACAGAACAGAAAGGCGACAACTGGATGAACGTTCGCCAGCAGATGGCCCTGATTGAATTCCACCGCGTAACCGAACCCATAGAAGATACAGTGGTACGCCGCGTACATGACAATCTTAAAAACAACAACTGCGGTAAAGGTATTGTCTGCACCAGTTCAAGTTTTACTCCCACCGCAACCAAATTTGCAGAAAACCGTCCTGTTGTGCTCATGGATAAGGAAAAACTGGAAGCCATTCTTTCTAAGGCTGGCATCTGATGAAATTCCTGTGCGTCTCAGACCAGATAGATCCGCTTGTATATGCAGTCTCCGCAAAAGAACGCTATGCCGATATAGATGCTGTGTTCTGCGCAGGGGATCTTCCCATGGATTATGTCGATTACATTGTGACGCTTTTAAACAAGCCTACATTTTTTGTTTTCGGAAATCACGACCTGAAGGAATTCAAATACTATCATCATCCAAACCCTCAGCATAACGCAGCAGAAACCATGCAGCACAGCCACGGCGGTGATTACGTAAGCAATAAAGTCATGGCTTGCAAAGACCTTCGCTTTACCCTTCCCGACGGAAAGACAACACCGCTTTTAGTTGCAGGCGTTTCCGGTTCCATACGGTACAACAACGGAGAAGATCAGTACACAAACCGCGAAATGTTCGTGCAGCTTCTGCTTATGGCACCAAAGCTTCTGTGGAACAAAATTCGCTACGGCCGTTTCTGCGATGTATTTTTAACGCATGCATCCCCCCGTCACATTCACGACCGCGAAGACCCCTGTCACAAGGGTTTTGAATGTTTTAACTGGTTTATAAAAACGTTTAAGCCGGCACTGTTAGTGCATGGACATATTCATCTGTACGACTTACAGGCAGAACGGGTAACCGTGAGCCATCACACAACTGTCGTCAACGCGTACAGCCGCGTCATCATCAATTTTAATCCGGCACTTCCTGAACCGGGAACCAAAGGAGACCGTTTCGATGCAGTCATATCTGTCAACTCAAACCAATGAAGACTTTACCAAAGCACGGAATAAAGCCTGGTTTAATGAAATACAGCATATACTCAACCCCGAAGAAGCAACACTCATTTCGTTTACCGATGTGCGCAAACTCTTACGCCCGGAAAACGAAGTATACAAGGGAATGCAGGTTGTTCCGGTAAAACTGATTGCAGGAAGCGAGGGCCGCTACCAGGATTTTGACAATCACTTTTTCCCGAAAAGCAATTTCTTAAAAAGCCGCTGGGAACACATAGACATGGCTCACCTGCAGAACATAGATCTTCCGCCCATAAGCCTGTACGAAGCAGGAGGACTGTATTTTGTGCGTGACGGAAACCACCGCGTTTCTGTTGCAAAGGCACGTGGCGTAGAATTCATAGATGCAGAAGTTGTCAGCCTGCAGAGTGAAATAAAACTCAAGCCCGAAAGTTCACTCGACGGAATGATAAAACAGGTTATTGCGTACGAAAAACGCGTTTTCTATGCAGAAACCGGCTTCGGCGACATAACCGACTGCTGGATACTGGATTTTACCACTCCCGGTAAGTACGATGTCATCTACAATCATATTCTAAGCCATAAATACTACATCAACATGGGAATCGAAGAAGAAATCTCTTTTGAAGATGCAGTACTGTCCTGGTATAAAACAGTGTTCATTCCTGTAATTCAGGCAATTGACAGCCACCACCTGATGCATCACTTCAGGGGAAGAACAAAATGCGACCTGTACGTATTCCTTATCAAATACTGGGATGAATTAAAGCAGAAATTCGGAAATGATTTCAGTCTGGACAAGGCAACCGAAGAATTCATCGCCGATTACAGCCCGAATCTGCTTAAAAGAATCTTAAATCATATCAGCAAAAAGAAAATGCTTCGCGATATGTTTAAATAGAACTTTTATGCCGATAATAGAGCGTAAAAATCTTGACGATTCACTACTTCGGTGGTAAAATGTCTAAAGGGAGTCCAAAGTGAATTTAAGTAACAGTTTTGCGTTTATTCCGTTTTTTGCGACAGCCGCAGAAGCAGTAGCAATTCTTGTATTATTGTTTATTATTAAACGGCGCAGTACCGCACGCATCAGTTTTACCATGTTTACCGCAGACACACTGCTTCTTGCAGTAAGCCTTGTAGGTGCACTTATGGGCGGACGCACGGATGGAACAGCGCTTACCATCATCGGATTACTCATGTTCCTTACGGGTCTGGTTGTTATTCCCTATCTGGTTGTACTTGCAACCTTTGAACCCAAACACATTGTTACACTGGTTTCTCATGAAGAAAATGAACGCATAGACGAAGCAAACCGCGCGTATAATGCAGCTTCTTCAGGTGCAGACCTTGCATCTTTAACTGCAAACGGACAGGCAGACGCAGCACTTATGGCTATCAGCCGCAGTTTTGCAGAAAAAGCCTCTCACTCTTTTGCAGAAGAAAAAGGTCTTTCATCCCTGCTTGATTTCGTAAACAAAACCGTAAAAGAAAAGACAGGTGCTGACGGAGCCGCAATTCTTCTGGTAGATGATTTTGAGGATGTTATTGCCGTAAAAGCCTTTGACGGTGACTTCCCTCCTCCCTACAAACTGCCGGACGACATGCCGCATAAACAGGTACGCATTACCACTAACTTCAAGTTTGCATCATTCCCGTTCCATGACAATGTATTCGGTGACATTGCATCTTCTGCAGAACCTGAGCTTATTACACAGCCCGAACTTGACAGCCGCATTTATCAGAATGGTCCTGAAGACTTCCTTGAATGCGGAAGCTATATCTTTGTTCCGCTTACAACCGGCGGTTCAGTCATTGGTGAAATTGCACTGGCACGCAAAAAAGGCAGTCCTCTTTTCACCGAAGATGAACTTACCCTTGCAACGACACTGGGCGAATTTGCAGCCAGTTCAATCAAGACTGTCATTTCTGTGCGCGAACTGATTGAATACAATGATGCAGCAAAAGAAGGCGAAATAGCAGCATCAATTCAGAAAGCAATTGTTCCCGCAAAACTTCCCAAAATTGACGGAGCTCAGCTGGGTGTATTCCTTAACGCAGCAGAAGACGTGTGCGGTGACTACTACGATATTATCGTAAGCCGCAAAGACCGTGTTTCTTTTGTCATGAGCGATATTGCCGGTAAGGGATTAAACAGCCTTGTTATCATGATTATGGTACGCGCTATGATCCGCCTGGTAGTAAACAGCATGCAGAGTGCAGGAACCATTTTGTCATGGGTTAACCGCGGCATTGCAGGTGAATCCTACAGTAACGACCACTTCGGCTCTTGTGCCCTTATCAACTATAACCCCGAAGCACAGGAAATTGAATGTGCTGCAGGCGGAAACACTCCCGTTCTGCTTATTGACGGTGAAACAGGCGAATATACACGCCTTACCGAAGAAGCAGAAGTAATCGGTGCGGATAAAACCGTAGAATACAAGAATTTCGTGCAAAAAGTAAAAAGTGGTGATATAATAGTTACGTACACCGACGGATTGGTTGAAGCACTCAACTCAGACGGCCGGCAGTACTCGGTGGAGAAACTGATTGAAGTCGTAAAATCAAAAGCTACTGCATCGGGCAAGGACATTGCAGCGGCAGTTAAGAGCGACGTTAAGAAGTTTATTGGTACAGCAGACCAGCATGATGACCAGTCACTGCTGGTAATAAAAATACAGTAATTTGCGTTAAGGAGCAAAACTTATGGAACTGAAAATAAGAAAGAATGGAGATGTCTACATCATCGACGTGAATGGTGAGATGGATCTGTACAATTCTTACAAACTCAAAGAGCTGGTCATGAAGATGCTTGAGAAAAACGTCAAGTCATTCATTATCAATCTTGAGCAGGTTGACTACATCGACTCATCTGGAATTGGTGCACTGATTTACATCTGCTCCACCATTAAGAAGATGAATCTTAAACTGTACATTTCTAACATCCATGGTTCGGTCAAAAAAGTTATCGAACTTACAAAGCTGATGGGTTATTTCCCCATTGCCAACAGTGTTGAAGAAGCACTGCTGATGATTAACGAATAGGAAGGCTCGACATGGAAGAACTTAAAGAACTCCGTTCAGACGGTAGCGATCCGTTATTTGACAAGACAAACATGCTTTACAAGGAATTCCCCTCGGACTTCCGCCAGATTCGTTACTTTACTCTGCTGATTGTACAGTCAGCTCCTCTTGAAATTAAAGAAATCAACCTGCTTGAACAGCAGATTTCTGAAGTTATCAAGAATGCCGTTAAGCACGGTAACAACTGTGACATCAACAAGAAAGTACATGTCTGGTATTCATTCTCCCCTTCTCACGCTCACATCATTGTAGAAGACGAAGGCGAAGGTTTCAAAGACCTGGAAAAATGGAATGAATTTAACCGCAAGCGCATTGACTGTCTGCACAATTCAAACTTTGAAGAACTGACAAACTACGTTTCATTCCGTACCAAGAAATCAGATGATCAGGACGGTGGTAACGCTCTGTTTGCTGCTCTTGAATACTGGAACGGCGGATTTATCTACAACGATAAACGCAATGGTGTTGCAATGCTCAAGAAATTCCAGCAGAAACGCCACGGAATCAGCGCAGAGTAATCTGTTGCTGTCAACAAGAAGACTGTCTGAAGGGTTTCTTTCAGGCAGTTTTTTTTTTGGAGAATACATGCAGGGCGGATATTTTTTTTATAATATTTTTTCTGTGCATTTTGTTGCCGCTGTACTATGCAAGAAAGCACAGACGGCGCAGATTCATGCGAAAAAAACGAAATGAGAAAGGAGGAACAAATCGTATGCTTTCAAACATGCTTTCTGAATACATTGGAAAACAGGTGACCATTTTTGCAGAAGGAGAACTGGGCGGTTTCCAGGGAACTGTTGCTGCTGTAGAAGACAACTGGCTCAAAATCGGAGAGAAAAAAGCCTGGCGACTTGTAAATGCCGACATGATTACGCAGATACACATCAAGAAGGGAATTTGACAGACTGAACTTTTTTTTGTATATTTGTTGTACAAAGACGATTCTGGGGGTGTCCCGGTTTCGACTAGCATGAGTAATCTTGTGTTGCAGGTGAGGCTGTCGCCTGGTCTCTGATACAGACGAAAACAATAACTGCTAAACGTAGAGAAGACTTCGAGTCTGAAGACGCTCAGCTCGCTCTCGCTGCTTAAGTGAGGCCGGAACTGGTACTGCGCTGTTCCTAGCGGTATCTGATTCTGTTGCTAATAGGGACTTGCTGCATGTTTTGCACAGGAAACATGAGGGACTCCCGCAAGGGCACTGTGATACGGAGACGACGCCTTTGAAGCCGCTACCGTTTCCCGACAACCACCTCGCTTCAATAAACCTGTAGAGGCACCTGGTTAGCTTGTTAGGACAGGGGTTCAATTCCCCTCACCTCCAAACGCTAAAAACAAAAAAGCCCTTTCCGCAACGGAAAGGGCTTTTTCTATCTCCGGGTTACTTACATCTTCTTAACAAAGGCGTCCTTAAATCCGGCTGCCTTAAACTTAGCAAGAACAACTCCATATTCATCAACAGAAAGCGGGCCAACAAGTACTTTGTAAGCACCACTTGCAGTCGGCACAAGCACAATCGGGTACTTAGCATACTGATCAAGCAGGTTCAGGATATTTGCTTCTTCGCTCAGAGTTGCAATCTGTACATAGTAGCTTGCTTTTACCAGTTTAGACTCAGATTCAACAACATGCTCTTTAAGGCTTGCACTGGTTACTGCAGGTGCTTTTACCACAGGTTCTGTAACGGCAACCGGCGTAAGGTTAAGTACTGGTTCTGAAACCACAGGTTCTACTTCTACCGGTTCAAGTTCAGGTTCCGGTTCTGTTGTTTCTGCGGGTACCGGTTCTGCAGGGATCAGCACAATCGGTCCATATCCTTCTGCAAAAGAATTTGCAAGCGGTTCGCTTTCTACAACCTCGTCTTCAACAGGCTCCGGTTCTTCTTCAATTACTTCCGGCTCTTCGCTTACTTCAGGTTCTGTTTCTTCCGGTTCTGGTTCTGCTTCTGCTTCTGTCAAAGGTTCATCTTCTACAGGTTCCAGTTCTTCTGCTTCAAAGGCTTCTTCTTCAACGCTTTCTTCAACAGCAGGTTCTTCTGTTTCCGGCTCAGTTTCTGTTTCCTCAGGTTCTTCCGGCTCTTCGGGAATAAATACTTCTTCTGCAGCATCTTTTTCTTCAGGCTGCCAGTCACTGATGTATGCTTCCGGTTCATCTTCAGAAGGAATGTCATCATCAGAAGGCTCTTCTATTTCTTCCGGCTCTTCGGGAACAAATGCCTCTTCTTCTACAGATTCCTCTTCAGGTTCTGCAATTTCTTCGGGTTCTTCAGGTACAAATGATTCTTCATCAACAAGAGCATCTGCAACAGGTTCAGATTCTGGTTCTGCAGGAACTTCCTCTGCTTCTTCCGTAATTTCTTCGGGCTCTTCAGGAACGAAAGCCTCTTCTTCTTCGCGTTCTGCAATTTCTGCAGGTGAAGGCTGTTCTACATCCTGTTTGTCGCTGCTAAAGTCTTCGTTCGTATCAACATATTCTTCTTCAGCTGGCTCTTCTTCAGTTTCTTCAGCAACTACTTCTTCTTCAGTTTCAGCAGGTTCCTCTGCAACTACTTCCTCTTCTACTTCCTCAGGTTCGGTTTCTTCAATAACTTCGGGTTCGTCGTATACTTCGGGAACAGGTTCTGTCTCTTCTGTAACTTCTTCCACAACTTCTTCGGTTTCTTCAGGTTCAGTTGCTTCAAGTTCAGGTTCTTCTTCGCTTTCTTCAGTTTCAGTTTCTTCGCTTACATCGCTTTCCGTAAGTTCAGGTTCTGTTGCTTCCGGTTCCGCAGTTTCAATTACTTCTGGTTCAGGCTCGCTTTCTTCAACAGGAGCATTTGACTCTTCCATGTCTTTTATGGTCTGAGCAACATCTATTTTTCCAGAAAGAATTGCTTTTCCAGATACCACGCCGTCTATTGAGCCGGTGCGGACAGAAAGTTTTACCGGAACAGTAGCATAGGCAGGAAGTCCCATTATTTCAGCTGCTTCTGCTGAGACTAAAAGCACTACTTCTTCGCCTTTGTCAAGCGTACCAATGTTAAGCACATCAACCGTAATTCCGGTTGCAGGATTGGTAATGCTTACCGTATCCCCCGGCAGATATCCGCTGGCCTTTGCAAAAAGCCCTACAGGTAAATATCCCTTAGCGGCAACGGTCGCGTACCCGTCAATTTCTGCAGCAGATACAGGAAGTGTAAACCCTGCAAAAGCAAGAACAAGCGACAACGCAACAAAAAGTTTTTTCATATTCCACCCCATACTCAGCGAATCGCGGCTGCAATAGTAACTGCCAGTTCGCGAATGAATGTCACGACATCTTTAGAAGACTGCTGTACCGGAGGCTTTCTGCGGCCGGAACTTATCGTTTCTCCATCGCGTACATTTATAACTTTCCATGACACAGACGCAATGTTACTCAGTAAATCAGCTGTAGGATTACGGGATTCACTGGTGTCATAGTCGGCATATACCACAATCAGGTAATTACAGAACCCTTCTTCTGCTCCAAGCAATGCTTCTTTTTCAAACTTTGCATCGCTTTTAGAATCAGGAGAAATCGCAGCAGGCATAGAAGACGCTATGCATCCTGCGTCAAAGAAATAGTCCATGAGCGTATCTTCAATCAAAAACGACGTAGAGTGAATGTTTTTGTCAAGCGAATCATGCTGAAGTACCTGAATAGACACAACAGATGCCTGTGCATATACGCACATAAACGCAAGCAGAGCGACAAGAACATGGTATTTCTTTAGGGTTCTCATACATCCATAATCGGAATTTTAGGGGCAAGAGATTAGATAAAAGTACAATAACTTGTTAATCGCAAATCCACCTTGCAAGAGGCCACATTGTGTAGTATACTAACAGATGGTGGGAAACAATGGCTAAAATTCAGACAAAACTCTATATCGTGGGTGCAGGTTTTGCGGGACAGATGATTGCCCGGGAACTTACTAAAAAAAAGATTTTTGGAAAAGTTGCTGCGTTTATCGATGATGATAAAACCCTTATCGGCACAAAGATTGATTCCATTTCAGTTATAGGCCCCATAGATACACTTCCCTCGTTCCTGTCTGTTACAGCCATAGATGAAGCTGTTATTGCCATACCCAGCGCAAGTGTTGAACGCATAAAGCAGATTCATGCGGTTCTGGTCAACTGCGGTTTTTTACGCATAAAAATCTTACCGTCAATCAGTCAGGTTATAGACGGAAAAGCGCATTTAGTTCAGGCGCGTGACATAAATCCCTTAGACATTTTAGGCCGAACTCCGGTCATCATTCCCTTGCACGAAAGTCTTTCTTACTTAAAGGGAAAGCGTGTACTCATTACGGGTGCAGGCGGTTCCATTGGTAGCGAACTGTCACGTCAGTTACTGTCTGGCGGAGCAGAACGACTGTATCTGTTTGGGCATGGAGAAAATTCAATCGTAAACATTTACCGCGAACTGCACGTTTTACAGCAGGAAGGTGTCGGTCAAAAAGCTTCGGTTGTTCCCATCATTGGCGATATGCGGGATAAAGAATATATGCGTTACATCATTTCTCATACCCATGCAGATGTTATTTTCCACTGTGCCGCTTACAAGCATGTTCCCATGATGGAAGAAAACCCTGTTGCCGCAATTGAAAACAATGTCTTCGGAACAAAGAATCTTCTGGATGCTTCCATTGAGTTTGGCGTTGAACGTTTTGTACTTATTTCTACCGATAAAGCAGTTGCTCCGGTAAGCGTGTACGGCGTAAGTAAAATGCTGTGTGAACAGATGGTCATGCAGGCAGCCACCACAACCGGTGAAGATCAGCGTTTTATGTTTGTCCGCTTTGGAAACGTACTGGGCTCACGAGGTTCTCTCTTACCCATTTTTATGGAACAGATACAGAACGGAGGACCGGTAACGGTTACTTCAAAAGAAATGGTGCGATTTTTCATGACCATTCCCGAAGCCTGTTCACTCGTTCTGCAGACAGGCGGTGTCGGTAAAAATGCACAGGCGTACCTTTTAGACATGGGCGAACCCATAAAAATCATAGAGCTTGCAGAACAGGTTATAAGATTTTCAGGACTTGAACCGTACAAAGATGTTGACATTTCGATTATAGGTGCACGACGAGGAGAACGAAATTACGAACCGCTGTGGCTTGAAGAAGAAAAACCTTCTCCCACACAGTACCCGAAACTTCTGACGCTTACTACAATTCCTCCAAAAACCTACGAACTGAACAGTCTGATAGAACAGTTAAGACCCGTCTGTTCGTATGATGCACAAAAGCCAGAACTGTACAGAAACCGTGATGCGCTGGTTACCATGCTTAGAAAAGCAGTTCCGACTCTAGATGAATTCTATGAACAGGATGAAAGGCCCGATATGGCAAGCTCTGTAAAGGTGGTGTTATAATGGCAGATCAACTGAAAGTACCGTTTTTTAAACCTTCATTCGGAAGTGAAGAAGAAGCAGCTGTCCTTGATGTTCTTAAAAGCGGATGGCTTACCACAGGAAAAGAAGCACTTGCCTTTGAAAAAGAATTTGCAGAACGCATAGGTGTTCCGTATGCACTTGCAGTCAACAGCAATACCAGCGGAATGATTTTAGCCATGGAAGCCTGCGGAGTCTGTCCGGGAAAAGCAGTTATCACAACCCCCTACACTTTTGTTTCTACCGCAACAAGCGCACGGCACTTAGGAGCGGATGTTTACTTTGCAGATATCGAAAGCGACACCTACAGCATTGACCCGGAAAGCATAGAAAAAATCCTCAAAAGCGACAAAGGCAAACAAGTTGCTGCCATTGTTCCCGTTCATATTGCAGGAAATGTATGCAACATGAAAGCAATCTGTGCAATAGCAAAAAAATACAATGTCAAAGTAATTGAAGACTGTGCACATTCATTTCCTTCTCAAACAAAAGACGGATATGCAGGTGCGCTGGGAGACATTGGTGTCTTTTCGTTTTATGTTACCAAAACCATCACTACCGGTGAAGGCGGCATGGTAACCACAAAAGATGAAGCACTTGCAAAACGAATGACGGTTATGCGCATGCACGGAATGGACAGAACTACCTGGGACAGATACACATCTCCGCGTGCATCGTGGGAATACGACATTATTGCACCCGGTTTTAAGTTTAACCTTCCTGATTTACTTGCAGCCTTGGGACGCATTCAGCTTAAACGTGCAGATGAATTTGACCAGAAACGAAAGGTTCATGCTTCGTATTACAACAAAGCCTTCAGTAAACTTGATTTTGTAACACTTCCTCCTGACAGCGAAGGAAACGCATGGCATCTGTATCCGCTTAGACTTAATCTGGAAAAACTAAACTGCGACAGAAATACGTTTGCAAAAGAATTACAGCAGGAAGGCATAGGCATAAGCATGCACTTTATTCCCCTGTTCCACTTTACCTACTGGACACAGCTGTACAAAGACTTTACCAAAGAAGCATTTCCTCATGCAGAAAAACAGTACCTGCGCACCATTTCACTTCCGCTCTGGCCTGACATGACGCAGCAGATGTGTGACACCGTTGTAGAGGCAGTAACCAGAATTGGAGAAGCACATCATGTCTGAAAAAAAACAGAGTGCTAAAAAATCAGGCAGTGTATCGTCTCAGTCAGAGTTTTACAGCGACTTAAGCATAAAAAACATGTGGTATGCACAGATAGTCCGTGCTCCTGCAAAAAGCGGAAGCATTACGTCCATTACCACACCAGACTTACCTGATGAATACTACTTTTTTACAGCACGAAATGTTCCCGGAAAAAACATTATAGACACTCCTTCCGGAAAGATTCCCCTGTTTTGCGAAGGAAGCATTTCTTATCTGGGTGAACCGGTTGGCATTATAACCGGACCTGATGAAAAACAGGTAAACGAATACGCACGTGATGTTGTCATAACCGTTGACGATACACCGCTTGAATCATATCTTGAAGAAACCGACAAATCGAATGAACTGTTTTCTGCGGTAATGGCTAAGCGTATTCTAAAAGACGGACCTGATGTTGAAAAACTGGATGAACTTTTTGAATCAGCAGCAGTAGTAAGCCAGAACTGCTGGATAAACAACATACAGACCCCAGACTACGGAGAACCTGACGGCGCAATCTGCTCGTATGAAAACGGACAGCTTACCGTATATGCACCAACTCAGTGGATTGCAAATCTGCGCGATATTCTGATGCAGTCAATGGGTCTGGAAAGTGCAAGCATTATCATCAAAAAAACAAAATCAAAAAACTTATGGACAAACGGTATCTGGTATAATTCTGTCATAACTGCACAGGTTGCAATTGCTTCGTTTCTGACGGGACATGCCGTAAAACTTATGTTTACGCGTGACGAACAGGAACAGTTTATGACCTGTATGCACGATGTAACCATTACACACAAAACTGCCCTTGATAAAGACGGGACCCTGCTTGCCATGCAGATTGACATAGATGTAGATGCAGGCTCCTACAATCCGTTTGCACAGGAAATCATTGACCGACTGGTTATTGCAAGTACTGGCTGCTATGCACCAAAGAATATCAGTGTTATGGCAACCGCCTATCGTTCTACAAAGCCGCCGTCATCGTTTAACTTTCATACCGTTGATGCGTCTGCATTTTTTGCACTCGAAAACCAGATGAATGAACTGTGCCGAAAATCGCAGTTAAGTCCGCTGGAAATCAGAAAGAAAAATATCCGCATAGAAAAAAATCATCCTGTTTCGCATTTTATGTTTCCTCTGGACAAAACCCATGAAACCCTTGATGCACTTGCCCTTTCCAGTGATTTTAACCGTAAATACGCAGCGTATCATCTGAATGAAATGCAGCGCCATGACGGTCTGGAAAAAACACAGCAGACACCCTTACGGGGAATCGGATTTTCCTGTGCATTCGAAGGTTCAGGATACTTTGGAAGCGAACTGTACAGTACCGATCAGGAACTTTCTGTTACCAAAGAAAAAGATGGAACCATTACCATTTACAGCCCGCCGGTTTCGGAATCTATCAGAACTATCTGGACAGAACTTGCTTCAGGTTCTTTAGGAATTGCACGAAACGCTGTTAACATAGACATGCATGCTGCAGACGCAAAAGAACCGCAGTTACCGGAAAACGCATACAGCAACATAAGCATCATGACACGCTTACTGCAGAAGTGCTGCGATGTAATCAAAAAACAGGACGCAAAAACTGCCTTACCGTTTACCGCAAAACGAAAATCAAGTCCAACAGAACGCAAGGCATGGGACAACACAACCTTCAGCGGAAAGCCCTTTCACAGTGCTTCCTTTGCAGCAGCAACCGTAGAACTAGAACTTGACCCGTGTACCTTCAGTGCATTTATCCGGCAGATTCACGTTGTCATTAACGGAGGTCGGCTTCTTAATTACAAAGCTGCAGAGCGCACTATAAAGCTGACGCTGCAGAAAATGCTTGCATCTCTGGTAAAGAACGAATCGCTGTCTTCTGCACAAACTACGATTTCATTCATCAAATCGGATGAACCGCCGGTACAGCTGGGTAACTTAATTTACAGAATTATTCCGGCTGCATATACACAGGCACTTACCCAGGCACTGGGATACAGCATTACTTCTCTTCCGCTCAAAACAAACAGTCTGTTCCTTAAACTTCTTGAACAGCGCATAAAAGAACAGGCAGAACGTGCTAAAGAAGAAGCACAGAAAGAAACAAATCAGGAAGAAACTCAGGAAGGAGGAAATGAATGAAGATTCCCCTTATGCTGAATCAGAAAAAAGTCGTCGTAGATGCAGAACCTTCAGAAACCCTGCTTACCGTCTTACGCAGAGAACAACTGTTCAGCGTAAAATGCGGCTGTCAGAAAGGTATCTGCGGAAACTGCATGGTACTGCTTGACGGAAAGACAGCGGCTTCCTGTATTGTTCCTGTCGGCATGGTTCGAGATGCTCAGGTAGTAACGCTGGAATACTTTCAGACCTATCCTGAATACAACGACATTATGACCGGGTTTACTCAAGCAGGAATGCACTTATGCGGTTATTGCAATGCAGGCCGTATTCTTACCGCTTACGAAGTCATAACCAGCAGTTACCGTCCGGATATAAAAGAATTGTACAGGGCAATAGACGGACTTTCTCCCTGCTGTACAGACCGCGATACCTTTGCAAACGGAATTCTGTACGCAATTGCAGCAAAACACAAACGTGAAGGAAAACGCGCTTATGTCAAAAAATAATCAGACCATACTTATTGCAAAAAATCTTTCCGATGTGTTTTACCACGTAAAGTCAACAGACACACTGCAAATCTTTGGCGGAGGAACAGACACTGAACAGCTGCAGGAAAAAGCGCTTACTATCAGAGCAATTCCTGAACTGCAGGGGTTTGACCGTCACGAACACTTTATTGATTTTGGTCCTGCCATTACGCTTTCTGATATGATTGCAATCGGAAGAACAAATCAACCGGCAATTTTATACGATGCGCTGGAATCAATAGCAACTCCCACCATCAGAAACATTGCAACACTGGGCGGAAACATCTGTGCGGAAGGAATAAAACATACACTCTGGGCACCGCTGCTTGCCTTAGACACACGGCTTGAATTCCGCACACAGAACGAAGTGAAGTATATTCAACTGCGTGAGTTTACGGAAATTCCACAGGGATTTGTCCTGACTAAAGTACGCGTTCCTACAGAAGTTTGGGAAGTCGCAATTTTTAAGCGCATTGGACCATCCCATTCGATTGCAGGTGACAGTGCCAGTTTTGTATTTTTAGCAGATACTGATCAGAATATTCTTGCAAACATCCGCATTGTGCTTACCGGAAACACTGTATTCCGTTCTCCGGAACTGGAAAACCGCGTCATTGGTGCACGGCTTCCTCTTTCGCAAAAAATACGGGAAACTTTTATAGAGCAGGCTGCAGTTCAGTTTGACCAGCTTGTTCCCGAAAGTGAAACAAAGACCATCATGAAAATTCAGTTTTTGAATTTAGTACGGTATTCTGTCGGACAGCTTTCGTAACTTATTTGATAAGCATGCAGTCACCGTAAGAAAAGAAACGGTATTTCTGTTCTACTGCCTGCTGATATGCATTAAGAATATGTTCGCGACCTGCAAAGGCACTCACCAGCATGATAAGCGTTGATTCAGGTGTGTGGAAATTCGTAAACATCTGATCAACAACCTTGAACTTATATCCGGGATACATAAAGATATGTGTTCCACGCGTTCCGCTCTGCACGATTCCGTTTTCATCGCTTGCACTTTCCAAAGTACGGACACTGGTAGTTCCTACTGCAAGAACGGGTCTTCCTTCTTTTTTTGCATTGTTTATTTTCAAAGCAACGTCTTCACTGACCGTATAATATTCTTCATGCATGTGATGATCTTCAATCTGTTCTGCACGGACAGGTAAAAAAGTTCCCAGGCCGACATGCAGCGTAATCCAGGCAAGGTCAACTCCCTTTGCACTCAGCGCATCAAGTACCGGCTGCGTAAAATGAAGACCTGCAGTGGGACAGGCTGCACTTCCTGTTTCTTTTGCATAGATTGTCTGATAGCGTTCACTGTCAATGTCGGTGTCTTCGCGGCGGATATACGGAGGAAGCGGAATGTGTCCGTTGCGTTCAAACCAGTCTTCGGTTACCGGCTGTTCAAATCCCAGAGAACGGAATTCTGAGCCAGTATTTTCATCTGCATGAATGACCGTTGCAATGGTACCATCCTGAAACGAATAGCGTGCATCATCTTTTACTTTCTTTGCACCTTTAACCATTACGTTCCAGACCCGTAAATCAGAAGAGACAGGATTTAAAAACAAAAACTCCTGTTCTTTACCGGAAGAAATTTTTGTTGCATAACAGCGGCTGCGGCGAACCCTGCTGTTGTTAAACACCATGAGCGTTCCCGGTTCAACCAGAGACGGTAAATCCTGCATCTGATAGTGTGCAACAGAACCTGACGTGCGTCCTAAAAGCATAAGGCGGTCATTTCCCCGCTCGTTACATGGTTTTTGTGCAATCAGTTCCTGAGGTAAATCAAAATAAAAGTCGCTGGTCTTCATTGCCGTTCCTTTTCTGAGGTGTAAGTCCTAAATGCTCGTATGCTTTTTCCGTTACCACTCGTCCCCGGGGTGTACGCTGCAAAAATCCGCACTGAATCAAATACGGTTCGTAGTAATCTTCCAGCGTATCCATAGATTCTCCGATTGAAATTGCAAGAGTTTCTGCACCGACCGGACCACCACCAAAGTTTTTTATAATTGAAAGTAAGATTTCTCTGTCGTAATGCTCTAAGCCAAGTGCATCAATGCCTAAGTTTTTTAAACCTGAGCGAACAATGTCTGTGGTAATGACACCACTTCCCTGCACCTGTGCAAAGTCACGCATTCTGCGCAACAGACGGTTGGTAACACGAGGTGTTCCGCGCGAACAGTCAGCAAGCAAAAGGGCTGCATCATCTTCAACCTGTACATTCAAAATAGAAGCAGAACGGTGAATGATAGATGCAAGTTCATCACGGCCATAGAAATTAAAACGCTGAATAATACCAAAGCGGCTTATAAGCGGAGAACTTACCATTCCTGCCTTAGTGGTTGCCCCTACAAGCGTAAAATGCGGAATAGGAATGCGAACCGTTCTTGCTGCAGCACCCTGTCCAATAACCCAGTCCAGTTCGTAATCTTCCATTGCAATATACAGCATTTCTTCAATGGCAGGTTTCAGACGGTGAATTTCATCGATAAAGAAAACGGTACGCGGCGTTATAGTCGAAAGAATGCCTGCAAGATTTGCCGGTTTTTCAAGTGCCGGAGCACTGGTAACTTTAAACTCTGCACCCAGTTCGTTTGCGGTTATCTGTGCAAGAGTTGTTTTTCCTAATCCCGGGGGACCGATCAAAAACAAATGATCAAGCGCTTCCTGTCTTTCGCGGGCAGCATTTATAAACACGCCCAGATTCTGTTTAACCTGTTCCTGTCCCAAAAACTCAGAAAGCATTTTAGGACGCAGGTTTGTATCCTGCAGGTCTTCATCTGAAGTAAGGTCTGCGCGAACAATGTGAGTATCGGACATGGATGCCTGTGAAGCAAGCTGTGCAACAATGTTCATTTCATCATCTATGTCTTTTTTCCCTGAGCGGGTGTATTTGCTTTTGGGGGTAACGCTTTTACTCATTTACTCATCTCCACAAGCGCATGACGGAACACTGCATCTTCTTTGTTCTGCTGAGAAGCAGACGCAAACTGTGCATCAGAAGAAAGCCGTTGGGCAATTGCACTGACTGCAGAAGAAGCTTCTTTGCGATCGTATCCCATGTTGACAAGAGCAGTAATAACATCTGCGTAAGGACTTGCTTCAGTACTTCGGGAAACAGGAGTGTCTGTATTTAGAGAAAGCTTTCCCTTAAGCTGAAGCAGCATTTTTGCAGCAGTCTTTTTTCCTACACCCGGCACTTTCTGCAGGGCTTCTACATCTCCGGAATCCAGTATGTTTGCAAGAGAAGAAGCAGAAATATTCCCCATAATTTTTATGGCAGCTTTAGGACCAATGCCTTCAACTTTCAGCAGATCAAAAAACAGTTCGCGGTCAGACACGGTTGCAAATCCGTATAAATTCATAAGGGAATCGGTGTGCTGCATCCAGACATAGACTTTCCCTTCTGAACCAACCGGCGGAAGGGCGTCAAGGGCTGTATCAGGAACGGTAACGTCCCATTCTATGCCATGTGTATCTATAAAAACTTTCTGCGGAAATTTCTGTGTGATGGTACCGGACAGACTGTTGAACATACCAGGAGTATATCAGATAAATCAAAAATAATCAAATAACAGAGTGACAGTGCGTTATGGCGCCCGCAAGAGCATCTGCAGCGTGATCAGGATGAGGCGGCTCTTTGAGTTTGAGTAACAGCTGAACACAGCGTTCTACGGTTTCTTTGTCGGCACTGGCAGTTCCGGTTACCGAAGATTTTATTTTGTTTGGAGTATAGGAAAATACAGGAATGTTACACTGAGCAAGACAGAGCGTTATAACGCCCTTAGCTTCTGCAACAGCCATTGCACTGGTTACGTTTCGTGCAAAATACAGGGTTTCCATTTCTGCTTCGTCAGGTTCAAATTCTTTTATAACCGCAAGCAGACGATTGTAAATTGCAAGCAGGCGAAGGTGATGTTCTTCTTCGGCGGAAGTTTCTATGACACCATAACTTACCAGGCGAATCTTTCCTTTACAGGTATCAACTATGCCGAATCCTGTGTGAGCAAGTCCCGGATCTATGCCAAGTATGCGTTTTGTCTTTGCCTCTGCCACTGTATTCCCCTGTCTTCTAAAAAACAAAAAGGCGTTCTGAAACCAGAGCGCCTTTGACACACAATTTACTGTTGTAACAGCTTATGCTTCATCAGGATCAAATCCGTCAGGATATTCAACTGTTGAGTAGACGTTCTGAACGTCGTCGTTCTCTTCCAGTTTGTTAAGCAGCTTTGCAACTTTCTTTGCAGTTTCTGCATCGACTGCAGTGTAAGACATAGGAACCATGCTTACTGAAGCAGACAGAGATTCGTAATTCTTTGCCTGAAGTGCTTCAAGAACCTTATCGAAAGAAGAAGGATCTGTAGTAACGGTTACAACACCGTCTTCGGTTGCAATGTCTTCTGCACCAGCGTCAAGAGCTGGCTCCATCAGTTCATCTTCGTTTACTTTTTCTGCATCGTATTCGATAACACCTTTACGTTCGAACATGCGGCTTACAGAACCGGTTGTTCCCAGGTTTCCGCCGTTCTTATTGAAGATGTTGCGTACATCTGCTGCAGCACGGTTTTTGTTGTCGGTAAGCACTTCGATAAGAACTGCTACACCACCAGCTGCGTATCCTTCGTAAACAAGCTCTTCATAGTTTGCAGCTCCAAGCTCGCCCGTACCTTTTTTGATTGCGCGTTCAATGTTGTCTTTAGGCATTGAAGCAGCCTTTGCCTTAAGAATGGCAGTGCGAAGACGAGGGTTGGAAGCAGGATCTCCGCCGCCCATTTTTGCAGCGATAGAAATTTCCTTGATAAATTTAGTGAACAATGCACCACGCTTTGCATCAGCAATACCTTTTGCGTGTTTAATAGTAGACCATTTACTGTGTCCTGACATCGGGAACTCCTCTAAAACGAAATGTACTATAAGATAGCACAAAATCTAAACGAACGTCAAGTACCAGAAGTTCCGTACGACGGAACTTAGAAGCCCCACTTCTGAAGGAGTGTTGAGGCAGCATCGGCTGCTTCCTGATCCTGAGAACCAAAGGTCTGCTGTACCCCGCCTAACACTGCGTCTGCAGCCGCTTTTTTAAGCTGTGCTTCGATTTCGGTCTTTTTCTTTTCAAGCATGCCCTGCAAATCGGTTATGCGAAGATTCTGAATATCAATGTCACCTTCTATTCCAAGGAACTGTTTTGCAGTAAGCAGCACTTCGTTTTGAGAAGCATTTATTTCATCCTGAATCTTCTGGAGTGCAAACTTCTTTGCGTCAGTCCCTATAGTCTGCACCACTGCATACAGCGCAGAAGCAAACTGATCTGCAAAGTTTCCGTCTAAATCAAGCCAGACACCGCGGGCTTCTGTGTAACCGGTAGAAACTCCTACTTTGATGGCAGAAACAGACTGTAATGCCGTCTGATAGTATCTGGTAATAAGTGCATTTTCAAATCCGTCAGAACTAAGGGTAACCGGATCTACAAGTATAGAGCCGCCTGCAGAAAACTGATTGTTTCCGCCGCTGCCTTCAAGAGAAACCGTTACCTTTCCGTTAATTGACGGAATGCCGCTTTTTGCTGCAATGGTTGTTCCGTCAATAGCAGCAGTAAAACCGCTTCCGGTATACTGTACTTTTACCAGAGGCTCTGTCGTATTGCGACGCATATCAAGCAGCAGGTGAACCGTATTGGATACATCTGCCGTTTCAAAAAAGACTACCGCATGAGTCGGCATATCGCGCACATTCTGATCATTTGTGATTTCTGTTACGGCGCCAGAAAATCCGTTACCGCTTACCGATGCCTTTTCTATAAGGAACGAAGGTTTATCTGGTCTGAACCAGAACGTAGTGCCTTCCATGCGGTTACGGTCAACAGTCTTTTTCTTTTCTTTTTCAGGAGTTTCACTCTGAGATTTCTGTTTTAACTCTTCTGCATAAGAAATTGCCTGTTTTGCATACGGATAGTATTTTCCCAGAAGGTCGTATCCGACAGAATCTAAGGCACTGGTAAAGATGGTCGTGGCATTTGCACCGATGTTTTTTATGGAAGTCAGTTTATCCTGAGCAAACTGAATATCAGCCTGAGCTGCCTGTGTAAAATTCTGTGCCTGCGTCTGAACACTCTGTACGTCAGTTTTTACTTCGGTAACCAGAGATGATGCACTTTCCTTTATGGTACGGCTTGCAGTGATTGCATTGTTAACGCGCGTAAGGTTTGCATTAAGCACTTCTATATCAAACGTAGATGAAATCTGAAGATTCTGCAAATCCTGAATGGTTGCCGCAAAGGAATCAACCTGTGTCTTTAATTCAGCAGGACGGTCAGTCCATTTTGTTACCATATTCTGACTGAATTCCATAGTCTGCGTAAACATGGCAGGAGTCTGCAATTGTTTCTGTACATTTTCTACGATCGCATTGATATCATCGCCACCAAGCACATCGGTTACTTCGGTGTACAGGGTATCTATTGCTTCTGCACTTCGGTTTTTAACGCTCTGCATGAACGGAGTTTCAAGAATATCTTCACCTAAAGAAGTTTCACTTCCGGGAATATAGCAGCTGTAGGTACGGTCAGTGTTAAACGCAAGACCTGAAAGTTCAAGGTTTTCTGCATCAAAACGGCCGCGTAATAATTCAGTAAGATTAAAATCAACATCAATTTTTTGAGCTTCAAACAGATTTTTCATCTGACTGTTGCGGTTACCAACCTGTATGTGATTTATGGTAAGCGAAGAACCAAAAATCTGTACATCAACGCTGTCAATGTCCGTCTTTGCCTTAAACACTTTTTCGCAGGCATTTACAATCAGCATTTGTGCTATCTGATTTTTAAAAAGCGTAACGACTGCGGAAGCAATCAGAATGAACAGTATGGTTGCAGCAAGCGGAATAAGGCGCACGGTTCCCCGGTGACTGTTAATTGCCTTAACCAGAGACTTACAGCGGGAAAGCTCACGGCGTGAATATAAACGCTCAGGATCAAGCGCATACCGGTCTGCATGACGTGCATCTGCACCAAGCACAAACAGGGAACGCAGAAACTCTTTATCTTCAGGAATAGAGATTTTTTTGATGAGCATGTGTTCCAATGCCCACTGACTGTATGAACGGCGCAACAGTGACGGCAGCTTCTTTGCAGGAAGTTCTTTTATGTCACGTTTTTTTTCTTTTGCAATTTCTTTTTCTGATGCAGTTACCAGCTCCAGAGAATCATCCTGTTCCAGAGAGGTTTCATCTACAGGTTCGTCTTCCATCACATTCCCTCCGTAACAGCTTCTACTATTTTTTCAATAAGCGGAATCTGCTTGAGCACTTTGACGAATTTCCAGCGGCGTGCAGAAGCAGCAATATATTTTCTCCAGAAGAAAACAAGCAGTCGTGCTATAAGCCATAAGGGAAGATAGGCTGCAATTCCACAGACAAGACTTCCTAAAACGACCGTATTGTTTATACGAGTAAAGGCAACAAACGGAATATCCAGAAGCGACTGGAACATGGGGGTAAGCGAGCTCTGCGTTAAGATAAAGTATCCCACCTCATTAAACAGGGGGTCAAGGAACGGAGCAACAAGTGCACCGATTAAAATAAACAGTGCATAGGTACCGCGCTGAATGCGAAGAAACAGAATAAACACAAAAAGGATGTACCACAAAAGGTTTTCTTTGGGAACGAACCCCAGAATAAATCCGCAGGAGACAGCATGTGCAATCTGGGCAGGAGCAGTATTGGAACTGAGTGCCTGCAGCATCTTCACAAGATACTTTATCATAGTATAAGTATACCACGCTTTAGGTCAAAATGCTATTCTTTTTTGTAAAATCATGGTACTATGTGCGTATGACGGTTATTGCAGAAATTGGAACCTCCCACGCAGGTTCTCAGGAAAAGGCTCATAAACTTATTGATGCGGCGGTTAGCGCAGGTGCTGACTGTGTCAAATTTCAGTGGGTATATGCAGAAGAAATACTGCACCCCAATACCGGATTTGTCACACTTCCCGGAGGTTCGGTACGACTGTATGACCGTTTTAAGGAACTGGAAGTTTCCCCGGATTTTTTTGCAGACTGTCTTTCCTATGCACACTCAGTAGGTGTTTCGTTTGCCTGCTCACCGTTTGGACTTCGCTCACTGAAAGAACTGATTGACATTCGTCCTGATTTTATAAAAATTGCAAGTCCAGAAGTAAATCATATTCCGCTTTTAAAATCCCTTTCTGAATCTGATACGGATATACCGGTCATTCTTTCAAGCGGAGTTTCAACACTGGGAGATATAGAAACAGCTGTTTCCATTCTAACCAAAAAAGACCGTCCCCTTACCCTGCTTCACTGCATAACCAGTTACCCGGCACCGGAAGAAGAATACAATGTCCGCTGCGTTCACACCCTGCAGTCTGTGTTTGGCGTTGCAACAGGCATAAGCGATCATTCACTGGATCCGGTTTTAGTCCCTGCACTGACGGTTGCAATGGGCGGTACGATGATAGAAAAGCACATAACGCTCAGCAAAAAAACAGACGGGCTTGATGACCCGGTTGCACTGGAACCAGAACAGTTTGCACACATGGTACACGCAGTACATCAGGCACAGGCAGTCGTAACGCGATGGAACAAAGAACTGTTTGCAACATGCGGTGCAAAAGACAGTGCAGAACAAAAACTGCAGGGCGTAAGCAGACAGGCTCAGGAAGAAATTATCCGTCAGCTTTCAGATCAGTACGGAACTCAGAAAGTCAATGCAATTTTAGGAACTGGCACCAAACGGCTTGCACCAAGTGAACAGGCAAATTACGGACGGACAAACCGCAGCCTGCATTACAAAACTGCATTACCCAAGGGACACATTCTGAACGCAGAAGATATTGCGGTTTTACGCACAGAAAAAGTTCTTACACCCGGCATACACCCTTCCCTTTTGGACACCGTAACCGGCGCCATGCTGACACACGATGTCAGCGCAGGAGAAGGCGTTTTACTTACGGATGTTATGAACAAAACTCAGCAATAAGACGCAGGCCTGTTATGGTAAGCGAACGGTCTACATGCGTAAACACATCGGTAATGGGTTTGAGCACGCTGTTAAGGCCACCGGTTGCAACAACCCGCACATCCTCGACAGGCACTCCGGTAAGCTTGTTAAGGTCTGTCTTTATCTGAGAAATAAGGTATTCAACAAGACCCTTGTAGCCTAAAACAATTCCTGCCTGAATGGAATGGATGGTATTGGTTCCGATGCTTGAAGGAGGCGCTACAAGCGGAACTGTCGGAAGCTGAGCTGCCCCTGATGAAAGCGAATGCACTGCGGTTCCCAGACCGGGCGCAATGTCTACTCCGCGTACCGTTCCCGTCTGATCAGTAATGGTAATGGAAAGGGCTGTTCCAAAATCAATGACGATGTTTGCACTGTGAGTCATCTGCCAGGCTGCAACTGCATTACACACCAGGTCTGTTCCTATTTCGTGAGCAGCACCTTCGGGTAAGCGGACAGGCAGTTTGTCGTAGATATCGGGACCAACAATAACCGGCTTTTTTCCTGCAAAACTGGTTGCAACAGAAACAAACGGTCCGGTTAAATCAGGTACTACAGAGCTGAGCACGGCTTTATCTATCTGAGAAGAACTGATATGTTCGTCACTCATGAGCGTAAGCAGGATTGATTTGTATTCGTCTCCTGTACGGCGCGTATCTGTCGCAATTCTCCAGGTGTGAACAATTTTTTCACCGTCAAATACGGCAACAACGACATTTGTATTTCCAATATCAATTGCAAGAAGCATTTTTATCTCCTGTTTTCTATTCTTTTACTGATAATACCACCGGCAACGGTAACACCGTCACGGTAAAACACAACAGACTGTCCCGGAGCAACTGCACGCTGAGGCTGTTCAAACATAACCAGATACGGCTTACCGGTAAAGACTTCTCCTTCCTGCGGTACATACGGCTCAATGTGTGCAAGAACCGGAGGCGATGCAAGACGGATTTTTACCTGAGCATCAAAGGCTGTCTGTGGATCAAACGAAGCAGGCCACACCATATCATCTGCAATAAGCGCAGAACAGAATAAATCACTGTCTTTTGCAAGTACAACCGTATTATGCTCTACATCAATAGACGCAACATACAGCGGATATGCTGCACTGACACCCAGGCCCCTGCGCTGACCGACAGTATAATGCTCTATACCGCGGTGCTTTCCCAGCACATGTCCGTCTAAATCAATAAAATCTCCCGGAACAGACGGTTTGTCGCTGAACAGCTGGTCTTTGAATTCTTCGGGAATAAAATCCTGACTTTCTTCGCGGGATGCAGCAGAAAGATTACGCTCACGGGCCATTGCAAATACCTGCTGCTTGGTGTAAGAACTGAGCGGAAAGCGCACTTTTTCAAGAACATCTGATGGAATGCGGCATAAAAAATATGACTGGTCTTTTCCTGCATCGGAACTAAGGGCAACCTGAACCGGCTTTTCATCTGCATGAGGAGCACCGGTAATGCCATAGAGAGAACCGACAGGCTCTGAACCGCGCACGACTTTCGCATAGTGACCGGTACAAAAATAATCGTATTCAAGTCCCAGTTTCTGAAGGCCTGACAAAAGTGCACCGAATTTTATAAAGCGGTTACATCTGACACAGGGATTGGGGGTTCGGCCTGCACGGTATTCAGCTTTAAAATAATCAAGAACTTCACGCTGATAATCTTCTTTTACATCGATAACATAATACGGAACTCCAAGAGACGCACAGAATTCGCGGCACTGAGCAATGTCTTCTTCTTCGCCGGGACCATAGCAGCTGTCATGTAAAACCCGTCCGTCAGAAGGCAGTTCAAGGTCCCCTTTCCACAGCGACATGGTAACACCGGTTACTTCACAGCCTCGTTCTTTTAAGAGCTTGAGCGTAAGCGTTGAGTCTACTCCGCCAGACATGCCCACAACAACCCGGTCACCTTTTGCCGGCTGTTCCAATTCCGTATACAACATGGGGGTATGATAGCAAAACAACCTTATTTACACAAGCGCACGTTTTCGGTATTCTTGCAGTATGAGTGACTTAATTCAACCCCGCATCCTTAAAGGATTCCGCGACATGCTTCCGGCAGACGAGATTCTGCGTTCAGACATAATCGAAAAAATTACACAGACATACCGCGCATACGGTTTTGTTCCCATAGATACTCCCGTTCTGGAATATACGGAAATCTTACTGCGTAAAAGCAACGGTGAAACCGAAAAACAGGTATTCCGCTTTGAAGATAACGGCGGCCGTGATGTTGCCATGCGTTTTGACCTGACCGTTCCCTTTGCACGCTTTGTTGCAGAACACCGCGAAGAACTGTACTTTCCGTTTAAGCGCTATCACATCTCTAAGGTGTGGCGTGGAGAAAAACCACAGGCAGGCCGTTACCGTGAATTTATTCAGTGCGACTTTGATACCGTAGGCTCTGACTCTGCAACGGCTGATTTTGAAACGCTTGCACTTATGAAAGCAGCACTGAATGCAATCGGCGTAGAAGACATTACCATTCATGTAAACCACAGAGGCATTTTTAACCGGTTCCTTGCAAAACTGAACTGTGCCGAAAAATCAGAAGACATTCTGCGCATTGTAGACAAACTTGCAAAAGTGGGTGCAGAACAGGTTGCAAAAGAGCTGGAAGAAATAACCGGCAGTGCTCAGAACGCACAGGAAATTCTTTCCTACATTCAGCCGTGCAAAACCTTTACCCAAACCCTTGAACACATAGAATCTCTTTCCGGAGGACAGTCAGAGGATTCACTTCGCATGAAAGAAATTTATTCAATGATGCAGGCTGCAGGAATTGACGCAACCTACACACTCGACCCCAGCATTACCCGCGGACTGGATTACTACACCGGTGTCGTATACGAAACCTTCCTGAATCAGTTACCGTCAATCGGTTCAGTCTGTTCAGGCGGAAGATATGACAACCTTACCGGTCTGTACATGAAGGATAAAGTGTCGGGCGTTGGAGCAAGCATAGGACTGGACCGTCTTATTGCAGGCCTTACGCAACTGGGGCTTACCAGTAAAAAAGGTTCTTATCTTGATGCAGAAATTTATAACACTGACGCTACCCTTGCTTCTCATTACCAGAAAGTCGCAGCTCAGTTACGCGCACAGGGGGTGAGCGTAGAAGTATTCCCCGATACCGTAAAGATGGCAAAGCAGTATGCGCTTACCGAAAAAAAATGTATTCCGTGGGGAATCACCGTAAGTGCAGAAGATGTTTTAAAGAATACGGTTACGCTTAAAAACCTTGCTACCAGGGAACAGTTTGCGTCTATAAGCATTCAGGAAGCAGTACAGAAAATTAAGACTTAGGGATTAAGTTTTGCGGCAGCAGTCTGAGCTTTCAGGCGGTTGTCGTAAATAACTACCGAAGAAAGTTCCAGCCAGCCGTCTTCAAACTGATACCAGGTAAACGTGCGGGAAGTAAGCGGATCTTTACACAGCGTTTTTCCTTTCACTTCAAGAACATCACCTCTGCGTGCATGAGCCATGACCGTGCTTTCAAAGGCAGGTTCTTCGCGGAAAGCTGCATACGGTTCACCTACCACAGCCCACTCAACACCGGGAGTCAGCGCCTTAATATCATCAGAATCAAGTACGATGGGTTTTTCTTTTGAACAGGAAGCACACAGGCATGCAATCAGCGCACAGAAGGCAAAAAGGGCAGTTTTTTTCATGCGTTACCAGCCTGTGTCTTCACATAAGAAGCAACCTGAGGATATAACAGCAGGTCGGAATCAACAAAAGAAAGATTTTCAATTTCTGAAATGTCAGCCCAGCGGTATTCAGAATGTTCAGTAAGCGTGTACGGAACAGCAATGCCGTCATGGGGAACGGTTATACGGTAGCAGTCAAGGGCAACCGTTTCGCCGTTATGCATAAACTGAGCATTTGCAATATGAGGACCAACTGTTACCGTAATGCCAAATTCTTCCTGCATTTCGCGGATAATTGCCAGTTCACAGGATTCGTCCCCTTCTACTTTTCCACCGGGAAATTCCCAGCGGTCACCCATCTGTCCGACCGGAAGACGGTGAGCAATAAGAACTTTTGTTCCGTCTAATGCAATACAGGCAATACTATGTTTTGAGGCCATACGGTAATCCTAGAACAGCACTACGCCGGGGAACAGAAAGTGAAGGACAGCAACTGCAAGGCAGCCAATACCCACATACTTTCTGCCGTCAACCAACACAGCCTGCACAAAAGAAGGAAGATTTGTTTCTTCCGATGTCGTAGACAGATAGTAATCAATCAGAAGGGTTGCTCCGCCTGCAAAACCTGCAACAGCGGGAAGCAGATCGCCAATAACGGGAACATCATTACGGTATACAGAAAGCAGTTTCATAAGTCCAACAAAAACGCTTAAGATTCCCACTACAAGACGGAACAGTTTTGAATCTACCTGGGTAAGCATTTGAACTGCACCACCCGTTTTCTGTACGCCTTCTGACGAAGCAGAACCGGCAGTTTCAACGTCTGCAAAAGGATCATCTTCTGCAAGCGGATCACTGTCTTCTACCGTTGCGGGAACGGAAGCGGTTTCTTTCTGGCTGAGCGGAGACAGCATGACAAGAATAAGCCCCGCAAGAATATTCAGCAGAATTGAAAGCAAATAAAACTGTACCATTTTCGTACTCCTTGAACTCTTTCTTACCGTTTCGTAACGGATGTACTCAGGTCTGCGCTTTCTCCGGACTGACCGGTAACCGTACACAAAACCTGTATAATATCATAATCGGCAAAAACTGTCCGGGCGTAAGACTCTTCTTGCCCCTGAGTGCATAAAATCTGAGTTTCATTACGGTCTGCAACCGCATTATCCGTATTTATGGCAGAAAACTGAACGTCAAACACCGTCTGTAAGGGGGCATTTTTATTAGACTGATTCTTTTTCTGCGGTTCAAGCTTAAGGGTAACATACACCGAGCCTTCAAACGAAAACGCAGAAAGACTGCAGTGCATGGAATCCACCACCGATTCATCTACACCGCGGGAAAAGAACGATACCACTAACAGCACGCCCATCGTAACCAAAAGCATAATCAAAAGCGTACGGTTTGCGCGTGTTTTTACCAGCGTCTTGAAAAAGCCGTTTTTTCGTGAAGTAATGGCATCGGCAATATCACGGGTTGCCTGATTTTCTTTTTCGCGGAAAGAGCCCCTCTGATAGTGAAAGATTACACCGGGACCTTCATCACCATAACCGTCTATCTGATTGTCACCGTATGCCATGCAGACCTTCCTTTTTAATTTGCAAGAACTGCCTGAATCAGATCATCGGTACGCCACCACACTAAGGACGCACCGCCCTGCTCTACCTTCAGCAGCGAAAGGATTCCGCTGTTATTGAGCGAAAAGTCATAATACAGAAGATTTCTCTGATTTACCGACAGATTTCTTGTCAAAATGCGCTGACCGTCAGGCTGAACCATCTGCACAGAAAAACCGTTTCCCGTACTTACAATAAAGAACAGCCAGCCGCTGTCGGTAACCCCCAGAAAATCATAGGGAATGCTGAACGCTTCGCTTGAAAAACCTTCATTCACCTGTTCCGTGTACGGAGGAATGGTAATAGGCTGCTCGTAACGGCCGTCATCAACGTTAAGCGGATACAGAAGCATCATTTCGTAATTGATGCCTGACTCAACCTTACTTGCTTCATCAATGACGCTCGTATAGTACACCACGGGAACATAGAGCCTTCGTTTTGTATAATCGGGGATTATGTTGCCGATTGTATGCCAGGCACCGTTATCTGCATGCTGTTCTTCTGCATCTTCGCTTGCAAACGGCGTCGGTACATTCGTTTCGTCGATGCTCATGGTGAACAAAAGATAGCCTTCCTGCGAAAACCAGTACACGACATTAGATCTTACGCTCCTGCACAGAACGACCAGTTCGTTGTTATTGGTTGCGTAAATGTTTTCAACAAAAGGAAACGGAGTACCGCCGGGACCTTCCTGTCCCAGATAGTCTAAGAAAGAACCGTTTGCATCAAAGCGAAGAATAATGTTTCTGAGCACTGCCCCGCTGTCAGGGTCCAGTTCCTGACGTTCAGCAGGAAGTTCATCAACGGCATACAGATACTGGCGGTTGTCTACGGTTATGGCTCCCAGCTGATTAAAGGGATAGACGGTTGCTTTACGGGTTGCACTTACCGCATTGTCATGGGACATAAACGAAGGTTCAGGATTAGCATCACTGTTAAAATACAGGCGCACCAGGTCTCCGTAACTGGTCATTTCCATTATTTTCTTGGATTCACCGTTAGCAATATAGAAAAAACCGTCGCGCATGGCTATGGAAGTCTGGATATGTCCCACTTCTGCCACACTGAACACATTGAGCTGGTTTTCAAAATTACCATATTCAAGCGAAAAGAGCGGCTCCTCTTCCAGCGTAGAAACAATGGTTGAACGCTCACAGGAAGCAAAGAAAAGAGGCAGTATACACAGTAAAAGAAGAAATCGTCGGATATCAGGTGACATATTTTATAGAATAAAGAATCGTACTTGTATTGTCAATGTGCCCAAAATAAGGTATAGTAGAAACACTATGTTCGATAAATTTTTAACGTTACTTTTTGGATCACAAAATGATCGTGATATTAAGGCCCTTAAACCAATAATCGCAAAGATTGAAGAAAAAGAACCCTGGGCAAAAGCCTTTAGTGATGACCAGTTTCCGCAGCAGACACAAGCCTTTAAAGACAGACTTGCAAACGGCGAAACCTTAGATGATATTCTTCCCGAAGCATTTGCACTTGCCCGCGAGGCTGCATTCCGCGTACTGGGTGAACGCGCATATCCGTGTCAGCTTATGGGTTCTCTGGTACTGCATTCAGGCCGCATTACAGAAATGAAAACCGGTGAAGGTAAAACACTTATGTGTGTTGCTGCTGCATACCTTAACTCGTTAAGCGGAAAAGGCGTCCATATTGTTACCGTAAACGACTACCTTGCAGAACGCGACAGTCAGTGGATGGGCCGGGTCTACCGCTTCTTAGGACAAACCGTAGGCTGTATTCTTTCAAACATGGACAACGAAGCCCGTAAAGCAGCATACGCCTGTGACCTTACATACGGAACAAACAACGAATTTGGCTTTGACTACCTGAGAGACAACATGCAGATTGACCTTGCGCGTAAAGTTCAGCGTGGATTCAACTTCTGTATCGTAGACGAAATTGACTCTATCTTAATTGATGAAGCCCGTACTCCGCTTATTATTTCAGGACAGGGTGAAGACGACACCTACAAATATCACGAAGTAGACAAGTATGTGGGTCAGTTTACCGAAGTAGAAAAAGACCCCAAAACTAACGACTACCCCGACGAAGTCAACATGACTCCCGAAGAGCGTGCAGCACTTGAAGGTGATTACAAGATTGATGAAAAATCAAAACGCGTATCTTTCACCGACAAGGGTATGAACAAAATCAACGACATTCTGCACAAGCATAACCTTATTCCCGGAGACACAACTGTTTTCGACGAAGAGAACTTTGAGTTTGTTCACTACTTTACACAGGCAATCCGTGCACACGTACTGTACCACAACGATGTAGACTATGTCGTAAAAGACGGTGCAGTTCAGATTGTTGATGAATTTACCGGACGTATTCTTGAAGGTCGCCGCTACAGTGACGGTCTGCATCAGGCTATCGAAGCAAAAGAGCATATCCGCATTGCACAGAGAAACCGCACGCTTGCAACCATTACTTTCCAGAACTTTTTCCGCATGTACGACAAGCTGTCGGGCATGACCGGTACCGCTGCAACCGAAGCAGTTGAATTCAGTAAGATTTACGACCTGGATGTCGTTGTTATTCCTACCAACAAACCGGTAGCACGTAAAGACGAAGACGACGAAGTTTATCTGAACGAAAGCGACAAGTGGAATGCCATTGCACAGGAAATTGCAGAAGCTCATCAGAAAGGACAGCCTGTTCTTGTTGGTACAGTTTCCGTTGAAAAGTCAGAGCATCTGTCTGCCCTGCTTACCCGCAAGGGAATCCGTCACGAAGTATTGAATGCAAAGAACCATGCACGCGAAGCACTGATTATTGCAGAAGCAGGTGCTAAAGGTGCCGTTACCGTTGCAACCAACATGGCAGGTCGTGGTACCGACATTAAGCTGGGTGGCAGTCCCGAAATGCGTGCCCGTAAACGCGCAGGAACAAATGCTACCGAAGAACAGTATGCACAGGCACTCGCTCTTGAAAAAGAACAGTGGAAAAAAGACTACGAAGAAGTTAAGAATCTGGGCGGACTGTATGTCATTGGTTCAGAACGTCACGAAAGCCGCCGTATAGACAATCAGTTACGCGGTCGTTCTGGACGTCAGGGAGACCCGGGACGCAGTAAGTTCTATATTTCAATGGATGATGATCTGATGCGCCTCTTTGGCGGAGAACGCATGAAACACATTATGTCAAGCGTTGGTATGCAGCCGGGAGAACCCATCAACCATCCGTGGCTCAACAAATCAATTGAAAAGGCTCAGAAGAAAGTCGAAGAACGCAACTTTGAAATCCGTAAGAACCTGCTTGACTACGATGATGTTTTGAATCAGCAGCGTAAGTTTATTTACGAACAGCGCGACATGATTCTTGCGGATGATGATTTGAGCACCCGCGTCATGAACAATGCCTCAGAAACCGTAGACCTTATGTTTGCAGCTAACAAGCGAAACAAGTCTGGTAACGCCCAGAGCCAGCTTTGTGACGAAATAAAAGATACATTCGGTCAGACTGTTGCATACGATCAGCTTAACGCAGAGGCAGTCAAAGCAGTACTGCAGAACGACATTACCCAGAAAGAACTGCTGGTTGGAAAACCCAACTTCAATATGTTTATCCGCTACCAGTACATTCAGCTTATAGACAAAAAATGGCTTGATCAGCTGGAGTTCCTTGATGGTCTGCGTGAAGCAGTATACTTACGTTCATACGGAAGCAAGCAGCCCCTTACCGAATATAAGATTGACGGCTTTAATCAGTTTGATGCAATGCTTGATTCTATCCGTGACACCGTTGTAAGCAGAATCTTTAAGGTAAAAGTTCAGCTGAATCCGGAAGGCGGACCCAAGAGACCTCAGCAGCGCACCATAAACATGAACGCTCAGCATGCAGAAGCAACATCTTCGTTCGGTGCAGCTCCCGCTCAGGGACAACCGCAGGCAGCAGGAAGCGCATTCAACGCACGCAATGCTCAGCAGCAGGCAGCAAACAGCGCAATGAAAAGCGGACGCCAGGGCCAGTCAGTAACGGTCATGAGAACCCAGCCCAAAGTAGGCCGCAACGACCCCTGTCCCTGTGGCTCAGGCAAGAAGTTTAAAAACTGTTGTGGACGTAACATGTAGCACACCGGTTTTGTCAAGCGTTACTTCGGAAGGCCTGCACGGCTTAACGGCCAGAAGCGTATGCTTGCCTTACCCAGCATAAGGTCACGGCTTACATACTGCGGCGAAAGATTAGAAGTATACTGCACTGAATAATCATCGTAAGCTGTCAGCGGAACTAATGTACGGTCGTAACTGTGACGCATATCAAGCGAATTGTAACGGTTGTCGCCCATCATAAAGTAATGGTTTTCAGGAATATACCGTGCATTTCCGTCTGCGTCATTCGGGGGGAATACACCCATGTTGCGTAAATCCATAAGCTGAATGTACAGATACAGATCATCTGCCATAGAAAGAGCCTGAGAACGAACTGCATCCGAACTCCAGTCGCCTGCGGAACTGTTTCCGTGTAAAAGCTGAGCATTACGCAGCACCAGTCTTCCAAACGCAAGTTTAATCATCACATTCAGTCTGAAACAGGAATCAGAATATAAATCACCGCCTATAAGCTGAGGTCCTGTCACACCGTCTGTTTCAGAATAAGACACATCGTCTTTAAGCGTTTTAGTCCAGTCTGTCATAAACGACGAAAACCACTGACTTCCGCCTGCAGAAGACAGCAGTTTAACCGTCAGGTCTGTGTTTGAATTAAACAGATTGAACACTGTCCGTTCGCGTTCAGAAAGAATTGCATCTGCTTCAGCAGAAGCAACAACCTGTCCTGATGCATAGAGTTCAAAATCTTTTGCAAGCTTACGGCATTCAGCTGCTGCTTCACGGATATCAAGGTCACGGCGCTGCTGTTCAACAGAAAGTGTTGTCTGATACTGCGCATCATTTATGGGAAGCCACTGCACCTGCTTTTTCAAATCAGAAGGGAGTGCATTCAGATTCCATGCGGCGTACATTGCATCCTGTTCTACCGGCTTAAATGTATCAGAATCTTTTGTGCGGGCATACAGTGTTCCATCCATAAGCATAAGCTGTTCACCGGGAAGACCGGTCACACGCTTTACCAGAGGGTCAGCCATCTGTTCACCGTTAACATCAACATTTGTCTTCACCAGCGTAAGCGTCATCATGTGCACTAACTGAGAAAAATACATGCGCACTTCATTCTTGCGGTCATTTGCATAATGCGGATTATGGAACACCACAATATCACCACGGTCATACGTGCGCAGGTACGGTAAGCCTACTTTGCTGAGCGGAAACTTTGGACCGGAAAACAGTTTACCCACAGCAACACGGTCATTTACCATAAAAGTCGGAACCATTGATTCTGACGGAATGACGTACAGCTGGAATAAAAAGATATTGAGCAAAAAGATAGTGAATGCAGCCTGAATCAATGCATCAACCCATTCCAAAGCCTGAATACCGACCCATGCAGCACCTTCGTAAATTTTTACCGGATGAGCTTTCCGTTCTTTTGCCCAGTCTTTATTGATTTCATACACACGTTTTTCACTCAGGAAATACTGAATGACAAAAGAAAGTGCAAGCAAAGCAAGCCACAGAATGACACAGATCAAATCAAGTGCATACGGAGTTTCATGCGTTCCTGCACGGCGCAGTACAAACGCTGCAATGTACACAAACGGTTCGTAGTCCAGCATGCGACGCACCGCGGTAAGGTGTGCAATCGTATTTTTCTTTATAAGCTGCCAGTATGTTGTATACGCAAGCGCTGCAGTAAACAAAAGGCACAGGGGAAAAGCCAGCAAAGAAATATCTGCATGAACAGAAATCTGAAGGAATGTAAAAACAATCGCAAGGGCAATATTAGCCACAATGCAGGGAACAAGCTTTTTCATAAAATAAGTATAGCACATTGTGCAAAAAGAGGCTATACTGAACACATGCAGGTTTTAGACATCAATCAGGCACTTGAACTGGTAGACGGAGAGACAGATCTTTTATGCTCTCTGTTAGAATCATTTGTAAACACAAAACACTTTGACCGCACACAGGTAGAATCTCTGGTAGCACAGGAAAAGCTTGACCAGGCAGCATCTTATGTACATTATTTTAAGGGTGCAGCGCGGCAGTTATACGCTCAGGAATGTGCAGCCGCAGGACAGGCACTTGAAGATGTATTACGCAAACGGACAGAAGGTGACATTCCTTCCCTGACAGATGCATTTGAAGCCGCCTACGGACGTGCACTTAAAGCCGCAGGTCAGGCATTAAATTCTCTCAGTCAGTAAAAACGCCTTCTTAAAGTTTTTGTTGCAGTCTTCACACAAACACTCTATGCTTATTCCGCGCAAAACAGATGCCTGTTCATACACACGCAGTATATCCTGTGCAGGAGTAAAAGACTCCCCCTTGAGTGTCTGAAACGGTGCATCAGTTTCTAAAAGCAGACGGTCTGAATCAAGCTGACTTACACACTCTATGCTTTTTTTATTTCCGTTAAGAATCTGTTTTCCAAATGAAAAGTACGCGTTTATGCCGTGATTTAAAAGAGACTGTACTTCCCGAAGTCCAAAGGCAAACGAATGAAACACCACCGAAGGAATCTGCTGTAACACCTTTGCATCCCTGAACAGAAGATCTAGTGCTTTACGGTCATGCACCACAACCGGTACTGAATGGCGCACCGCAAGTTCAATCTGAAAATGCCAGGCTTCTTCCTGTGCAGGACGGTTCTGTTTAAACTGCTCAGTGTAAAAATCAAAGCCGCACTCACCTATGCACGAAATACGTTTTTCTTTTAAAAGCGATTCCAGAAAGTCAGCATTGTTCATAGACGGATTCTGGGGATGAAGGCCAAATGCTTTTACAAACATACCCGGAAATGACTGTGCAAGTTTTTCGGTCTTTTCAAATTCAGCCTTGTCATGTGAACAGGTACAGGCACAGTAGCGGTTATGGACAAAGAAATCAGAGGAAAAATCAGACTGGGGACATAAAACCGCATGCAGGTGGGCATCATTTAAAATCATAAAAAACTCTAAACCCTTTGAGCCAAATTCCGAAAATATAAGTGTAAGCTGATGATACACTGTGTAAAACGTATTGTCAAACCTAATTACAAGGAGCTTAAATATGGGATCGTATACATTAAAAAGCATAGGAAAGTCTAGCGATTACATGACCATAGTCCGCGAACTTGAAGACGGCTACGTTGTACGCATCGTACGCGACAAAGACGGCTACGTAGATGAAACCACCGATTACATTTCAAAGACACTGTTCGAAAGCTGCATCCGCACCGGATATCTTACAAAGATCGAAGAACCGGTACAGAAAATGGCCGTCAACGCTTAAGAGCACACATTCTTCTCTATCAAGTTAACAGCTGCCCTATACCTGACTTCTTTATCGACATCCAGAGGAAGCCAGTGTATGGGCACTCCTTTTTTTTCCATTCCACGGAACCAGGTTTCTTGCCTTTTAGCAAACTGACAGATTGCATGATACAGTTTATCAAGCATTTCTTCTTTTGAACTGAACTTACCTTCCAGATATTCACTTACAAAACGATATTCAAGTCCCAGTTTTTCAAGACGAACCCACGACCATCCCTGAGCATGAAGTCCTTCCACTTCTTCTATCAACCCCTCTTTTGCGCGTTCATCCAGTCTGATTCTGATGTTTTTGTGCATCATGTCGCGGTTAAGCGTTGTACCTATTACAAAGGGAACAATATCGCGGGACTGTTCCTTAACCTTCTGTTCCGCCTCGGGACTCTGCATGTACAGGGCAATTTCTATGGCACGGGTCGTACGCTCACGGTCAAGTAAATCTGTTTTGTTGTGAACGTTTTCCATGCCGCCTTTTAACTCAACAAGCTGTGCACTCAGTTCTTCTACGGATTTTTTTCCAAGTTCTTCACGCAGCAATTCATTTTCAGGAACTTCAATAAACGGATATCCCCGCACCACTGAATCAAGATACATGCCGGTTCCGCCGACAACAAAGGCTATCTGCTTTTTTTTCTGACACTCATCAAACAGTTCATAAAAATCTTTCTGAAACATAAAGACATTGTATTCTGTTGCAAGCGTTACTTTGTCTATGAGGTGATACGGTATTATCTTTGTTCCAACCGTGTATTCTGCAAGGTCTTTTCCGCTTCCAATATCAAGGCCTTTATATACCTGCCTGCTGTCTGCAGAAATGATATCCCAGCCAAAGTGATCTGCAAGTTTTACGCCTATGGCAGTTTTACCAACCGCAGTAGGCCCAAGCAGCATGACGGTGTTATACGTTACAGAACTCTGCATATTGCACACTTAAGATATTCGCTTTTAGGATAGCCCAGCAGCACCGGATGATCAGCACCTGCACCTCGTTTTTCCAGAACCTGAATGCGACGGTGACTGTCACGCGCTGCATGCATGATCATTGAATAGAACATGTTTGCATCAAAGAAATGAGAGCACGAACAGGTTACCAGCATGCCGCCTTCGTTTAAAAGACGCATTGCACGAAGGTTGATTTCTTTGTATCCGCCGTATGCTTTCTGCACCTGTTTTGCACTTTTGGTAAATGCAGGAGGATCAAGAATGATTACATCAAACTTCTGCCCTTCTGTTTCATACTGCTTTAAAAGATCAAACACATCCGCGGTAAGCGCAGACATTTTCTTTTCTGCATGGTTAAGCTGAATGTTACGCTGTATCATGCAGACTGCATCTTCTGAAATATCAACACTGATAACTTCACGCGCACCGCCTGAAACCGCATTAAGACCAAAGGCACCCGTGTGACTGAAGGCATCAAGCACGCGTTTTCCGTGACAGAGTTTCCAGATTGCACGACGATTCCATTTCTGATCCAGGAAGTAACCGGTTTTCTGTCCGTGGGCAATATCAACTTCAAGCTGAACACCATTTTCTTCTATGATGATTTTTTCTTCGCGCTCAGCACCAATCCAGCCGGTCTTACCTTCAAGTCCTTCTTTTTCACGCACCGATGCATCACTGCGTTCATAAATGCCGTACGGAGCACAGCTTGTCTTTAACGCAGAAAGAATGTATTCGCGGAACACTTCGCAGGCAAGCGCAAGAAACTGCACCACCAGATACACTTTACCGGAGCTTACATACTGTTCAACAATCAGACCGGGAATTAAATCTGCTTCGCCAAAAATCAGACGGTAACTGTCAGTATCGGTATAATTCAGTCTGCGGATATTAACTGCATCGCGGACACGTTTTGCCCAGAACGACTGCAAATCCTGCGAAATGACATCTGCATGCTGATTTGAAAAAATGCGGACCGTTATTTTAGAGGCACGGTTGATAACACCTGTTCCCAGAAAGGCACCGCCCTTTGCATACACTTCGACAAGAGAGCCTTCTTTACCAGGCCAGTCAGCAAGCGGCACGGATTGAATTCCAGATCCGTCTTCCGGTTCATACTTCATAAAGGCAATTTCATTGTCATACACCCAGGGAAAGCCCTGCTCTATTTCGCGCTCTTCTTTTGCGTTTAAAAACACTCGTGGTACAATCATGCACTCAAGTATAGGCTATATAGAAAAAGTTTGCAACAAATGATATACTGGAAAAAATTAAATTATTCTCCTGCAAAAAAAATGTGGGGGGGGGGGTACAAATGTATCGCAAATCAACAAAACTTGCTGCATGCACCTGCGCATGCCTTGCACTTCTTTTCACACTGATCATTTCATGCTGCACTCCAAAAGAAAAAGAAATCGTGTACACAGAATTTCCCAAGGTGGGCGGACCGGACCTACTTCCTTCCCTATGGCAAAGTTACAACATGAACTTCTGGCTTAACGGTAACTGGCAGGATAAAACCAACATGACCGGAACATATCAGCTGTGGCTGGGAAACGGAAGATCCTTTGCAAAAGGTGTTGCTCATTACGGTGATAAAGAAGGAATGAAGTTCGGATACCTTGTACTTGATCCACCGGACCCGGATTCAATAGATTTTTCTGCCTGTGACGGACCAGACGAACAAAAGCAGGAAATGCTTGACTATATGTTCCCGCAGAATAAAAATCAGGAACGGACAAGATGCGTCATTGAATATAAAGCTGACTATCTGGATTATGACTACAAGGGTGCCTTTGTTTACAAAGATTCAGCGTTTTATGATTCTTCATTCACAGAGATACTGGAAGCAGGTTCAGATACAAAAATTGACGGATACGATGCAGTGCTGCTGAAAAAAGAAACCTACACACCGGTTGCAAGCACCTATCTGTATTCAAAACCGGACACAAAAAGTCAGAAACTTTCAGTTCCCGCAATAAACTGGGACGGCATTTCGGGAAGCAAAAAAGTAACGCGGCTTGAAACAGGAAAAGAAAATCAGACACTGTATCACGGCGTAAACTTTACCATCTGCGGAAGAACTCAGAAAAAATACAAAGTCGGTAACGTAAGCGACTGGTGGTATTATGCACGCGTAGCACGGCAGTACGGCTGGATTTTCGGCGGTGATATAGAAGTTTATGATGAAAGCAAAGAAGACGAATACTTTGCATCTCTTATTGAAAGCGGAGTAAACGACGGATTGATTTCTGTAGAAGATTTTGATTTTTCTTCTTTCGCTGCAGAAGTACAGGAGCTGAGCATTGGCGAAGAAGGAGAATCTTATTTATATGTAAGTGACAGTGCACTGTATTACTCATTCCCGTATTTAAAAATCTTTGCAAAGTATGACACCAGCTGTCTTGCAACTGACAGTGACGGCTTTGTAAAATTCACCTACGGTCCCGGAAGCGATGACAAACTGTTATTCATTTTTGGAGATCAGATAAATCAGTATTTTTCTGATTTTGCACATGACGGAAACCTGCGGTATGAGGATGAAGAGGAAGAATACACACCAGGAAAGTATCACGACTATTACATTAAAACCATAACTGCAAGTTCTTCATTGAGTGAAACCTTAGGCGGAAGAAACATAACCTACAGTCCAAAAAACCTGGGACGCTGTTTTGAAGTAGGCTGCACCTGTCACCCCTACTGGTGGAATTACAAACACATTCCGTGGGTAGAAGGCGCTGAAGGTAACGGCATTGGAGAATCCGTTACGGTTGAATTTACACAGGAAATGAACGGAATGTCTGTTCTGAACGGATACGTAACGCTTGATAAACTGAAGCTGTACAAGGAAAACTCACGGCTTAAGCAGGTGCTTATTGAAGACCTGGTCAACGGGGATTCATGGAATGTCAATTTTGATGACTATGTCTATTTCAACTACATTGCCTTCCCAAAAGCGACCACAAAAGTACGCATGACAATCAAAAGCGTGTATGCAGGAACTAAGTATGCAGACACCTGTGTTTCTGCAATCATTCCCTGCAAGGCATCTCCGTATATGTCAGAAGAAGATCAGAAAGAATACGATGACTATGTTTACGAAAACTTTAAGTACAACATAAAAACCGGCACTGAACTGACACCGGAACAGCTGCTGGAAAGAATTAAGTAATCTGACTGTTAACACTTTGTCTCAAGGATAAGGGCCCTGTTTGCTAATGCACGTATTGCATTGGTAAGCGGGTCTCAGTCTGTTTAACACATTGTCGTAAGGGTAATAGAGGCTCAGTATGCTGAACAGGATGTCGCAAGGGTAACAGGGGCGGCGGGCAAAAAAAATCCACCCTACAGCGGGTGGACTGTCCTTATGACTAAGGGAAAAGAAAAAAAAGAGCCGGCGGCGACCTACTTTCACACCCGAAGGGCACTATCATCGGCGCTGGGGAGCTTGGCTTCCGTGTTCG
>CACXCG010000020.1 GCA_902766125.1 uncultured Spirochaetaceae bacterium | reverse complement strand
GATGATATTGATGACATTGTTATTCCCGCATACGGAAAATATAAGGACTTCGATCTTAAGGCAGTTAACCGTTCCGGAAGCGATGAAGAACTGGGTATCGACAAAGAAGAAGCAAAAGCAAAAGAACAGGCCTTCAAACCAGTTCAGGAAAAAATCAAAAAGGCACTGGGCGAGCGCGTAAAAGATGTTGTTCTTTCAAAGCGTCTTTCCGACAGCCCCTGCTGTGTTGTCATTGACGAAAACGATCCTTCTATTCAGATGGAACGCATGATGCGTGCAATGGGACAGGGAAATGCATCTCTGGTAAAACCCATTCTCGAAATCAACGGCGACCATCCGCTGGTAAAGAAACTGGAAGGCGAAGTAACCGATGACTATGTTGCAAAGGTAAGCGAAGTACTGCTTGATCAGGCACTGCTTGTTGACGGCGCAGAACTGACTGACCCCGCAGCATTTGTAAAGGCATTAAACGCACTGCTTGCATAAAGCACAGGTGCAATCCACTAAGTCCCGGGCTCTTGCTCGGGATTTTTTTTGCTTTAGTTTTGAGTGACATTTAAACTGACATATTGTATAATAAACTCAGAGAGAAAAACATGAGTAAAAACACTCAAATAGTTATTGTAGAAGATGACAGGGATTTATGCGCAGGTTTATGCAAAGCCTTAAAAGATGAAACAAGAAGCATTGTCTCCTGCGAAAACCTCAAGTCTGCTAGAGAACAAATACTGTTAACAAATCCGTCACTGATTCTGCTGGATATAAATCTTCCTGACGGAAACGGACTTACACTTGTCAAAGAGCTCAGGGCAAAAAATCTTTCCTACCCCATCATTCTTCTGTCTGCCAATGACACAGATGCCGACATAGTAAAAGGTCTTGAACTGGGAGCCGACGATTATGTTACCAAACCGTTTTCTTTAAGTGTATTGCGTGCACGTGTAAACACTCAGCTTAGAAAAACAGAAACTTCCGCAGGCAAAGATGTTATCTGCATTGATTCCTTTTCGTTTGACTTTGAACGCATGATTTTTAAAACGAACGGAGAAGAGATTTCTTTAAGCAAGACAGAACAGCGTCTTCTAAAACTTCTGGTAAGCAATCAGGGAGTTACCCTTTCACGCGACAAACTTATAGACAGGCTGTGGACAGACGGCGCTGAATATGTTGATGAAAATGCACTCTCTGTTGCAATGAAGCGGCTCCGCGACAAACTGAATGCAAAAGATTACATTAAAACCGTCTACGGACTTGGCTATGTGTGGGTAAAAAACAATGAATAACCTGTTACCTGTACTTGTCTGTATTTTGTCAGCAGCGGCCCTGGCATTTAGTGTGTACACTATCTGTAAAAACAAAAAGATTCTTGATAATGTTGAACGAATGCTGAATCAGGCTATCAAGGGCGACTTCCATGAAAAACAATTTACAGAAGACAGAACCTCAAAGATAGAATCAAAATTATCAGATTATCTTCAGTCCTCTGCCCTTTCTGCAGAAAATGTCCGCAAAGACCGCGATAAAATCAAAACGCTTATTGCAGATATTTCTCATCAGACAAAAACACCCGTTACAAACCTGCTGCTTCACAGTGAACTGTTACATGAAACAGAATTATCTGAAGAACAGAAAGAAAGCCTTAACGCAATAGAAAACGAAGCAGAAAAACTGCGGTTTCTTATAGATGCACTGATTAAGCTTTCCCGGCTTGAAAACGGAATCCTTACAATCGAACCTAAAACCGATGAAGTGGACCGACTGCTAAAAGAAGTGGATTCTGCCATGCGTAAAAAAGCAGAGGCAAAAGGCTTAGACTTCTCTGTTACCGGCACGAATGCGGCAGCCTGTTTTGATTACAAGTGGACCGTAGAAGCATTATGCAACATTGTTGACAACGCCATAAAATATACCGACAGGGGAAGCATTTCCATCACTGTAAGCAGCACAGATATGTTTGCCTGCATTAGCATTAAAGACACCGGTATTGGTATAGCAGAAGAAGACATTCCAAAGATTTTTGCACGCTTTGGCAGGCTTCAGGCTTCCCGCGAAAAAGAAGGAGTCGGCATAGGCTTGTACCTTGCACGGGAGATAATCACTAAAGACGGCGGATACATTAAAGTTAAGTCAAAAAAAGGCGAAGGTTCCGAGTTCCTTGTATATCTTAAAATCTTACAAAACTGACAGAATTTTCTTTATTTATGAAAGAATCTGGAAAGATTTATATGCCATACTGAGTGTGTAGAAGAAAGGCTTCTGCACACTTTTTTTTCGAAACGAGGTTTGAAATGAGTATTCTGAAAGCAAATGACCTGGTAAAAGTTTACGGTCAGGGAGAAAACGGAGTCCGTGCTCTTTCGGGTGTAAATCTGGAAGTTAACAAAGGTGAATTTCTTGCAATCGTAGGAACTTCAGGAAGCGGTAAATCTACACTGCTTCACATGCTGGGTGGACTGGACAGACCGACATCCGGAGAAGTAACCATAGATGACTTTCCGCTTTCTAAGCTTACCGATGATGAACTTACCATTTTCAGAAGAAGAAAAATCGGCTTTGTATTTCAGGCCTTCAATCTGGTACCCGTATTAAATGTGTATGAAAACATTGTACTTCCGCTGGAACTTGACGGCGAAAAAATTGATACAGACTATGTTGAAGAAATAATTGACACACTGATGCTGTCTGCAAAAAAAGAAGCTTTGCCCAATCAGCTTTCCGGCGGACAGCAGCAGCGGGTTGCCATTGCACGGGCACTTGCATTCAGACCGGCAATTATTCTTGCCGACGAACCAACCGGTAATCTTGATTCCAAAACAGGACAGGATGTGTTAAGCCTCTTAAAAATTTCTGCAGAAAAGTACGGCCAAACTATTGTCATGATTACCCACAACGACGAAATTGCTCAGCTTGCCGACAGAATCATCAGAATTGAAGACGGACACATTGCATCTGAATCAAAAAGGAGATAGCGGTTTATGAAAGTCAACAACAGAAAATGCATATTCAGACTTGCAGGCAAATTACTTTTTTCAAACAAGCGAAGAAACCTCATCACCATCTTTGCAATTATACTGACAGCGGTTTTGTTTACCTCTGTGTTTACCATCATGCTTTCAATCACTGCTTCATATGAAAACAATATGTTCAGACAGCTGGGCGGATACATGCACGGAAGCTTTAAGAGCGTTACACCGGAACAGGAAGAAAAACTTATTGCACACAAAAACATTAACGCTTACGGAGAGCGCATGATCTTTGGTGTAATTGAAGACAATTCTTTCAGGAACCAGTCTGCAGAAATCAGTTACATGGATGATAACACCGCAAAATGGTCTTTCATAGAACTGAAAGAAGGACACATGCCCTCAGCAAAAAACGAAGTGATAATGGATACCGAAGCACTCAAACTTCTTGGATATGACAGCGTCTTAGGTCAAAGCATAGAGCTTACTTTTAACTTAGTCGGAGAAAAAGACAGCACCTATACCGACACCTTTATTCTGACAGGCTACTGGGACTTCGACTCACTCAGCCCTGCTCATTACATCAACGTATCAAAAGAGTACGCAAAAGAATTTTCTAAGCAGCTTGAAAAGAAAGGTTACGATTCTGTAAAAATTGATTTAGACGTAATGCTCTCTTCTTCTTTCAATGCATGGAACAAGATGCAGTCAATTATTGAAGACAGCGGATTTACCTATGAAGACATACGCTTTGGCGTCAATCCCGGATACACCGCAACGAACACAGACAAAGACGAAGTGCTTGAAACAGCAGTTCCTCTGGCAGCATTTTTACTCCTTATAATTTTTACCGGCTATCTTATCATCTACAATGTTTTCCAGATTTCCGTTGCAAATGATATCCGCTTTTACGGCCTACTTAAAACCATTGGAACCACACAAAAGCAGGTTAAATCTATCATACGGTTACAGGCATTAGCACTGGGCATCGTAGGAATTCCCATAGGCTTGCTTTTGGGATTTTTCTTAGGCGCAGTGCTTACTCCGTTTGTGATTGGAACAACAACCTTTTCAGGCAGCGCACAGACAATCAGCACATCTCCGGTTATCTTTGTAAGTGCCGCTGTTTTTGAAGTGATTACCATTTTGCTTTCAGTAACAAAACCAGGACGCATGGCAGGAAAAGTTTCGCCAATAGAAGCATTACGATTCAATGACGGCATGACCGGTTCAAAAAAGAAAAAGGCAACAAGAGGTGCACGCGTTGCACAGATGGCATTTGCAAATACAGAGCGGAACAAAAAGAAAACAATTCTTGTGTTTACGTCACTGGCACTGTCTTTGGTTATTCTGAATGCAGTAAACATGTTTACCGGCGGATTTGATTCTGAAAAATGGATTGCAAAATCAATATCTGCAGATTTTATTGTCGGAAACTATTCATACTTCAAATTCCAGGGAGCAGAACAGAATTCAATTACAGAAGAAGAAATCAATCTGGTAAAAGAAAATGTTTCTGCTGCTGACGAAGGAATTGCATACGACGTAATCGGCATTCCGCTTATGAAAGTAAGCGAAGAAAAATACAATCAGTACCAGTACACACAGGCAGAACCGGTTTCTTATACTGCAACAGAAGACGGCATGTACTACATAAACTGCTTTATGGAAGGCATGGATGATTTTTTAATCAACAAACTTACTGCTTACGAAGGAGATCTTTCGCTGCTTAAAGACAGAAACAAAAAATACATTGCACTGATTACACACCGGTACGAAAACGGATTATATGAACTGGATGAATATGCTCCGAAAATCGGCGACACCATTACAATTGCAAACGCCGCTTCTGCTGATTATACATACAGCCAGCAGGAGGCCATTACCGGAACCTATACCGGAGTAACCGAAAGTGAATATACCGTCTGTGCGTATGTGGGAGTTCCTGAGGATATCGGTCTTAGAAAAACGTCGTTTGGATATAACGTTATTGCATCTTCTGATAATCTGAAAAAAGATTTTGGAACAAATGTCATGCCGGTATACTATGCCTTTGACACAGACTCTAAGGAAGCAGAAGAAAACGCAGAAAACTATCTGCATCAGCTTAAAGAGGAAAGTTCAGGCCTTACCTATGAAAGCAAGGCAATTAAACGCTTAGAGTTTGAAGACTTTAAGAAAATGTTTACACTGTTAGGCGGAGTTCTCTGTCTGATTATAGGTTTTGTCGGAATCTTAAACTACTGTAATACGGTTATGGCAAGCATTATTGCACGGAAAAATGAAATCGCAGTTTTACAGGCAATAGGAATGACCGGAACGCAGGTAACACAAATGCTTGTAATAGAGGGAATGATATACACCGTCGGCTCAGGTCTTATTGCCCTCCTTCTCTCTCTGCTTTTTGTACCGGCAGTAAACGGCTTAGGAGACAGTATGTTCTGGTTTTATTCTGCACATTTTTCAATCACACCGGTTGTACTGATGATACCTGTCATGACACTGCTTGGCTTACTGGTTCCGCTTCTATCCTACAAAGCACTTTCAAAAGCAAGCATTGTAGAACGAATCCGCGAAATTGGGTGAGAAAAAGAAATAAGAGTCTCCTGATCAGGATGTTGTTCTGGTCAGGAGTTTTTTATACACCAAAATATCTCTCAAAGAATTCCGTCAATCTCTGGATTACATTCTTCTTCACTTCGCTTCTGTTACCACCTCCAAATCGTGATGTTGGAGGAAGAATCTTATCAATGTCAGTTCCAGTAGTTCGCAATGTTCCATCACGGAAAGCATTTTCTACATAAGCTTTAGTTTCTTCAGGCTTTAACTTTAATTCTGCAGTAATAGTAGCAAGCTCTTCAACCTTCTTTTTCTTGATATATTCAAGCCAGTCTTTTTGAATATCAGTTGATGTATTGATTTTTGAAATAAAGCCTTCAATAAGATCCTTCTTACTTCTAAGCTCAATACTTCCGCCAATTGCTTTTTTGATATCAACAAG
>CACXCG010000019.1 GCA_902766125.1 uncultured Spirochaetaceae bacterium | reverse complement strand
TGCCTTTTTACCAAAGAGGAAATGTCGCAGCCTCCGCTCAATGCAGAAGAAAAGGACCGCCTGATCCGCCGTATAATCCGCAACGCACAGCTCGGTGCCCGTTACATGTACCGCGCCAAAGAAGTCTGCGCCATGCTCCGCATAACTTACGACGAGATTCAGACCCTTTTGAACTACTACCGCCTAGACTGCGTAGTAATCCGCGACACAATCATCCGCATCCCCTGGTGGAGTCTTGCCGAATACCTCATAGACCCCGCCGAGGATGTCGAAGCAGCCTTTTACGCATACCTGAAATCGCTTCCGCATAAAAAGCTGGAAGAAAAAACTGCATAACGCAGAAGGAAAACAAATGAAAAATAATCTTGCAGATTTGAATAATCATCTTTTTGCAATGCTTGAAGAATTGGAAGATGATGACTTGGAAAAAGATCCGCAGCAACTTGAAAAAACACTGAAAAAAGCAAGTGCCATAAGCTCCGTTTCTTCACAGATTCTCAAAGTTGCAAATGTACAGATCCAGGCAATAAAGACAATGGAAAATTGCAATCTTTTAAATAAAGATATGCCAGCTCTCCTGGCAATTAAAGACAGTTCAACAGAATCAGCATCACGCCAGAAGCTTCTTGGAGGTGTGAAATGAAAGAAGAACGCTATCCACCGCATATACGTAAATTCCTGATTGAAAATAACAAGGGTAAATCAGCCAGGGAAATCACAGAGCTTTTGAACTCAACCTTTGGCACAGATTACACACCAGAAGGAATAAAAGGACTGCGAGCCAGAATGCATCTAGTCTCAGGACTTACAGGACATTTTGAAAAAGGCCATGTTCCAGCCAACAAAGGAAAGAAAGGATATTGTGTTCCTGGATCTGAAAAAGGATGGTTCAAGAAAGGTCAGATGCCGCACAATCACGTACCAGTTGGAACCGAAGTAATGACCACAGACGGCTATCTGAAAATTAAAATTGCAGAGCCAAAACAGTGGCGTTTCAAACACATTATGGAGTGGGAAAAACATAACGGCAAAGTTCCAGCAGGCTGCATGATAAGCTTTAAGGACGGCAATCATTACAACTGCAGCATTGAAAATCTGATGTGCATTACTAGGAATGAAAATGCAATTCTGAATCATCAAAAACTCAGATCCGAATCCGCAGAACAAACAGAAACCGCCGTTATCCTGGCTAAACTAAAACACAAAATCCAGCAGAAAAACAAAGGAGGACAGAGCAAATGATATTGAAATTCATAAGCAACGATGACAAAGAATCCGTAGAATGCAAAGACTTATGCTACGGTGAAATAATGGTTCTGTTATGCCAGATCTTATGCGACGACAACTGGAAATATCAGATAATCCCGGACAAAGAGGAGGGAAAAGAAAATGGCTAAAGAAAAATGTAGAAAATGTGGATGTACATATAACAACCCATGTTACCACCCGAAATACGGCTTCTGCTGGTGGGCAGACTCAAAACACACATTCTGTTCGCACTGCGCAGATAAAGAAATCAAGAACAGCAAACTAACTCAACACCGGGTAAATGACATTCCTGATTGGCAGCCACCAGAGGAGAAATGAATAATGCTCAACTTTATACTCACAAATCACTGGTGGAATGAATATGAATCAGGAAGAAAAAAACATGAATATCGCATCAGAAACGCTTATTGGGATACAAGAGTCAGCAATGCGTTTATCCAAAAATTCGGTGAAGAAAAAGGATTCGACTTCTTTAGAAAGCTTACAACCCCATCTTCGACAAAAGAAATCTCTGCCATAGAATTCCCCAAAAAATTAATCTTGCCCTGCCGATTCAGACGCGCTTACACATCAAAATTCGGCTTTGCAAGTATCCCCTCAATCTGCATTAGATACGGAAAAGACACCGACTTAAAAGCAGATGATTGGGTATACGACTTTGAAATCAGTGACTTTTCATGCTTACCATTCTGAGTATAAATACAGGGAGGAAAAATGAACATAATCAGCGACAACGATATTGATGAAGACCTTGCAAAACAGTTCTTTTCAACAGCTTATGATGGTATAAATCTATTGCCCCAAGTTCCCGAAAGGTTAACAAAAAACCTTTTGGCGGCAATACTTAATGTTTCTGAACCCACCATAGAGAGAATGGTCAATGAAAAGCAAATTGCCCTTACAAAAACCGCTGTAGAAGCCTACATAAAGCGAAATTATTTAGCCAATCGTCCCATAAATTTAGCCCCGAAAAGTCTCATTTCACCCCAGATAGACCCATAAAAAACATCATTTTTTCTTATAATTTTACATCAAAAATTTTTGCAAGTGACATCGTCAATAAGCTCGCGGGTTTCCGCCTCTGTAAGAGGACGCGCGCGATTCGCCTTAAAGGAACGATTGCGTCGAAGTTCTAATTTAATCTTTGGAGCGGAAGCGGCGGCCTCTTTTGCAAGCTCAATAAGCTTATTCTCAGAGTCGTCTTCTTTCTTTTGTTCAGCGGTAAACTCTTGCGGCTTTTTTACTTTTACTACGACTTTCTTCTTTGCAATAGAAGTAAGATTTTTTGGCGGAACATATTCTTTATTTGCCGCGTTTTCCTTTGTTCCGTAAGTTTCCGCAAACCAAAAGCAAAGACTGTAAGAAATCGGCAAAAGCTCTTCAACCAAAACAGAAGAATCCAAATCTTCGTGAACCGCTTCGTTTCCGATTTTTCTAAGGCGTGTGAAGGATTTTGCAAGAAGGTGGTTGATTATTCCGTAATCTTCAAGCGTATTGATTCTTGTGACCTGACTTACATCATTCACATTACCAGTTGGACAGACAGTATTATCATACTGGTATATAAGAGCCGTAATAGTTTCACCAATTTTTCTGATTTTATATAAAGCCCCATTCGGATCTGCCTCGCAATAAGATTCTGCTAATTTACCAAGTTTAGTGAGTACAGGAAATTCTTTTTCAAAGCAATCGAACGATGAAGCCATTAGTTTATTATACCATAGCTTTATTTGCTTAAACAAGAAAGAATAAACCCAAACAAAAAAGCCAGCATCACAAAGACACTGGCTTTCTTAGTGTTATTTTCTTGTATTACAAACAGATAACTATTTCTTTAACAGGGCTGCAAACGGATTGTAGTACATTCCGTCATCGCTTCCTGCGCTCTGTCTGTCGTGAGAACGGTCTGCATACGGCTTGCGGTCTGAAGCAGGTTTTGCTCCGGCACCAGAGGCTGCAGAAGAACCTTTTTTAACCACAACAACGCGTTTCTTGCCTGTTCCCGAAGAAGCACTGCGTTCTGAACCGGAAGAAGAGCCTGTTGTTCCGCCTAAACGAGAACCGGCATCGCTCTTTAACGAAAGACTGATTCGTTTGCGGTCGGTATCAAGGCCGATAATCGTAAACTCTTTTATGTCACCAACTTTGATTACTTCCATGGGGTCGCTTACAAAACTGTCGCTCAGTTCGCTTACGTGAATCAGACCTGTTTCGTGAAGACCAATGTCAACGAAGGCACCAAAGTCTACAACATTACGGATCTTTCCGGTAACTTTCATGCCAACCGTCAAATCTTCAAACTTAACGACACCTTTCTGCATGATGGGTGCAGGGTATTCGTCGCGCGGGTCACGGTTAGGTTTTGCAAGTTCTTCAACAATATCGTTAATGGTTGTTTCACCGACACCGTATTTTTCTTCCAGCTGTTTTTTCAAGTCAGCAGAAATCTTTTCGTTTTTCTGAATAAGCGGAAGTACTTCACTTGCAACTGCATAGTTTTCGGGGTGAACCCAGGTGTTATCCAGCGGATTTTCGCTTTCGGGAATCTTAAGGAATCCTGCACACTGTTCGTACGCTTTTGGTCCCAGTCCTGCAACTTTTTTCAAATCTTCACGGCTGGTAATTTTTCCGTTAGCGTCACGGTAAGCAACAATCTTTTTTGCAAGAGAAGAATTGATTCCGGAAACATATTTCAAAAGAGAAGCAGATGCCGTATTTAAGTTTACGCCAACCTGATTCACTACAGAGCCAACTACTTCATCCAGCGTGTCGCTCAGCTTTTTCTGATTTACATCATGCTGATACAGACCAACACCGATTGCTTTCGGATCAATCTTTACCAGTTCTGCAAGCGGGTCCTGCAAACGGCGTCCCATACTGATTGCACCACGAATGGTAAGGTCTAAGTCAGGGAACTCTTCGCGGGCAATGTCACTTGCACTGTAAACAGAAGCACCGCTTTCATCTACAACAGTGTAACGAACGTCGGGATAGTTTTCGCTGATTACTTTGCTTACGATAGCCTGCACTTCCTGACTGCCGGTTCCGTTTCCGACTGCAACAACCTGAATGTCGTATTTCTTAATTGCAAGCTTTACCAGATTGTATGCTTCATCGGGAGCACTTACCTGTTTGATAAGGAAGTAGCCAAGATACTTACCGGTTTCGTCAAGGGCAGCACATTTTGTTCCGGTACGGATTCCAGGGTCAACGCCAAGAACACGGCTTCCCTTAATGGGCTGCTGCATCAGAAGGTTCTTTAAGTTTTCGCTGAAGACACCAATTCCGTGAGCATCAGCTTCATCAAATTCATCACTGCGGATTTCGCGGAGAACTGCAGGTGAAAGCAGACGCACAACGCCATCTTCAATTGCTTCGCCGTAGTATTTGTTACCCAGCTTAAATTTTTTCTGAATTGCTTTGACTGCATCATCAACACTTACATCAAGCGTAACTTCAAGTGCACCTTCACGCTCTGCACGGTTAATGGCAAGAATGCGGTGCGGCTTAATCTGATTAAGCGGTTCAGAATAATCCCAGTACATTTTGTACGTTGACATTTTTTCTGCAGTTTCTGCATCCTGTCCGTCGGGAACAATTCCTTTTGTTTCCATGTTGCCGGTTGCAATATACAGGTCGTGTACTGCAGCACGGTTTGCGCTGTCCTGACTGATTCGTTCCGCAAGAATATCCTGAGCACCTTTAATTGCATCTTCTGCAGTGGCAACAATAAGTTCTTCTGCAACATCAGTTTTTACAAACTCACTGGCTTTTGCTTCAACGGCCGCATCATTGTTTTCGCTGTCGGCAATAAAATCTGCAAGCGGTTCAAGACCTTTTTCTGCGGCAACCATTCCGCGTGTCTTCTTTTTCTTTTTGAACGGAGCCCACAGGTCTTCAAGTTCTGCAAGTGTCTTTGCATTCATTGCAGCATTGTAAAGGCTTTCGGTCAGTTTGTTCTGTGCAAAAATTCCCTTTACGATTTCAAGTCTGCGTTCTTCAAGATTTTTGTACGAAGTAAACAGGTGGTCACAATCGCGAACCTGAACTTCATCCAAAGAACCGTGCTTTTCTTTTCGATAGCGGGAAATAAACGGAATGGTACATCCTTCCGCAACCAGACTGATAACAGCGCTTACCTGATTGATTTTAATGTTCAATTCTGCGGCTATGCGCTTCATGATTTCAACTTCATTAACTGAAATTGCGTCAATTTGTTCTTGTGTAAATTCCATACGTGCGCCTATTGTGCCACAGTTTTGCGTTTTGGTAAAGATTAGCGGGGTATTGACTTTTTTATGCAATAATCGGTTACAATTTGCATATGAATACATCCATTCCACACTTTACATCTTTAGCACAGGCACTGGTAGAACTGTTTGGTAAAAGTGCAGCCCTTGATCATACCGACCGTGTCAGCGGTGGTGACATAAACCGCTCGTATGCACTAACGCTTACCAATGGTGCAAAAGTTTTTATGAAGGCAAATGCAAAAGAGCATGTCGATTTTTTCTTTGCAGAAAGCGCAGGCTTACAGGCAATTGCACAAACCGGAACGCTTAAGACACCGCACATTCTGTGTACCGGCACCGACGACGGTGAACAGGTAGGCTATTCGTTTTTACTGATGGATGTCATAGAAAGCGCACCCAAAAAAGCAGATTACTGGGAAGCCTTTGCTCACAATCTTTCACTCATGCATAAAGCAGACACAACACAATTCGTGAGTGGAGGAAAATTCGGTTTTAATGCAAACAATTTTATTGGCGCAGGTAACCAGTACAACAACGCTCACGCAAGCTGGATTTCTTTTTTCAGAGACTGCAGGCTTGTTCCTCAGTTTAAAAAAGCAGATCACTACTTTGATGCGGCATTTAAGAAAAAATGCGACAAACTGCTTTCTCACTTAGATGCACTTCTTGTGGAACCGGGAAAGCCGTCTTTACTGCACGGAGACTTGTGGTCGGGAAACGTTATGTGCGGGTCTGACGGTAACGCGTGGCTCATTGATCCCGCCTGTTATGTAGGACATGCAGAAGCAGACATTGCAATGACACAGTTATTCGGGGGATTCAGTCAAGCCTTTTACGAAACCTATAAAGCAGAAGGCCTGCTTATGGAAGGATATGAACAGCGGCGCGACTTATACAATCTGTATCACCTGCTGAATCATCTGAACTTATTTGGCAGCACCTATCTGGAACCCGTCCGCGACATTGTAGCCGAATACGCAGACCGTTAATCAGCGGAAGAAGATATGTGCCTGCCCACAGAAGCAGTTCGAGTACGGTATTCTTATGCAAAGGCTTTGTAAAAACGAATGAGTGCAAGTGACAGAATCACACCGCCAACAATATCGGTACACCAGTGAACTCCGCACACCAGACGCCCCGCAACAGCCGTTACCATAACCAGCAGACACAGCACATCAATTACAATCTGCCAGCTTTTATTTGAAACATACTGTTTTAACTGATAGCGTGCAGTTCCAAAAATGGTAAGGATAAGCAGGGTATGTGTAGAAGGATATGAAGGCTCTAATCCCTCACTGGTCAGGACAGGACGTACGTTGAGTGCAAGTTTTTCAAACAGAATATACAGCACAATGACTGCAACATACACACAGCCTAACACAATCAGACTGCGGTCAACCTGAACAAAACTTCTTCGCTGAAGCAGCTGAACAAAACCTACGACCGCAAACGCAAAGGCTACGACTATAGCAACCAGTCCTAAGATTTGCGTTACGCGGTACCAGGTATTGCTTATGCCAAAGAATTTATGCACTGCCTGATTTATTGTTGCAAAGCCAACCAGAGAACCATCGGGGGCAACCGGCTGGGCATCTATGCAGCACACCAGAACGGTAAACACAATAAAGGCAACCGTAAGACAAACAGGCAGTACAAATTTTTTCATACGTTACTCCGTAACCATCAGCTTTTTGAGCGCCTGTGCAGTTTTGCGCGTTCGCTCAGCAAGTGTATTAAGTGATTCAACTTCTTCTGCAAGAGCCTTTGCTCCGTCTTCAATGTCAGAACTTGCATCATCTACTTTCTGAGAAGCGACGGTCAGGCGTTCCATATTTGCAAGCACCTGTGAAGAGTAAATACGCTGAGTGCTTACTGATTCACGCATACGGTCTGCAGAGTTTGCCATAATTTCTGCTTCGTGAGAAATTGCGGCACCCGTTTCAAGCTGCTGTTTAATGCTGTTTGCTGCATCAGTAACTTTATCAACGCTCTGTTCAGCACCAGTCTGAATCATAAGGAAGGTCTGGTTAACGCGTTCGGTAAGCTTAACACTTTCCTTAATGCTCTTAATAACCGAGGTAATGATTTCTGCAATCTTTGTTGAACGTGAAGAACTCTGTGCAGCAAGGTCTTTGATTTCGTGAGCAATAACGGCAAAACCTTTTCCTGATTCACCGGAGTGAGCTGCTTCAATAGAGGCATTCATTGAAAGAAGGTCTGTCTGCTGTGCAAAGTCATCAAGTGCATTAACAACCGACAGAATTTCTGCAGAAGATTTCTGAATTGATTCAATTACTTCAAGCAGTTTCTTCATGTCTGCAGAACCGGTTGCGGTTATTGAATTGAGTGAGCGGGTAAAGTTTTCTGCGGAATAAATACCTTCACTTACGTTTGCAATTCCTTCCATAACGGTACGGGTTCCGCTTGCAGTAGACTGAATACTGTCTGTTGTCGTATCAAACTCGTTGTTCATGTCTTTAAGTGAATGTGCAAGCTGTGTGACGGTATCTGCAGTCTGTGTATGAACCGATGACTGTTCGTGAATTGCATTGTTGATGACAAGAACTTTATCGCGCGAAGTGCGTGCAGCCTGGGTAACTGCTTCAACTGAATCTGCAAGTTCGTCAGAAATGTCTGCAGTTTCGCTTGCAAGTTTCTGTGCAGAACCCATGATTTCGACAAGGCGTTTATGCTGCTCTTCGGTGCGCTGGGCAAGAGCAACAACCTGCTTCTGAGATTTTGCAGAACGAACACTCAGTGTAATAAAGATAGCAAGGTCTACTGCAAAGAATGAAATTGCCTGTGTCCACATAAAAGGAACTTTTCCAATAATGGAGTAAATAACATCATGCAGTGCAAGAACTGCTCCAATGGTAAAGCCCAAGAACATATTAAGCGCATAGGCACCACGCTGTTTGAAAGCTTGTGTTGAAGTAACAAATCCGTACACAATAATAACCACAACTGGCAAAAGCATAATGTTAAACATCATGTCCATTGCCGCCTGATTTCCAATACAGCACAAGTAAGCAATTACATCTATCGCATCAAAAATGAGCGAAAGAATAAGCAAGGTCTTGTAGTGTTTACGATTGAAGAATCGGTTAAGGAACAGACCCATAAACATCATACTAATGGGCAAACAAGCACGACAGAGTGAACGGTTAAGATTGTAGGGAAGGAAAATAATTTCAGATCCAATATCAAACAGATAAATGGAAATGAAAAGCATACTCAAAGAGAAGTTAAGGTAAGCAAGGTCTTTTGTGTTTCCCAAATATCCTGCAAATGAATACAACATAATGAAAACACACAAAACGGTAAGCATAAGGAAGAAACGCTGACCAAATTGATTGTGAACAACGTTTTCAAAATATGCCTTTGCATCATTCTGAAGGAAAAAGTTTATTTCGGTAATACAGTCTGTTGGTCCATACATGCGAACCGCAAGAGTAACTTCTCCGTCGTGAATTGCAGAAGTAGGAATGTTAATAGAAATATTGCCTTCAACCCGAACCATTTCGTCAGGAGGCAAGCGACCACGGCTACCAATGTAAGCTCCATCGGCATACACATCGGCAGCGGCATTAAAGCGACTCATTCCCAGCCACAGTTTTTTTCCATGCAATGACGGTGGAACAGGAACCGTTACTCGCAACCACGCATAATGAGTATCTCCCACATAGACAGAAGAATTATCAAGATGCTCCCAAGCACTGTCATTGTAGTCGCTCGCAGACCATGCCGTATTGTCACCAACAAAGTACTTCCAGCCTGTAATTGTTTCAGACAGCTTCTTTTCTGATTTGCAAGACGAAAGCAACACTATTGTCAGTGCCACAAGCAAAATTCTTTTTAAAATACGCATAAATAATCCCCGAAAAAAAAGTGTTCTTCGGGGAAAGTATACCACAGGTCAATTTTTTTTACTAGGACAAATTTCTTTTAATTAAGAGCTTTTTTCAAAATTTCTAGATTCTGTTCCATTATGCCTAAATAAGTGCTTCCTGCTGCAATATCGCGTGAAGTAACCGATTGCAAAGAATTAAGTTCACATACGCTGGCCTTTTTGTTACCACTATTCTGAATAATAGCATTCGCCAGCTTACTGTTGCCTCGTTCAATCTGGAAGACACAGGGTAAATCAAGTTCGGTAAGTTTTTGTGCCAAGAAAGCCAAAGTTTGGAAACTTGCTTCTGTTTCTGCTGAACAACCCACAAAAGCTGCATAGTAGGTAATGTCATAATCGTCACACAAGTAACGGAAGGGGAAACGGTCGCCAAAAAGTACTGTCTTTCGTTTTGCTCCCTCTACCATAGATTTATACTGACTGTCTAACTGACTCAGTTTTTCGTTATAAGATGCACAATTTGCAGTATAGAGAGCAGCATTTTTGGAATCAGCCTGGCACAAAAGGTCTGTTATAGCAGAACACAAAAGCTGTGCATTGCGCAAAGAAAGCCAGACGTGTTCGTCATATTCAACTTCTTCCTCTTCATGCTCATGCTCATGTTCTTCTTCCTGCATACCTTCGACAACTTCTTCTTCCTTAGCTTTGTCTCCCAAAGTTTCAAGCAAACTAAGCGCTCGTACATTTTCAACAAGAGAATCTTCAACCCAAGCATCACTTTCTCCGCCTACATAAATAAAAAGGTCAGACTGATTGATTTTTGCTATATCCTGAATTGAAGGCTGATAGCTGTGCAAGTCTACGCCATTGTTGATAAGAAGTGTTAAATCCATATCCTCCAAAGCAGAACCAGCTATTTCACGAACCCAATCATACTGGGGGAAAGTTGTTACCACAACAGACAATTTTTTTGCTTCTGTTGACCTAGAGTCTTCTTTTTTTGAACAAGAAGCAAAGAAAAGTACTAAAACTGACAGAGCCAGTAGCAATTTTTTTGAACAATTCATTTTACATCTCCTGAAATTGATAATTGTTATCATAACCTAGCAAAATCAGACTTTTTTGTCAATATGATAATGATTATTATTTTCATTTTTTTAAATATCTGACATCACTTGCCGTTTTTCCCGATTTTGTATATTTTATAAACTATACCGTCAGTTTAGTTTAAGGAGATTTCCATGTTTAACAAGAAAGATGAGCGCCGAAATGCCTGTATGCTTACCGGAAAATTCAAAAAACGAGGATACGACTGGTGGTGGCATTCATTTACTGCCGTCAATGATGCAACAGGACAGGAAGTTCCGTTTTTTATTGAATATTTTCTGTGCAATCCCGCACTGGCAAAAGAAACACCAACCTTAGGACAGTTACCGCAGAATAAAGCAGACGGAACAAAACCGTCATATCTTATGGTTAAGGCAGGCTGCTGGGGAAGCAATAAAGTACAGCTGCACCGCTTTTTTGCATGGAAAGATGTAAACCTTCACGGTAAGGCTCCCTACTCAGTAAGTGCCGATGACTGTTTTGCAAGCGACACAAAACTGCTGGGTTCCATCAACATAAGTGAACAGGATGCTGCTTCTCACCCTGAATGGATGTGCGATGCAGGAAGCATGAGCTGGAATCTTGAACTGGACAAACAGGTTGCCTTCAATGTCGGCTTTGGAGCAAGTGCTCTGTTCCGCGCGTTAAAAGCATTTGAAATGTACTGGCACGCAGAAGGCATGAAAACCTTAGTAAGTGGAACCATTACACTGAACGGAGAATCCTACACCGTTAAAAGAGAAAACTCGTACGGCTATGCAGATAAAAACTGGGGCTGCGGATTTACCAGTCCGTGGGTGTGGCTTTCTTCTAATGATTTGGTCAGCAATGTATCCGGCAAACGTCTTACCAATTCAGTATTCGATATTGGCGGCGGTCGTCCCAAAGTGTTTGGAATTGCACTGGAACGCAAACTGTTAAGCGCATTCTGGTACGAAGGTAAACCGTATGAATTTAACTTCTCTAAATTCTGGACGGGAACCAAAACAACTTTCTCGTACGAAGAAACCGCAGAAGAAATTGTCTGGCATGTAGAACAGCAGAATCATCATGCGCTTATGCGTACCGAAATGAAATGCAAGAAAAGCGACATGCTGTGGGTAAACTACGAAGACCCTGACGGAAACAAACGGTTCAAAAAACTGTGGAACGGTGGCAACGGTTACGGAAACGTAAAGCTGTATAAACGTCACGGAAAAAAGCTTGAACTCATAGACGATATTACCGTCGGTCACCTTGGCTGCGAATACGGAGAATTCGAAGACTGAATCCGCGTCTTGTTACTTTCGCCATAAAGTAGTATAGTAAAACTAAGTTATGAGTAAAAACAATTCTCGAAGCAGAGCAAAGCATCTGTGGAAGACCATTAAATACATTTTAAAAAATCCCTTCACCTACATCTGGATTCTTATCTTTATCATCATTGGAATTGCTACGGTTGTCGTATATAAGTCGGAAACCCAGACGGAAAGCGGCATTGAAACAATGTTTGACTCTGTCTGGTTTACGCTGGTTGCGGTTTTTGCTGCCTACTTTGACTACTGCGTCAAATCAGTTCCCGGCCGAATGTCAGCACTGTTACTGCTGGTGTTTGGTATGTTACTGTTCAGTGCGGTTACCGGTAAACTTGCGTCTTACTTTACCGATTTACAGATGCAAAAAAATAAAGGTTTAAGGAAGTTGCGTAAAATGAGAGGACATTTTTTACTGTGCGGATGGCGCCCCGGTTTTGAAAAGATTCTGGACAGCGTGTTAAACTCCAATCCCGATATCACTCCGGATATGATAGTCCTGGTAAACGATGCCGCAGAGCAGATTGAACAGGTTCGTTCTCAGGTACGCTTTAAGGAATTAAACTATGTTGCCGGAGACTTTGCAGATGAAGCAACTCTTAAACGCGCTCAAATAGAAAATGCTGAACGTGCACTGGTTATCTGTGACCGCTCCAAATCTTACTCTGATCTGGAAATTGACAGCCGCACCGTTCTTGCCGTTCTTACCATGGAAAACATTAACCCGGGCATTTATATTGCTGCAGAACTGATTGATGCAAAATTCCAGAAACACCTTGAACTTGCACACTGTGATGAAATTATTCTTACGCAGGATTACGAACACAGTCTGCTTGCAACCGCTTCTTCGGGTATGGGTTACAGCAATGTTATACGCGCACTCATCAGTGACGATGCAGACACCGGTATTCTGGTCGAAGATATTCCGCAGTCATTCATCGGAAAAACGTACGGTGAATACGAAGCTCACATTGAAAAAACAGATCCTGCAAACGGAGTTCTTGTCGGACTTCTGCTCAACACAGGAAACTTCCATCAGCGCAGAAAGGATGCCTTACGCGAAGCACAGAAAAATCCCGACATCAAAAAAATCGTGGACAACCTTAAGAAAGTCAAAACACTTAAAAGCAATAAACCGGTATTAACTCCGCCGGATGATTATGTCATCCAGAGGAACACCAAAGCAATCATAGTGCGAGGATAACGACATGGATAAATTTGAAGAGGTACTTCCGAAACTTATCAACATTCCGTTGTTTTCTGATTTCTCTGCAGACAACCAAAATGACCGCCGTATTTTACAGATGGTATACGAAAATCTTTCGCTTGAATCTTTTTCAAAAGGAGACACCATCATCGAAGAAGGAAAATTCGGAGATCTGTTTTACATTCTGTATTCAGGAAGCGTACATGTATGCCGGAAAACTCCCGCAGGTGACAGCATTGCCCTGGCTGACTTAAACAGTTCACAAAACATTTTCTTCGGAGAAACCGCTCTCATCAGTAACGAACCGCGCACGGCAACCGTAAAAGCAAAAACTGACTGTACGTGCATTGTGCTTTCAAGTAAACACTTCATTGAAATTTGCGACAAGGAACCGCTTTTGGGATACCGCGTTATCTTACATCTTGCACGCAGCATGGCAAAAACTGTCCGCGATACAAACAGCGATAAAGCCACACTGTACGAAGCACTGTTCAGCGAAATTGAATCCGGTATGTAACCATGCGTTCCCTTATTGCGTTTATCAAAAAAGAAATTGTATTTTGCGTTGCACTTGTCTGTGCCGCAGTAAGTGCAATTTTTATTCCGCCAAGCAAAGCCTATCTTTCTTACATTGACTGGAACACCCTGCTGATTTTATTTGCCCTTATGGGAGTTATAGCTGCATTCCGTTCCTGCGGACTGTTTGACCGTCTGGGTACAATGCTGTGCGCCCGCTTTCATTCTGTCCGTGCACTGAGTGCGGTTTTAGTTGCACTCTGTTTTTTTACCAGCATGTTCATCACTAACGATGTTGCACTGCTTACGTTTGTTCCGTTTACCATTACCCTGCTTGCTCCTGTTGCCACGGGAAACACGGTTATGTATACGGTTATCCTTCAGACAATTGCTGCAAACTGCGGTTCCATGCTTACCCCTCTGGGTAACCCGCAGAATCTGTTTTTATTCCAGCAGATGAATCTTCCGCTTAAAGATTTTATTGCAGTTCCCTTACCGTTTACACTTATCAGTGCAGTTTCGCTTGCACTTGCACTTCTTGCAGTTCCCAAAAAGGCAATCAGCGTGCAGTCCGTGTGGAAAAGTTCATCCAGTTCGCATACAAAAGAAATTATCTATGCGATTTTATTTTTGCTGTGTCTGCTTTCGGTTCTGCGTTTTATTCCAAAGTATGTTGCAGCACTTTCTGTCCTTGTCGTTCTGCTGATTGTAAACCGTAAAGCGCTTTTGCAGATAGACTACATGCTTCTGCTTACTTTCTGTGCGTTTTTTATCTTTACCGGTAATATTGGTTCAGCTCCACAGATTAAACAAATGCTTACGGATATCGTAAGCGGTCATGAATTTATTTCTGCCGTAGCATCAAGTCAGATTATCAGCAATGTTCCTGCAACGTTACTGTTATTTCCGTTTACACAGGATACACGCAGTCTTCTTGCAGGCGTTAATGCCGGCGGTTTAGGAACACTGGTTGCTTCTCTTGCAAGCCTTATCTCTTACAAACTGTATGCTCAGGCAGCAGACGAACAGCAGCTTCCCTCTGGAAAAAAATATCTTGCACTGTTTACCGTATGCAATGTCGTCATGCTTGCACTCTTGTGTGCTTACGCATTGCTCTTCTGGAAATAGAACACCGTATCGTGTGAACGTTTTTTCAGTGTCGGCGGAATACAGCTGTTTTCAAGCGATGCAACTTCATTCATAGACACAAACAGATAGCCGTCATCTGCAAGACAGTGTTCCGCAAGTACTTCAAGAATTTTAGAACGCATTTCAAACGAAAAGTAAATGAAAACATTTCGTATAAAAATAACATGCTGCTGCTTTGGAAGATTTTCTGGAATGATGCCCTTTGCCAGGTCAGCAAGATTTATGTGTTCAGTTTTTATAAAGTGTGAAATTTCAACCGGCATGTGAAACGTTCCGTCTTTCTGTTTGTACGGTTCCAGAAGATAATGAAAACGCGCACCGTCTACCGATCGCACAGAATTTTTTTTGTACACTCCGGCTTTGCATTTTTCAAGCACATCTGTGTTAATATCGCTTGCCGTATACTCTGCGGGAATCCTGCAGGACTTAGCCAGAAGCGCAAGAGAATAAATTTCTTCTCCGGAAGAACTTGCAGCACTCCAGATTTTTATGGGCGGAAGTTTATGCCGTAACTCAGGGAACACAATGTCACGCAAAAACAAAAACTGTTTTTCTTCGCGGAACAGATACGTTTCGTTTACTGTTGATGAATTGATTATGTTTATAACTTCATCGTTATGCGAAGTGATATATTCAACATAATTTTTAGTAACTTCTTTTTCTTCTAATTCTTGACATCGTTTTTCAAGAAAAGAACGGATTCCAGACTTGTGACTTTCACGCGGAATAATTCCAGTGTACGCAGTTATGCTTTCAATAATTATTTCAAAGTCGCTGTCGGTAATATTCATAAGTCTCTCCTGTTACACAAGCGACAAAACGCGCTCTGCAATTTTCGTACGGGGAAGCACTTCTGATGCGGCATTTAATTCTATTGCAGCAGCGGGCATACCAAACACAGCACAGGTAGATTTATCTTCTACAATCGTATATCCGCCGTTATCAAGAATCATTTTACAGCCTTCTGCACCATCGCGACCCATTCCGGTTAACAGAATGCCAAGACAGGATTTTTTGTAATGTTCGGCACAGGTTCTGAACAGTTTGTTAACTGCCGGACGCAAAAAATGCTCCGGAGGTTCATCGGTCAGCTTTAAGACAGCGCGTCCCACAGAATTTACATAATCGACAATCAGATGTTTTTCTGCAGGCGCCATGTACACGTTACCCGGCATCGCTTCCATTCCATCTTCTGCAAGCTGCATGGGAATGTTTGGACAGGAAGACTTAAACCAGTTGACCATTTTTTTATCTGCATCAACATCAATATGCTGAGTGTATAAAACAGGAAGCTTAAAGTCAGACCCTAAGCCGGAAAGCACCGTCTGCACTGCAGTAGGACCACCCGTTGAAGCTCCCAGACAGACAATTTTAAATTTATTGCTTATCATGGGATAGTCATCTTTTGATTTCTGCATTACAGATCTTGGACGAACTGTTTTTAATGCATCTCGGATGCGGTTAACAAACGGTTTCAGATTTTCCATTTTGAACGCAGAAAGTGCAGGCTTTGTTTCAAACAGAAGTGCACCGTTTTCTATTGCAACAGGACGAAGTGATGCATCCTCAGAAAACACAACAACAGGAACAGACATCTTTCCCGTAAGAATTTTCATTGCAGCAATTCCGTCCAGTTCAGGCATATCCACATCGGTAATAACTACGTCTGGATTTGTTTCACGTGCGCAGTCGATTGCTTTGCGTCCATTCGACACCGAACCGACAACAACAAAATCATCCTCCAGTTTAAACATTTTTTCTAGCAGTCCCCGGATGATGGCAGAATCATCAGCTATGATAACCCGCCTTTTTTCGTCGCTCATGAAAAATCTCCTCTCAAAAATTTATTTGTTAACCTTTACCGGTTCAAATTCCAGTCGTATTTCCGGAAGTGCAGGCAACACAGTAACACAGCTTTCTTTGTAGGTACCGTCTGCCGCTTTTGGATTCATTCCGTCTGCAGGTGGCGCAAAAAAGCGAAGCGGTAACACAACCGGCTGTGAAATCTTGTGCTCAAAAAAGTAAGACATAAGATCAACACATTTTGTTCCCGGAGCTTTATAAAACCACCAGCCGTCTAACTCCAGCATAAGGTTCAAGTCTTTCAGCTGCTCAGAAAAATACACTTCTGCAAAGTGCGGATTTTCTGTAACGTTCAGCGAAAGTTCTATTCCGTCTGCATCCTCAGAAGAAGTCCAGCGAAGTTCACAGGGAAGCGCACATTCTTCCTGCGAAGAAATTTTTGTGCGGAAAAACGGCTTGTGCAACTGTTCACGGTATACTGCAAGCAGCGGCTGTTCAATTCCCACATCTTTGTTGTTGGGATCGGTAACTTCAAGACCAAGTCTTCCATCGTCACGGAACTGATACATGGTAAACGCAGAAAGCCAGCGTTCATCATCATTCTGCAAGCGTTCCATAAAATGCTGCATCATCAGAGCCTGTTCATAGGGACCTGAAACATCACCGTCAGCATTCAACTCTGACATGACAAACGGTTTGTTCATTCCGGTAATTTCACGCAGACGGTGCAGAGTCTTTTTTGCTTTGTCATACACCGCATCAACATTATGTGCTTCGTAACAGTTTGTTTCTTTTGTTGCAATGTCAACCGGCCATCCCCAGTGCAGGGAAAGATACTGATCACACGACCAGTAATCTGTCACTTTAAATGCTTCAAGGAATTCATCTTCCATTTCGATTTTACCGGTTTCGTCTTCCCACATGCCTGCACACAGAATCATCTTTACGTTGGGAGCATGTTCATGCATCACCTTACACACCATGACATAAAAATCTGCAAGCTGCTGAAACGATGCACGTTTGGTAAAGCAGAACCAGCTTCCGGTACATTCATGATTTACGCGCAGCAGTACTCTTCCGTAAGGACGCAAATCGTTTGCAATAAGGACAATATCTTCTTCGGTAAGCGTTGGATCAATGGTAAGCGTTAAGACAACATCCTGACCGTGACGACGGATTTCTTTCATAAAGTTAAACGGTTCGTCATCTAACTTACCTTCGCGTCCACCACGGTAGGGAAAATAATCTTCATACGGATAATCCCACGCACCGGACGGCTTTTCCTGAGGACAGGCAATGCTGGACCGCACCGGCCAGGTTTTATCGTTAGGATAATAGGTGTACATCAAACTGATTCCACGATGCACCGCACGCATTTTCTGTAGGATATAATCCTGATTTACATACAAACCGCGTTCACTTCCATCACCCAAATCAAGTGCACATTCCGCAGCAGAAAGAGTTACTCTGTTAGCCATACAAAAAAGTATATAGTAAACTCTCTTTTAATTCTACTGTATCTGTGCTACAATGGCCCCATGAAGACAAAGGTTTTTATTGACGGAAGCGAAGGAACCACGGGATTACGCATCCACGAACGGTTTACAAACAGAGACGACATTGAACTGCTTACCATCAGTTCTGAATTACGCAAAGATACCGCAGAACGCAAACGGCTCATCAACGAATCAGACGTTACGTTCTTGTGCTTACCTGATGCCGCTGCAATAGAGGCAGTATCACTGGTTACAAACGACAAGGTATGCATCATAGACACTTCTACTGCTCACCGAACCCAACCAGGCTGGGCATACGGTTACCCCGAACTGTCACCGGAACACCGTAACGCAATCCGCACCGGTAAACGAATTGCTGTTCCCGGCTGCTATGCAACAGGCTTTATCACGCTGGCTTATCCGCTGGTAAAAAAAGGCATTGCCCCGACAGACTATCCGTTTTCTATTTTTGCAGTTTCAGGTTACAGTGGTGGCGGAAAAAAACTGATTGCAACCTACGAAGAAGAAGGCCGCGATAAAAAATTTGATTCAGCCCGCATGTACGGATGGACTCAGACACACAAACACTTAAAGGAAATGAAAGCAATTCCCGGGCTTGCACAGGAACCGCTTTTCTGCCCCATGACGACAAACTATCACAGCGGCATGCTGGTACAGGTACCGCTTTATGCAAACCTGCTTGCAAAAAAAGCAACACCGCAGCAGATTCACCAGATGTTCAGCGAATACTACGCAGACGAACCGTTTGTTAAAGTAATGCCCTTTGGTGCAGATGTTGAAGCAGGAGGAGCACTCTTTTCTGATGAATGTGCAGGCTGGGACGGCATACAGATTTTTGTTACCGGTAACGAAGACCGCATTGTCGTTGCAACCCGCTTTGACAACTTAGGAAAGGGAGCATCAGGAGCTGCAGTTCAGTGCCTTAACCTGGTGCTTGGCTGCGAAGAGAACAAAGGACTGGTGCTGTAAACGTTAGAAAAACCGCTCGGCAAGTGCAATGCTGAGCGGCAGCGTTACAATGCACAGTGCACTGGTCACCACAACTATCATACTGGCATACGATTCATCTTTGTTAAACAGAACCGCAAAAGATGACACACTCATTCCTACCGGACACAGCGCCGCAATAAAGACAACATACGTAATCAGACGGATATTTTCAAACGAACTGAATACCGTTACCGCACCCCACGCAACAAAAAGCATTACAACAGCAGATACCACAAGACGCAAAACAGTAACTTTGGTAACACGAAGTACATATTCTTTGAGCGAAGTCTGCGGCCGTTTAAAGGTTGCAAACAGCATACCCAGTAAGAGCATAGAGACTGCAGTGTTCATGTCACCAATCAGACTGAGCGGTTTTGAAATAATCTCTGGAAGACTGACCGGAATACAGAACAGAACCAGACCGGTGATTACCGCAAGAACACTGGGATTAGTAATTACTTTTATTGGCTTCATGGTTCCTGCAATCATGTAGTAGCCGAATGTCCATAACCAGATGTTAAAGACCGCAAGAAATCCCATCAGAAAGAAAGTTCCTTCTGCACCGAAGACACCGTTTATAAGCGGAATACCGATAAAGCCGCAGTTAGTGAACACCACCGAAAGTTTATCAAGGCAGTCCAGCTGTTTTCCCTGCTCTGATTTTGAACGGCAGAAAATAAGCGCAAGAACCGTAAGAACAATATGTGCCACAAGCGACAGAAAAATCATCAGCAGAAGATCGTGCATTTTTTCAGGAGAGTAAGGTTTGTCAAAGGAACACACAATCAGACAGGGATTGATAACATACAAAAGCATTTTACTTAAAAACTGCTGCTCTTTTTTTTCAAACTTAAATGCTCTGGTAACAAAAAATCCAATCAGTGCAATGACAGCCATAACCGTCAGCTGTTTTAAAACGACTAAATACATACCGATGATTATACGGATTTACACAGTTAAAGGCAATGACAACAGAAGACTCTTGTGCTATACTGATAAAAACTAGTGCGAGGTGATTACAATGGAATTTGATTCAAAGCAGGCAGTTATTGTTCCCGAGGGAGTATTTATTATTGGAACATATGATGAAAACGGAGTACCCAACGCAATGAATGCCGCATGGGGAATCCAGTCTGATTACGGACAGATTACACTTTATCTTGCAAAACATAAAACAACAGAAAACCTTAAAAAGACAAAAGCCTTTACCGTAGCCTGTGCAACCCGCAGCACCGTTGTTATTTCTGATTACTTTGGAATTGCAACCGGTTCAAAAGTTAACAAAATAGAAAAAGCCGGAGTACATGTTCACAAAAGCGAACACGTCAACGCACCCATCTTTGAAGAATATCCACTTACGCTAGAATGCATTGTAAAAGAGTGGGACGAAGAACGCGAAATGTTAGTCGGCACCATTGTATCTCAGCAGGCAGATGAATCAATCCTTACCGACGGCAAAGTAGACTTAGGCAAGCTTAAACCCATTATGTATGACGCATCGTTCCATGTGTACCGTGTTATAGGTGAAGTAGTAGGCAAAGCCTTCTGCGACGGTAAGCAGATTGGGGAGTAAGGGTGGCTATCAGAGACTCTGTGAAAGTCTTTCTGTAAATTCCTAAAAAGTAGGCACTGTGGTAAAATAAACACAGGAGCCTACTTATGGCAAAAGAAAAAACACCACCACACAAAGTCGTAATGACTGAAGGCAAAAGAGAGATTATCAGAAATCTGCTTTCAGAATACGACATTCAGTCAGCACAGGATATTCAGGAAGCACTGAAAGATCTTCTTGGCGGAACCATCAAAGAAATGATGGAAGCCGAGATGGAAGACCACCTGGGCTATGAAAAATCTGAGCGTTCTGACAATGATGATTACCGGAACGTTTACAAATCAAAAACAGTAAAATCAAGTATTGGTGAAGTTGAACTTCAAGTACCTCAGGACAGAAAATCAACTTTTGAACCTCAAGTAGTAAAAAAAGGTCAGACGGCCTCACAGGCATCAAGGAAGCCATAACGGCCGCCTTCCCGAAAACTGATTACCAGCGCTGTATGGTTCACATGGTTCGTAACACCCTGAAATACGTAGCCTCAAAAGACATGAAAGCTTTTGCCGCAGACCTGAAGACAATTTACAATGCTGCTTCTGAAAATGAAGGACAGAAAGCCCGTGACCGCGTTGTTGAAAAATGGTCCGCAAAATATCCGAACTCCATGAAACGCTGGATTGAAAACTGGGATGTGGTCGTGCCGATTTTCAAGTTCTCAGTATCTGTAGAACAACTGGTGACTGGGAAAAATACATTAGAAGCAAACATCGCATTATTTCCCTTTTCCATTCAGCGCATCGTTAATGATTTATTACAATTAGACGAATCAGACATCCCAGCTGTTACGGCTTTGGTAAGCGAATTAAAAAAGAGAAACTCTTCGCATTCCATCACCAGAGAAGATTTTAGACGAGAACTTTTTGCACTATTTAACCAGGCAGAAAAAGACGGTAAAACAGATTCCATTGTATATTCTCCCCCGAGCGGGGCAGGAGCAACGCTTAGCATCCGTTATGCATTACCCCGCACTTATCCCTAGAAAAGTGCAATTTTCACCACATTTTATCCCTAGAAAAGTGTTAAAAATACCTTGATTTATCCCCAGAAAAGTGTTAAAAATAGAATATGCAAAGAATTCTCTACAAAGAACTTCTCAAATGGAAAGAATCGCCTGACAGAAAGCCGCTCATATTAGAGGGGGCCCGTCAAGTGGGAAAGACATGGCTCCTGGATGAATTGGGAAAGAATGAATATAAAAACTATATAAAAATCAATTGCGATAATAACCCCAAAGTTCAAGATTTATTTTCAGACTATGACATAAAACGTATTTTGCGGATTATTTCTGCAATTTCAAATACACCGGTTGAACCAGGCAATACGCTTATTTTTTTTGATGAAATACAGGAACTGCCTAAAGCTTTAGGTTCACTCAAATACTTTTCTGAAAATGCAAAAGAATATCATGTTGTTGCCGCGGGTTCTCTCCTTGGAATAAAATATCATCAGGGGGAATCATTTCCCGTGGGCAAAGTGGACACACTTCGCCTGTTTCCGCTTAACTTCAATGAATTTTTGCTTGCAGTTGGAGAAATTGAAAAGGAACAGATTTTGTCATCCCTCAACTGGAACGACATAAAATCGCTTAAATCATCTTACATAGAATTACTTCGTCAGTATTACTTTACCGGAGGAATGCCAGCTTGCGTAAAAGAATACGCAGCCACAGGTGATGTTTTAAATGTCCGTAAAATTCAAAAATCAATCCTTCATGATTATGATGATGACATTGCAAAACATGCCCCAAAATCAGACATAGCAAAAATACGTATAGTTTGGAATTCAATTCCTGCACAACTTGCAAAGGAAAATAAAAAATTTGTTTATGGAGCAATCAGAAAAGGTGCACGGGCTGCAGAATTTGAAAATGCTATTCAATGGCTTTGCGATGCTGGTCTTGTTCATAAGATAACAAGAGTTTCAAAAATTGCCATTCCATTAAAATTTTATGAAAATTATTCTGCATTTAAACTTTTTATGAACGACTGTGGCTTATTTGGAGCACTCAGTGACACACCCATAAAAGACATCATTCTAGGAAATAATATTTTTGAAGAATACAAAGGTGCTTTTACAGAACAGTATGTAGAACAACAGATTATATCTTGCAAAAATCAAGTTATACACTATTACACGAACGTCAACTCAACTTCAGAAATTGATTTTGTACTGCAGCATGAAAACAAAGCATTGCCGGTTGAAGTAAAGGCAGAAGAAAATCTGCGGTCACGAAGTCTTAAATCAATTCTTGAAAGAGATGAACAACTTCGTGGCTTAAGAATTTCTATGTCCGATTACAGACAGGAACTTCGATTTGATAATCTGCCTTTATATGCAGTCAGCAGTTATTTCTAGTTAATTCCCTTAGCCCATTCGTAGGTACTCAAGTAAGGATCAGGTTTTACTGCGCCCTGTGTAGACCACACTTCGTCAATAAGACCGTTGCTGTTTATTTTTCCTATGCGTACCTGTTTGTACAAATGCTGATTTGAACCGTCAATGGTAACGGTTCCTTCCGGTGCGGTAAAGCTAAGGCCTTTTGCTGCCATGCGTACATCTTCTACATCAAAGCTGCCTGCTTTTTCACACGCGGCTGCCCACATGTGTACTGCAATGTATCCTGCTTCAATGGGGTCACCGGTAACGCGGTCGTTTCCATACGTTGATTTATAATCAGAAACAAACTGAGCATTGCGGGTTGTATCGGTTGTTTCGTAATAGTTCCATGAAACAAGATTTCCAACAAGATTTTCTACACCGATTGCATTAACTTCTTCTTCCGAAACAGAAAAACTCATTACCGGAATTTTATCAGAAGTAATACCTGCCTGTGCTAACTGCTGGAAGAAATAAATGTTTGAGTCCCCGTTTAATGTATTGATGATAACATCTGGTCTTTCTGCTTTTATCTCTTTGATGACATCTGTAAAGTCTGAGTGTCCCATGGGAACATAATATTCACCGACACATTCTCCGCCCAGCTGAGCAACCTGTGCCTTGATGATTCTGTTAGCAGTTCGCGGGAATACGTAGTCGCTTCCCACAAGATACATTTTCTTACCAAAGTTTTCTGCACAATAGTCGATTGCGGGAACTACCTGCTGATTTGGAGATGCACCCATGTACATAATGTTGGGACTTGCTTCCATTCCTTCATACTGAACCGGATACCACAGAAGACCAAACAAATCTTCAACAACCGGTTTTACTGCTTTACGCGAAGCAGATGTCCAGCAGCCAAAAATAGTAACAACACCTTCATCTTCCAGAAGTGAACGTGCTTTGTTTGCAAACGTTAAAGGGTCACTTGCACCGTCTTCTTCAACAACAATAATCCGTCTGCCTAAAACGCCGCCTGCTTCATTCAGTTCTTTTATTGCAAGCAGTTCTGCATCGTGTACGGGTGTTTCACTGATTGCCATCGTTCCTGTCAGAGAATGAAGTATACCGACTTTTACCACAGAATTACTTTGTTTTTGATTACATCCGGCACATAAGGCAACAGACAATGCCATTATAACTACTGCAGCAGCAACTGTATTTTTTTTCATATATCCTCCAAAATCAATTCACTTTACAAGATATCATAGGTGATCATAAGGCCTTTACCTTTGATATTACACTGAATTCCGTCACTAAACTTTACATCAGTATCTTTCAGATGCTGATACACTGCTTCTGAAACACGAATGCATCCCGGAGTAGCGGCAGTTTCCATACGGCTTGCAACGTTTACCGTATTGCCCCACACATCATAAATAAACTTTGTGCGGCCAATAACACCCGCAGTTGCAGGACCACTGTTTAAACCAATTCGAATGTTAAACGGAATCTTTGCAGTCTTATTGTATTCCGCAAGATCTTCAAGCATACCTTTTGCAAACTCAACCATTATCTGAGCATGATTTGGATTGGGTTCAGGAACACCACAGGTTGCCATGTATGCGTCCCCGATAGTCTTGATTTTTTCTACACCGCTGCGCTGAGCACGACGGTCAAACTTTGTAAACAGATCATTAAGTGCTTCAACAATTTCTGACGCTGAGTGACCGCTTGATGTTTTTGTAAATTCAACGATATCAGAAAACAGAACCGTTATATCTTCAAAATCCTGACCAATTGAATGAACTCCGTTTTTAAGTTCATTTGCAATCTGATTAGGAAGAATAGCATGCAGCAATTCGTCAGCTTTTGCTTTTTCAAGATTAACTTCTGCTGTACGCTGCTGTACCATCTGTTCAAGGCGCATGTTTTCGCGCAGGATAGACTGCTGTTTCAGATAGAAGATAAGGAAGATAGAACCAAGCACGATGATGATAACAACAATCCAGAACAAGGGCATCTGATAGATGTACGGCTTTTGCACAAACAAAACTGCTTCTGCCTGATCTGAATAAAAACCGTCACCGTTAATTGCATTCAAATTGAAGGTGTGCTTTCCCGGACGAAGGTTTGTGTATGACATGTTTCGTTCTGTCGAGGGCGCACTGAATTCATCTTCAAAACCGGTCAGCTTATGCGTAAAGGTTATGCGCTCAGGTGCATCAAAACTGATTCCTGAATATGTAATAACAACACGTTTTGTTCCCGGATTAAGCGTAATGGTATCTTCATCGTGGGGATACAGGCGGTTATCAAGAATAACTATATTGTCTACCACAATTGTTTCTATCTGAACTAACGGCATGACAGGATTTTCGGTAACCTTAACCGGATCGTAAATTGCAAAACCGTCTACCATGGTAAACCAGATGCGTCCGTATCTGTCTACAATACTTTTTGCAGTTGAAGTAGGTCCGTCTGAATCAAGACCGTCGTTACGGCTATAGAATTTTACGCTTATGGAAGGAAGTCTTCCTGCTGCAGTATCAAGAACATCATCTAAATCCGCAGAAGAAATTCCGTGATTGCTGGTCATCCACAAAGTGTTTGTTGAATCAGCAAGAATCTGGAAAACAGAGTCTGTCTGAATTCCGTTTTCTGAATCTATGTTTTCATACACTGAGGGAATGCCGTTTCTGCTGTCAAAGTCGGGACATCGTGTTATGCCGCTTCCACTGCAAATCCAGAAGGCACCGTCAAGTTCCTGAGAGATTTTGAAAATAACGTTTCCTGCAAGACCATCTTCCGAAGAAAAATGTGCAATGATTTCTTCATCCTTAAACAGATAAATTCCGCCACCGTCTGTTCCTACCCACACAACATCGTTTGTATCGTGATAGATAGTCATAACGTATTCGTTTTCCAGACCGTCACGCTGTTTGAAATTCTTAATTGTTCCGTCGGGATGAATGATACTTAAACCGGTTGTGGTACCGACATACAGTTCATTTGGTTTTGTTTCTATTGCAACACGAACTTTGTTTCCTGCAAGTCCGTCATCGGTTGTCCAGCTTTTTATGTTTTTTCCGTCGTAACGCAGCTGACCTGGTTTTGTGTAGCAGCTTACCAGCACATCGCCATTCTTACAGGCCTGCACATCGCGTATACGCAAACCTTTTGTGTATTCGGTAAGTGCATTGGTAACTTCTACATCGTTTACGTAACAGTGAACACCGGTGTCGGTTCCCACCCACACTTTTCCGGAGCGGTCTTCGGTAATGCTGTTAACACTGGAATCCATTCTGTTGATTTTAAATTTTCCGTGAGTCAGTTTTCCAACACCGCTTCTGTCGGTTGCAATCCAGATATTGTTTTCACGGTCACAGATAATTTTATTTATCTTTGCATTGTCCAGTGCATGGTCGGGACACGTTACAAAAGTGCTGTTTACGTCTACGACAATTCCTTTCTCGGTACCAAACCAGATTACTCCGTCGGGAGCAACAAAACAGGCAGTCGTAGGAACAGTGTCGAGCATGGTTTCGGTTTTAACTTTACGTGCATTCCCATCTTTTAAGTAAAAAAGACCGTGCTCACCAAGTCCAATCAGATAGCCGCCTTTAGCATCCTGACAGATTGAAGTTGCAAAATAGTTTTCGTACAGTGCATCAAATTCGGGACGCGTTCTGAAAATTCCGTCATCAAGAAAAAACAATCCGCGGTCATTTGCCGTTAAGAGCCACACATCACCGTTAGCGTCGCAATACAGTTCCGTTGCAATAGTTCCTTTAGAAATAGTACCTGCTTCAAACTGCGGAGAAATCATGTGACCTTTGGGTGTAATGTATACAACACCGCCTGCAGTTCCAATCCAGATGTTACCCGCTTTGTCTTCCATAAGGGCACGGATAGAATTGTTGGGTAAACCGTTTTGCATTGAATAGGTTTTTGTTCCGTCTGCAGAGATTTTTTGCAAACCTTCATCGTTAGATCCAAGCCACAGGTTACCGTTGGAATCTTCCAGAATGCTGCGGACAGAAACAAAAGTCAGATCATTTTCTGATGAACGCTTGTGTGTAGTAAACGTAACGCCGTCAAAGCGGGCAAGACCTTCGTAAGTACCAATGTTTATGTATCCGTCTGAAGTCTGAACAATATCTGTTGCGGTAGTGCCGTTTAATGAACCAAATGCATTCCATGACTGGTAGACGTAGTTGTCAAAATAAGACTGCTGAGCATAGGCCGCCACGGAAAAAGCAAACAGTGACGCACATAACAAAATCTTTTTCATCATAAATTTATTATATGTAAGTTATTGCGTTTTTGCAATGATTTTCAGCTGCGCGTCAAATATGCTATACAGATTAGCGGAAAAACAAGCGGTCGATTTTACCACTCTTCTTCCCAGTCATCACCAAATTCGTCATGCATTTCTTCAATGGCATTGGTGTCGCCCATTACCGCATCGTCGGCAAGTTCTTCGTAATAGGATTCATAGTCGCAGTCGTCATAGGCTATGCGGTCTGCTTTGGGTTTATGTGGTGAATATGAAGAAGCTGAATATGAGGATGAGGAGGAGTAGTCATTTCCATAGTCCCTTCCGTAATCATTCATACCGCCGTATCGTGAAAAATATGAGGTGACACTAAAGCTGTCACTGTCGCTTGAGAAGAATTCTTTGACGCTTTTTGCAATGTAACAGACCAGTGCCCCGGCAAAAACAATCAGAATTACCAGAATAATTTCCATACGCAAAGTCCTCCTTGTATCAGTTTGTTAAACCGTACAAGGATAGTATACTACACCGGGGTGACAATTAACGGCATTCTAAATTTTTAATCTGCAACGTAAACATGAACAGGAAGTGCTGCTTTAACGTTGTCAGTTGAAGAAGACTCTATCATACCTGTTTCAAAGTCTAACAAGTAATGGTAGTAATAATAATCAGTTCCGTTTGCAGTATGATACTGTTCATAATCATTATTGGTTCTTGTCATGCTCATAAATTCTTTTTCTTCCAAAGCACCGCAAAGTAATTCATACGCTTCCTTGAATTCAGTATTGTTGAAGGCCTCGTATATATACTTATATTCTGCAATAGTCGGAATACACCAGTTATTTTCTACAGTAGTTGTATCAAGTGCATACGCGGTTCCTGTAAAGTTATCTCCATATCTTAAAACTTGTCTCAAAAGCGGATAGTATGTATTGGAACCGGATAATATACTGCTTACTAATGTTGCATTTGCAGCAAGCCATACCGTTCCGCTTGAAGTTGGTGAATTTGTAAATTCTGCTTCTGCCAAAGATATGCTTCCATTAACAGCATCAATAATCCAAGGATCTCCAGGAACACCTCCGTAGCCTACTGTAGATACTTCTTGTTTAGGAAAGTTTTGTATCCAAGCAGTCTCTTCAAATTCTACCATACCGTGAAGTCCGGTATTTTGGGCAAACGAACTTCTATACGTTTTTGTTCCCACCATAAGATTTAGTTCACCAAGCAGATCGGTTTCTCTTCCCTTGTAGAAGATAAGTCCCACAACCTTCTGTCGGTACATGTAGGTCAGTTTATTTGCATGGTTTGAAGTAAAACGCTTACCGTCTGAAAGTACAATGTCTCCCAGCTGAACGGTACTTCCAGATGATGATGCCCAGTCATCTACCTTTTGTGCAAGTCCGCTTTCTTCAAGATAGTATTCGTTGTATCCCATAAGATGAGAAAGATCCAAGGTTTTGCCTTCTTCTGCTTCGACTATAGTAAAATACATAAGGGCGTTTAATTCATCAGAAGTAGAGACATCTGCATCAATTAAAGCTGCAAGCGGACGGGTAAGATTGTCGTCAACGGTCACTTTTCCAAGACGGTTATTATAGTCGGCATTTGTATAATATCCTACGCGAATTACGTTTGGTGCTTCGATATAAGCATTACGTGACAGAACGAATTCACTGTTACGACTGGGGATGTATACTGCTTCGTGGCATGTTGTGGTATCTGTCCAGTTTATAATTCCGCCGGACAAAGAAGCATAACCGCCGTCACGAGAAATATAAATTGCATCGCCATGACCATTGGCTTTTGTGCAGTCTTTAATAGAACCTGAAGTTATGGATACTCTGCTTGTATCATCTGTTCCGACAAAAATAGCACCACCGTTTGCAGTAGCTGTAGCAGAACATTCTTTTATAGTTGCATTACCCTTCATAACAAAAGAAGCACTGCCTTCTATACCGACACAGACAGCACCGCCGCCTACATACTCTGTAGAATAGGGATTATAGCCGCTTGCAGAACAGTTTGAAATAACAGCGCTGTCCTGCATATAGACAGTACCGAATTTTGCATACACGCCGCCGCCACACCAGGCTTTGAATCCGGAAATAGTTGCATTGTCCTGCATGGTAAAGCTTCCGCCGGAAAGGTATACTGCTCCGCCATATTTACCGTTTAGTTCAGCGTTAGTGTCACCCATAAACACAGCATCCTGACCCATGGTGATATTTACGCTTCTAGATTCCGGCACACTGATGATATGTCCGCTTGTAGTGGTACTGTCTGATGATGAAACGACTTTTATGTTTTTAAATGTAACAGGACGACTTGTGGCTACAAAGAAAACCATACTGTCATCGGTGTCTATGGCAGGTACACTGCTGTTTGTGCTTGAAACAGTTATTGATTTTGCATGCCCCGTAAGTGTGTCATCATCAGTCCGAACATCACCAAAGGAAACCCTCTGTTTAAACGCATTAGCTTCGTTGTATCCGGTAAGAATAATTTCGTAATCTTCGGTAGACTTTCCGTTTTGTACAATCCAGTTAACTGCCGTCTGCATATAGCTGAATCCGGTGTCTTCCGTTCTTCCGTCATGCTGTGCAAGGTCCTGGTTTGTGGCATCTTCATAAGCCCAGTTTGAAATCAGTGCATCGCTTCGCCAGGTAACAAAAATGCGGTACATAAGTCCGCGCAGAGTTATCTCAAGAACATTTTCTCCGGATGCAATAACAGTCCAGTCACTCTGTCCGGTACAGATGTCGCTTCTGGTGTCGGGGTCTGCCGGTTCTTCCTGTGAAAAAAGAGTAAGCACTGCA
>CACXCG010000018.1 GCA_902766125.1 uncultured Spirochaetaceae bacterium | reverse complement strand
TGGGAGCAAATGAAGCACCGCCAGCTATCATTTCAATCTTCCTGGGAGATGAACTTTCTGCAATTCTGGACAGTATTGAAAAAGGTGTTCCTTATGGAAAGCACGAAAAAGAAAAGATGCAGATAGGTGTAACGGTTCTTCCTGACTTTAACAAGGATACGACCGACCGTAACCGTACTTCACCGTTTGCATTTACAGGAAACAAGTTTGAGTTCCGTATGCTAGGTTCAAATGAATCAATTGCATGTGCAAATGTTTTCCTGAACACTGTTGTTGCGGAAGAGTTGAGTCAGTTTGCAGATATACTTGAAAAGAGCAAAGACTTCAAGGCAGATCTTCATGAACTGATCCTGAAGACAATCAAAGACCATAAGCGCATTATCTTCAACGGAAACGGTTATGATGATTCATGGGTCAAGGAAGCAGAAAAGCGCGGACTGTACAATCTTAAGTCTACGCCAGAGGCACTTCCTCATATCCTTGATGAAAAGAATATGAAGGTTTTTGAAAAGTTTGGTGTGTACAGTAAAGTGGAACTGGAAAGCCGCTACGAAATACACAACGAAAACTATTCAAAGATTATCAACATCGAAGCAGAAACCATGCTTGAGATGTCAAAGAAAGATATTCTTCCGTGCGCAAGTAAATATGCAACATCACTTGCACAGACAATCGGTCTGAAAAAAGCAGCTTGCGGTGACTGCGATGCTTCTTATGAAGGTGACATGCTTAAAAAGGTTTCAAGCCTTACGGCATCAATCTTCAAGAAAACAACTGCACTTGAAAAAGCAGTTATGGATGCAAAAGCACTTGCTGCAGGCGGAGCTGATTCAGGTAAAATTGCACTGTTCTACAGAGAAAGCGTATTTGCTGCAATGGGAGAACTTCGTGCATGTGTTGATGAACTGGAAGTTATTACACCGAAAGAATTGTGGCCGTTCCCCAGTTATGGAGATCTGCTGTACAGCGTAAGATAATTTTGACGTGTAACAACAATTAAAAAATGTAAATAAAAGTGGCAAAGGGGCCGCAGAAAATTTCCTGTACGGGAGATGATTCTGCGGCTTTTTTTATAGTCAAAAATATTGGAGGTAAGTATGGGTAGTGAAGTATGGAGCGTATGGTTCCTGATCGGTGCTGCACTGGTTTTCTTTATGCAGTGCGGATTTGCAATGGTTGAAACGGGATTTACACGTGCAAAGAATGCAGGAAATATCATCATGAAAAACCTGATGGATTTCTGTATCGGAACACCTATGTTCATGCTGCTCGGTTTCGGGCTGATGATGAGCGAAAACTATTTGTTCGGTTTGATCGGTAAGCCGGACATGCAGCTGTTTACAAACTTTGCAGAACTTGACTGGTCAAGCTTTGTGTTTAACCTTGTCTTCTGTGCAACCGCTGCAACAATTGTTTCCGGTTCTATGGCAGAGCGCACTAAGTTCAGTGCATACTGTATTTATTCAGCAGTAATCAGTGCCGTTGTGTATCCGATTGAAGCAGGATGGGTATGGAACCCTCAGGGCTGGCTGGTTCAGCTTGGATTTGTTGACTTTGCAGGTGGCGCTGCCATTCACTCTGTTGGTGGTACTGCCGCTCTGATTGGTGCAATTTTCCTTGGACCGCGTATCGGAAAGTACGATTACGACAAGAACGGAAAGGTTACAAAGGTACACGCAATTCCAGGTCACTCTTTGACACTGGGTGCATTGGGAACCTTTATTCTGTGGTTCGGCTGGTATGGATTTAACGGTGCTGCCTGTACACAGCTTCTTGGTGTAGGTGGACTTGCTGCTGTATTTACTACAACAACAATTGCTCCTGCAGTTGCAGCTGTTACAACAATGATCTTTACCTGGGTAAAGAACGGTAAGCCTGATGTTTCAATGACACTTAACGCTGCCCTTGCAGGTCTGGTTGCAATTACGCCGACATGTGCGACAGTTGATGCACTGGGTGCAAGTATAATCGGTATTGTTTCAGGATTTGTAGTTGTTATTGTTGTCGAGTTCCTTGACCTTAAGCTTCACATTGATGACCCGGTTGGTGCAGTTGCAGTTCACCTTGCAAACGGTATCTGGGGTACATTGTCAGACGGTCTTTTCAATGTAGATAACGGTTTGTTCTACGGCGGCGGACTGAAGCATCTTGGTGTTCAGGCTCTTGGTGAATTTACAATTGTTGCATGGACAGCAGTTTGTATGATTATCACCTTTACCCTGATTAAGAAGCTGCATGGACTTCGTGCAAGTAAGGAAGAAGAAATCATCGGTCTTGATAAGCTGGAGCATGGAATTGATTCAAGCTATGCAGGATTTATCATGGCACCTCAGGTTATGACAGATGGTGTTTCTGATGCAGCAGGAACTGTTCCTGTAGAAAAGGCTGTTCCTGTTTCAAAGGCAACAAGCCGTCCTGATGCAAAGTTCCACATGGTTACAATCATTACACGTCAGAGTAAGTTTGATGAACTTAAGGCTGCAATGAATGATATCAACGTAACTGGTATGACCGTAACCAATGTTCTTGGCTGTGGTGTTCAGCATGGAAATACGCAGAAGTATCGTGGTGTTGAAATGGATATGACACTGCTTCCCAAGATTAAGGTTGACATCGTGGTAAGCGAAGTACCTGTAGATCTGGTAATTACTGCCGCTAAGGAAGTTCTGTATACAGGAAATATCGGTGACGGAAAGATTTTTGTATACGATGTTCAGAATGTTGTAAAGGTTCGTACCGGTGAAGAAGGATACGAAGCTCTTCAGGACTAAACAGTTACTCTAAAAAATTAGCCGGAGTCTTTGTTGTCAGAGGCTCCGGTTTTTTGTTATACTGATGCACATGGCATCTTTTCTTCTTGCAGTAATTTATCTTATCTTTATCAGTTTGGGACTTCCCGATTCTCTTTTGGGATCCGGCTGGCCTGTCATGCACGAAGCATTTGGCGTACCTTCGTCTTACGCTGGTTTTGTGTACATGGCAATTGCGTTTATGACTATTTTTTCTGCGCTCATAAGTCCTAAAATCATCAAACGTGTTCATACAAAATGGATTGTCATTGTTTCGATTTTTTTAACTGTGCTGGGACTGACAGGTTTTTCGTTTTGTTCTGAATACTACATGCTTTTTATTTTTGCAATTCCTTACGGATTGGGTGCGGGTGCAATCGATGCGTCAGTGAACCATTATGTTGCAAATAATTTTTCCGGATCGGTAATGAGTTTTCTTCACTGTTTCTACGGAATTGGTGCTGTTATAAGTCCTAATATTATGGCGCTTGCCCTTAAGTATGCAAGGTGGAATGAAGGGTACCGCTGGACTTCATTTATACAGATGGGAATTCTTTTTATGTGCATTATTTCAATCGGCTTGTGGAAAAAGAACTCGAAAGAAAATGATGAAGAAATAAAACAGAGTGCAGGAATTCGTGACACTTTAAAACAACCGGGTGTCATTCTTACCATGATTGCATTTTTTGCTTACTGCTCTGGGGAAGCAACGTGCTTTTTGTGGACATCAAGTTATTTTGCCGGAACTAAAACAGGCATGAGTGAAGAACTTATTGCTTCCTTCGGGTCTCTGATTTTTGCAGGCCTTATGCTGGGCCGCATTATTTCTGGATTTATTTCTGATAAGACAGGAGACAGAATTCTGATCCGTGCAGGCATAGCAGTTGAACTTTTGGGAATCGTTCTTGTCATGCTTCCTGTTGCAAACTACATTCTTCCTGCTATAGGTTTTGTAATAATAGGAACAGGAATGGGACCTGTGTATCCTGCAATACAGCACATGGCTCCCGTAAACTTTGGAAAAAAATACAGTGCCTCTGCAATAGGTTTACAGATGGCTTCTGCGTACACCGGCACAACTTTTATGCCTATGGTTTTTGGTCAGTTGCAGCAGTGTGTGGGAATTAAAATCATGCCGTTTTACATTCTTGCTTTTGCAGTAATGAATATTTTGTTTCTAGAACTGACATTCAGGGTAGTCGACAGAAATGAATTATAAAATTGAATGCTTTGACATGAAACATATTCCTCTGCTGGTTGATGAAGTGGAACCTTTATGGAGCCCTTCGCTGGGGGACCGTCCGTTCAAACGCTTTAACGTAGAGTATATTATCCGCAATAATATTTTTGATAATGATTTGCGTTTTCAGCTGACAGAAGACGAAGCGTTTTGTGCCGCTGCATTTTTTGCACGCAAAGGTGATGTGTGCAGTGCTTCTGAATGGTTTAAAGAAAAGTCAGTTTTGTTCCCCTCTGATTTTCTTGTTGCATCAGACATGAGCAGAACCTATCTTGAACTTATGGATAAGAAAACTTTTGTACTGATGAATGACGATGATATAAAGCTTTCTTTGTATATAAGCAGAAAAAAAGGATATGGTTCCCGGCTTTTAGATGCTGTCTGTACACAACTTAAAGACAGCGGATATAAAAATCTGTTTTTGTGGACTGATGTTGAATGTAACTGGGAATGGTATGTGCATCACGGTTACACGCTGCTTAATGAGGATATATACCAGCCGTTTAGTTCTGAAGGATATGGGTATAAAACCTTTATCTTTCAAAAAGCGTTGTGACAGAATTTATTATAAGAAATATCCGTTCATAAGGCCTTTGCCTTTTACTTCAACCTGAACCGGTTCGCGGTACGCAAAGTATTGACTTGTCTGCTGATACGTCTGTTCTGAAACGTGAATCTGCATTGCCTGACCGGTACTTTCCATTCTGCTTGCAACATTAACGGTGTCGCCCCAGATGTCATAAATAAATTTTGTCTTACCGATAACACCTGCAACTAATTCGCCACTGTTAATTCCAATGCGGATTTGAACTTTAAACGGACTTTCTGTGTTGAATTTTTTTACATCCTGCACAAGTCCTCTTGCAAAGCGGATCATTTTTTCTGCGCCGTCGTTAGATGCATCTGTTGTCAGTCCGCTTGCTGCCATGTATGCGTCGCCAATAGTTTTGATTTTTTCTATTCCTTCTTTTGCAGCGCGTTCATCAAACAGAGAAATCATATTGTTTAACATGGTAACCGTTTGTTCTGCGGTCATTCCGCTGCTCATTTTGGTAAAGCCGACAATGTCGGTAAACAAAACCGTTGCATTCGGATATTTCTGAGAAATTGTCTGGCCCGGATGTTCTGTAAGTTCTTTTGCAACATTTTCCGGCAGAATGTTAAGCAGTAACTGTTCTGCTTTTTCGTTTGCAATGCGAAGTTCATGCGTGCGTTCTTCGACCGTCTTTTCAAGTTTCTGTTTGTACTGTTCCAGCATTTCAACTTCAAGCCGGTGTGAACGTTCAATTTCATCGTTCATCTGCTGAATTGCAAATACATACAAAATGATTGCCATGCCTACGCTCGAAATAACTCCCAGCTTAAATCCCTGGAAGTAGAACTGTGCTGCTGAAGCGATAATGGGAACCAGTATAAAAAACAGTATGGGAAGCCGCATTTTTTTGGGAAGCCGTTTGTAATGTTTTATTACACAGCTTAACAGTACAGTAAGCGCCGCAAATGGGAATATGTATGAAACAACTCTTCCCGGCTGTCTGATGTAGTAGTTCTGTACATCATAGATGTAGTAGAATCCGGTAAAGTGTGCAACAAGCAGTGTGACAATTCCGATTGCAACAATGATGTCTGAAACAAGAATGCGCTTAGGAACTTTTGTAAACCCGCCTTCGTTTCTGAATACATCTCTCAGGTACAGACTTATACAAAGAATGATGGTAAGCGAAAATAAATAATCATCAAAGCGGCAGATGCGAGCAAAGGTTCCCAGAATAGCATTCGGGTTACCGTCAAACATTGCTGTCATTCGGCTTGATGCAAGCATTTCAAAAGCATTCAGTTCCAGAAGAAAGATTGTAATCTTTCTTGACTTAGTCAGGTTCTTTGTTATGAGTGTCAAAAAAGCAATGATGGCACAGATGCCCTGTAAAAAAAGCATGAGGTTGGACTGATACTGTAAAAAAAACTCCCGCATACGACCCTCTTTCTGTAAAGTATAGAACGGTTTATAGATTTTTTCAACGAAAATCTGATATACTTGTTGTATGAACAATGATATTTTTAACGGTGCAAAAAAACTTGGTTTTGGATTGATGCGGCTTCCGACAAACACTCCGGATAATGCGGCTGATATTGACATTGAGCAGGTTAAGAAAATGACCGACCGCTTTATTGAGCAGGGGTTTACTTATTTTGACACTGCACTTATGTATTGTGGAATGGAAAGTGAGCGTGCAGTAAAAAAGTTTTTAACCAGCCGTCACCCGAGGGACAGTTTTACGCTTGCAACAAAACTGCATTACGGTTTTATTAAGCAGCAGGAAGATTGCGAACGGATTTTTAACGAACAGCTTGAGCGTACGGGAGCACAATATTTTGATTACTATCTGGTGCATGATATAAACATTCAGTCAATAAATGCGTACAACAAATTTAAGGTGTTTGATTTTGTGCAGCAGAAAAAAGCACAGGGACTTATTCGTCACGTTGGTTTTTCTTTTCACGACGGACCGGAACTTCTGGATAAAGTGCTGAAAGAACATCCCGAAATGGAATTTGTCCAGATTCAGCTGAACTATTTTGATTATGATAATCCCGGTGTGCGTTCTCGTGAATGTTACGAAGTGTGCCTTAAGTACGACATACCCATCATTATTATGGAGCCGGTAAAAGGCGGTACGTTAGTCAATATGGACAGCCGCATAGAAGATATGTACAAAGCGTATAATCCCAATGCAAGTGTTGCATCTTGGGCGGTTCGTTTTGCTGCTTCTCATAAAAATGTTGCAATGGTGCTTTCCGGAATGAGTAACATGCAGCAGCTTGAAGATAACACTTCGTACATGAAGGATTTTGTTCCCCTTAATGATGAAGAATACGATATCATAAAAAAGGCTGTCAGAATACTGAACGGAACAAAGGCAATCCCCTGTACGGGTTGTTCATATTGTACGGAAGGATGTCCTGTTCATATTCCTATTCCGAAGTATTTTGCTCTTTATAACGCTGACTTAAAACAGGATCCTGAAGGAAAAGCCGGATGGACTGCTCAGCTTGAGTATTACGAGAATCTTACCAAATCATTTGGTAAGGCAAGCGAATGCGTTAAGTGTGGTCAGTGCGAAGAAATCTGTCCGCAGCATCTTAAGGTTACCGAATTCCTTGAAGATGTTGTTGCACGGTTAGAACATTAAAGATAGTTCTTTTCGTATTGGTCGATGGGAATGGGTTTACCGTAATAGTAGCCCTGGATTATTTCGCAACCGAGAGAGCGCAGTTTATCTACCTGACACTTTTGTTCTGCACCTTCTGCAAGGCAGGTAAACTGCAGTTCTTTTGCAAGCGAAATTATGTGACGGATTACCGTTAAATCTTTTTCGTTTTCATGTTCAGTTCCGACTTTATCTACAAAGCTTTTGTCAATTTTCAAAGTGTCGAGCGGCATCTCTGTTAACAGTGACAGTGAAGAATAGCCGGTTCCAAAATCATCCATTGAAATTTTAAAACCATTTTTGCGCAGTTCATTTAAAACACTGATCATGTAATTCATGTCATCATAGGTTGCGCTTTCGGTTAATTCAAAATCAATCAGCTCATGCGGTATGCCATACGAATCTACAATTTGCGTAAGGTGAGAAATTAAGTTTTTGTCGTACAGCTGGTTTCTGGAAAGATTTACAGAAATAGGGTAGAGCGGTTTACCTTCTTTCTTCCATTTTGCAAAAGCCTTGCATACTTTGTGTAAGACAATGTCGTCAAGTTTACCGACGGTTCCGGCTTTTTCGAAAAAAGGAATGAAGCGGTATGGCGGTAAGAATTCCTGATTCTTGTAATTCCATCTGATAAGTGCTTCTGCACCTTTTATTTTCTCTTTTACGATATCAAATTTTGGCTGAAGGTATACAACAAATTCATCGTTAAGAATTGCGGTATCAACATAAGCTTTGATGTAATTTCCCCACAGAACGTCATCGTGCATTTCGTCGGTGTACATGATGATATCGTTTTTGTTTGGGGTATTGCCTAATGCCTGTGCCATTTTACCTGCATCTGCAACACGGTTACCTGAAAGGATTGACCTCTGCATGGGAACAACACCGCAGCGATAGTAAATGGTATAGTGCGGATCTTCATCAAGATGAGACAGCCCTTCAAAGAATTTTGTCAGACACTCTATAGTCTGTTCTTTTGGCATATCTTTTATGATCATGGCAAAGTTGTCATTGTGACAGCGTGCGCTTGTATACACAAAATCAGAATGCTTCATTGCATCAACAATACGGCATAGTACTTTGTTTGCTGCGATGTGACCGTATACTTCGTTTATGATGCGGAAATCTTTCACGTCAAAGTGTACAAAGGCATAATCCTGTATGTGTGCGTTTGCAGGAACTTCAAGATAGGGACCAAGATGATTCCATGTGTAGTGACTGGTAATAGGATCGTAAAATGCCAGCTTATACAGAAGTTCTTTGTCGAACGAATTAACGTCATCGTTCATTATCTGGCTTGTGCGGTCCTTGTCCAGTTTCCATTCGTACAGTATGCGGATTTTTTTACCGCTGGTAAACACGCTGATTGTGTTGGGATCGTGCTGAATGGAAAGATCTGTGTATACGCGGTGTGCGTCATCATCCAGAGCAATTTTTTCAAACAGATTTTGAATGGATTCCCTGCTTAAGTCGATTTCGTTGTCTATTTCGATTGAATAAAAATATGCTTCGTCTAAAACGATTGACTTTAAATCTTTGGGATAGGAAACGCGATTGTCATCAGGACGGAATTCTATGCCGATTACTTTTTGATTTAACTGTTTTACAAAAAAAACTCCGGGATAATCGTATGTACCAAATGCATTCGTATGCTGTTGAATCTGCGTTGGAACAGCTCCGTTGTAAAATGCCTCTACGTCTGCATCGTTTGCTTCAAGGTAATAGAGTATGCGCCGGGGTTTGTAAAGCTGGTTTGTTTTGTTCAGAAACATACAATAGTCCAGCAGTCAGAGTGAGCGATTAGCGCTCACGGAAAATGATTCTTCCGCGGTTAAGGTCGTATGGTGAAAGTTCAACCTTTACATTGTCGCCGGGAACGATCTTGATGTAGTGCTTGCGCATTTTCCCACTCAGGTGAGCCAAAATAATGTGCTGGTTTTTAAGCTCTACGCGGAACATAGTGTTGGGAAGGGCTTCTTTTACTACACCCTCTACTTCAATAGCTTCGTCTTTGTTAGCCACAATTCCTCCAAAAATTCATTTGCTTTTTTAGAATTTTATGCGTATAATAGTATGTACAAAAGTGATTAAATTGTCAACATAAGGGGATACATTATGAGAAAAGATTTTCCAGAAAAACAGAAAAAAAAGTTACTTGCACAACGCACTCAGATTCTTGAATCACTTGCAGCACAGAGTGAAGCAATGAGCCGCCTGGTTGAAGGAGTTGAATCTGGTGATGAAGTTGATAAGGCATCTGGTGTGATAGACCGCACCCTGCTTGATTCTTTGGGAGCTGCAGATGCTGCGCGCCTTACCGCAATAGAAAATGCAATTGTTCGCATTAATCAGGGTAAGTACGGATTGTGCCTGCAGTGTGGAAAACCCATACCCGAAGCACGCCTGGATGCAATACCATACGCAGCGCTGTGTGTTAACTGCCAGACTGTACAGGAGAAGAAGAATCGCTAACGCTTAGAGTTAGCTGTTTCGGAAACCGTGGGCCTCGCAACTGCAAGGTTGGATGCGTGACCTGCGGTTTTTTGTTTTTACGGCGGACGTGTTAGGGAGAGTACTACCGGTATGCATTACATCTTGCAGCGCTGTGTGTTAACTGTCAGACTGTACAGGAGAAGAAGAATCGCTAATGCTTAGAGTTAGCTGTTTCGGAAACCGTGGGCCTCGCAACTGCAAGGTTGGATGCGTGACCTGCGGTTTTTTTTACGGCGGACTTCTTAGCATTACAACAGGCTGTAAAGCGTTACACTGTTTTATATCTGCTGAGAAGTCAGTTTTCCTTCGGGTGACAGATAGTGCAGTTCTTTGTAGCCTGCATTCCGTGCAAGGGCGCATGCGTTATCAAATGCAAAATCTATGTGTTCTTTTGCATGTGCGTCAGAAGCAAACGTTACCGGTACATTGTACTGATGCAACAGTTCAAGAAACGGCAGTGAAGGATAAGGATTGTCCAGGTAGCCGCGCGACATAGCCCCGCTGTTTATTTCTACGCAGACTCCTGCTGATGCAATTGCTTTTGCGGTAAGTACCAGTTCCTTGCGATACCAGGAAGCAGTTTCGTCAAAGAGTGGTTGTGGTGCAAGCTGACTGTTTTGCTTGCGGATTAAATCACAGTGACCGATGAACGTAAAGTCGGGATTTTTGAGCATCTGTCGTTCTGCATCAAAATATGCCTGTACTGCTTTTTTTGCATTACCCTTTGCATATTGTGCAATTTTTTTTCTTGTGTTTTCAAAGGAACCGTCAGCTTCAAAGTATCCGTTACCAATGCGGACATAATGTACTGAGCCGATCAAAAAATCAGGATTGTATTTTTTGTATTCAGCAAAAGTTGGAGAAGTTATATCGGGAATAAAGTCGGCTTCAAATCCGCAGAGGATATTCATTTTTCCTGCAAACTGTTTTTTTGCTTCCTGCACATCTTTGCAATAGCTTTCGTAGTTCCGAATGTTCATGTGCCAGTCAGAACTGAACGGAATCATTGCGTGTCCGCTAAAACCAATGTCTGACATGCCGCAGTCAAATGCAGCCTGTGCCATCTGTGCAACGTCAGAAGATCCGTCGCAATAGCGGGTGTGCATGTGATAGTTTGTTTTTTTTATTCCATCGTTAACAGAGATTTTTCCCATTTGGTAACCATTCGCTTGAAATTAGCAAACCGAGATTTAAATTCGGTAAGCGATTTTTTTACTTCGGGTGCGTTCTGTGCCTTTGCAGCTTCGTTCATGATTCGTGCAGTGTCTGAAAGCTGCGATGCGCTGATTGTTGCAGAACTTCCCTTAAGTGTATGTGCAAGCCGGTGCAGATGATCAAAGTCTTTTTCTTTCTGAGCCAGGTCTGATCCAATCTGGTCTATTAAAGACTGCGTCTGTGTAAGATATTCTTCGATGAGTGACTGTGCAAGCTGTACATCGTTGCCGGCGGTATCCATAAAGTCCTGTGTGTCCCACAATTCTTTTGGTGAAACAGATTCTTCTGGAATAGTAACAATACTTTTGATTGCGGGGAATGAAAGGACTACCTGCCATTTTTCCAACAGCTGGTATACTGAAGTTTTTTTGAACGGTTTTACCAGTATGTCGTTTATACCCATTTTCTGATACTGTTCAAAATCTTCCTGACTGTTGTTTGCGGTACAGGCAATAATGATTCCGCGGTAATCCAGATTGCGCAATTCTATGGTTGCATCAATTCCGTTTTTGACCGGCATCTGTATATCCATGAATACAACATCAATCTGTGGATTCTTTTTTATCTGACTTACTGCCTGTGCTCCGTCTTCTGCTTCGTATACTTCTGCACCAAATTTTTCAAGGAACGTGTGTAACAGCATGCGGTTCATGGGATGATCTTCTGCAATCAGAATGCGGCTTCCTGCTGCAATGTTGGGATTTTCTATGTGCTGTTCAACCGGTTTGGTATGATGTGCTTCCAGTGGTTCAAGTTCAATGTTCTTTGAAGCAATTGCTTTTGCAAGTGTTTCGCGCAGCTGCATGCGTTTGATTGGTTTGTAAACATAGCCGTTGAACCAGTCCAGCATTTTCATCTGTGCATCTTTACGCATTTGTCCTTCGGGTATAAGAAGGTTTAAGTTTACGCCGGAGATAAACGGATCGTTGTTTATTTCTGAGGCAAGCTGCCATCCGTCCATTCCGGGCATAATCATATCTATGAAAGCAATGGTAAACGGAGTTTCTTCGTGAGCTGCCTTTGACAGTTTTTTAAGTGCAATTTCTCCGCTCTGAGCAGTTTCAATATCGGTTACGCCAAGTGCCTGCAGTTTGTGAGTAATGCTGCTGAGTACGATTGCGTTGTCATCAACAATCAGAACACGGGTGTTTTCAGGAATATCAAGTTTTGTAAACTGATTTTTGCTTTCTTCAAGCGGTGCACTTTCATACGGAATGCTGAACCAGAACACAGAGCCGCCGTTTATATCATCGTTATCACGTACACCGATTTTTCCGTTCATTGCGGTAACCAGTGTGCGGCATATTGCAAGACCTAGGCCTGTTCCGCCGTATTTTCGCGTAGTTCCGGTATCAGCCTGATAATATTCGCCAAAGACTAAATCTTTTTTGTCTTCTTCTACGCCAATGCCTGAGTCAATGACTTCAAACATCAGGTTTTTCTGCTTGATGGAAAGCTTAGTTCGAACATAGCCGTGCTCTGTAAATTTGACTGCATTCTTTAAAAGGTTGAGCAGTACGCGCTGTATGCTTGACTGATCTCCCATAACAATCTGCGGAACAGAGTTATCTATGCTGGTAATTATTTCAATTCCTTTGTTGAATGCTTCTATGCTGACTAAATCAGTTACGTGTTCGGTAAGTGAAACAATGTCAAAGGGCATGGTTTCGATTTTAAATTCGGGAGACGTTATTTTAGAAAGATCCAGAACATCGTTGGCAAGATTGAGCAGAACGTTTGCAGAAAATTCAATTTGCCGTACATATTCACTCTGTTCCGTATTGAGAGAAGTTTCACCCAGTAATTCTATAGTACTGATTATTGTCTGAATAGGCGTGCGGACTTCGTGGAGTGCGCTTGCTAAAAGCCTTCTGCCGTCCATGGGAGTCATTACAGTTCCTCCATAGTCGCCTTATCTGGTGCGTAAAATTTCAACAGCTTTCTGAAGAACAACTTCGGGTTTCTGCGGTTTTACCAGATAACTCTTTGCACCGTGTGAAAGTGCTTCTACAACGATTTCACGCTGCATTGCCTGAGAGTACACGATGATAGGCGTTTTGTAGTTTTTAGCCTGTAAATCTTTGAGTAACTGCAATCCATTTATGTCGGGCATGTAAATATCAAGTACAACTAAGTCAAACTGTTCTTTGTCAACACTTCGTGCAAAATCGGAACCTGTTGTAAACAGTTCAACTTTGTTACAGACGGTAGCAAAAGCTGCTTCAAGGACTTTGCGTACAATTGCATCATCATCAACAATTGCAACGCGAAGAATGTTTCCTTTGTCGCTTTCGGAAAGATTTTCTTCTCCTGCATCAGAACCAAGGGTAAGCCCAATGTCGTTAGCTTCAATCTGCTGGGTAGCAGCCAGAATACGGTTGGTAACCAGATCGCTCATGGTCTTTTCCTGAACCGTTGATTCGTCAACCAGTTTGGGAAGAACATCCTTAAGGCTTTTGACAACTTCTATGCCTGCATACTGAGGGTGTCCGTCAATAAGCATTTGTGTAAAGTCGTCAAGAGACAGAACTTTGATGTTGTTTCTGTTAATGCGCGGATCTGCAACAACGCTGTCAAACAGAAGCTCAAGATTAGAACCGTCAACAAACGAAAGCTGAAGGTCTGTCATCATGATGATGAGCTTGGGATTTGCAAGTTTATTTGTGTCGATTATTTCGCTCAGGTGGTATTTGAGCATAATCAGTTTTTCGCGGTTAAGGCCTCGTGCCATTTCAACGAAGATGATATCATCGTTCAAATGGATTTCCATCAGGCTGGGAGTCGTGTCGATTGAAAAGTTTGCGTGCAGAATTTTTCCGACTGAATCAAAGAACAGGTCAAACTTAATCGGTTTTCCAAAGTATTTTACAATACCGTATTTTGTCAGAGCGGAAATGCGTTCGCGTTCGATAGTGGGACCGGCAACGATGACCGGAATAGCTCTCGTGTTGGGATCGTTGTGTTTATCATTCAAGAAACCAAGATAATCTTCTATTGTTTTTCCATTATCGACATCAAGAACAATTAAATCGGGAAGTTGAGTTACAAGGGTAGAAAATGCTTCGCGGGAATTTTCCACTGCTTCTACAGAAACACTCTCTGCAGTCAGTTTTTCTTTGAGGAAGTCTCTGAATAATGGCGATGCATCTAAAAGCAAAACCTTTTTCATAGTATACATAATACTTTATTCGTGATATAATTGCAACTATGAAAAAGGCTATTGTGTTTATTGCAGACGGTTCAGAAGAAATTGAAGCGCTTACCCCGGTGGATTATTTACGCCGTGCAGGTGTAGAGGTATCTTTGACGGCTATAGGCGGCTGTGATGTAATAAGCGACAGTACGTCGGGTTCTGCATACGTTGCTGAATGCAGTCATAATGTCTGTGTTCTGGCAGATGCACATGTTCTGGATTATTTTGATGATGCAACCGGTACTTTGCGGGAAGATTTGCTTCCTGATGCCGTAATTGTTCCCGGCGGAATGCCTGGTTCTGTAAACATAGCTAACGATAAAGAAGTTATTGAACTGGTTCACCGCATGAATGAACTGGGTCGCTTAGTGTGTGCCATTTGTGCCGCTCCTGCGGTAGTGCTTCCAAAAACGGGTGCGCTTGAAGGAAAAAAATGGACCTGTTATCCGGGAATGGAAGAACAGGCATCGGAATATGCCCCTTTACATCAGAATGGTGTTGCCTTTGTGCATGACGGAAACGTTATTACCGGTCGCGGTCCGGGAGCAGCAGAAGAATTTTCCATGGAAATAGTGCGCACTCTCTGCGGCGACGAAACTGCTGCAAAAATTAAGACAGGTTCGTGCCAGCGTTAGGCTTTAGTTCAAACCGTGAATTGCGGTACATTGCACAGAATTCAGACTTGCTGTGAGTACCCAGCAGTTTGTATAGTTTAAGCATCTGTGCTTTTACAGAACTTTCAGAAACATTTGTTTCCATTGCAATGGTAATGTATTTTGTTCCAGCCAGTACTTTATTCAGCCAGTCTATATCCTGTTCCGTCACCTGAGGATCGTCCACATACACTACTTCATGCATTGACCGCAGTTTTTTTATTTCAGGATACATAAGCGTTGCAAGCATGCTGAAGATAAATGCAGCGGCAACCATGTGCATGAGAGATATGGAAAAGTTTATAAAACTGTTGCGGTAACACTGAATTGCAAGTGCAAGTACCAGCGGAATAAGCAGCAGGATGAGTTTAAGTTTTTTTTTGCTGTCAAAAAATCCGGTTATGTAGAAAAATACTGCAGCGGCGGTTAAAAACACCATGGCAAGTATGTTTCCGTTGTCAATCAGGTTTCCCACTGCAAAGGTGTAAAAGGCATACGCATACACGCGAAAGTTGAGCGGATTAAAAATCATGTAGATGAAGGCGGCAAGAAGCTGTGTGTTTATGACAAGGCTTACGTAGCGCACAATAAACAGCGTATCGTGCTGTCTGTACGAAAAATACTGCATAATGCTTATGACAAATGCAACAAGCATGATGAGGGTTCCGGTAATGGCAAATACTCTCCACAGTGATTTGTCCGTTTTCTGCATGCAGTTTCCTATCGCTTGTCTATCATTGCCTTATAAATCTCTCCGATGTACATGGTATGAAAGTCGTTGTTGCGGTAATTCTGGCGGCACAAAAGATCATTTTCAAATCCCTCTGGTGCAAGTTCCTGATGAAACAGTTTTTCGCAGAACAAAACCATGCGTGCTTCTTTTATCCACGGAGTTCCGTTTAAGTATTCAACATGCAGTTTTGCTTTGCTGATTTTATCTTCGTCGCGGCCAGAGTGACTTCCGCAGTAGTTGAGTGCATTCTTGTAATTGCTGGTCAACACGCTCAGTGAAAAAGTGTCGGTTGAGTCAATGATTTCTTTTGTGTAGCGGGTAGGGCGCAGGTAAATGGTTGCAACGGGTTTGTTCCACAGAATTCCTATGCCACCCCAGCTTGCGGTCATGGTGTTGACTTTGCCGGTAGTAATGTTGCCTTCTTCGTCTACCTGTTTGGTACATGCGGTAATGAGCATCCACTCTTTGCCAATGACTGAAAAGAAGTTGTCGGTAAGTGCTTCCGGTCGAATGGTTTTAAGCATAGGGTCCTCCGTGTTAAAGTTGGGGCTTGAAAAAAAAAGGACTTGATGTGTATCAAGTCCCCCTTCGTATGGAGATGAGGGAAGTCGAATCCCTTACCTCCTGCATGCCATGCAGGCGCTCTAGCCAGATGAGCTACACCCCCAAGTTGACTGGAAGTATAGCAGAATCACAAAAAAGTTTCAACACCATTGTACTGAAGGTTATTTCTTCTTCATGTTAGAAATGAACTCTTTGCGCAGGTGTTCCAGCGTAGAGGCATAGTCCTTACTTTTAAGTTTGGGAAAGCGTGACAGCCAGCTCTTCATGTTCTTCTTGCGGTTTTCGTCAAGATTAAACATATTCAGGTACTTCTGTGTTATGCGTTCCGAGTCAGTTTTTGCCCGTTCCCGAAGTGACTGAATGATAGAGCTGACTGACTGATTCTTGAACCAGGATTCAGATTCAAAGCGGTCTTTTGCCTGTTCTGCAAGCAGTTTGATTTTTGCAAGGCTTGTGTTGAAGTCCACCAGTTTACGGATAGTGAACAGAATGTCGATGGCAAGAATAATTGCAAGTCCGTCAGCAATAAAATGAATGTAGGGCTGTACCGGTTCGTAATACACGATGCGGGAAAAAAACGGCTGAAGGACATGCCACATGCCGATTCCGCCAAATCCGAACAGAATTGAATTTATCAGGCAGACACGGCCGTTAATGTTAAAGCGAAGGTCTGAATAGTCCCACCACTGAGCATGAAACAGTTTTTCCAGAAGCCAGCTTGAAAAGTATTCAAGTACCGAAGTGATGAACATTGACGCAAGGAACAGCCATACCCAGGTGTTTCGCAAGGGATACAGGGCATACATAATCAGGATGCCGCCAAATCCGTAAATAGGACAGATGGGTCCAAACAGCATGCCGCGCCATACCAGTTTCCGTTCAATGATGGAACAGTAAATTTCTTCTGCACTCCATCCTACGAAGGAATAGATGATAAAAAATAAAAATCGATGCGCAATGTCAATCGACGGAAATAAAGAAGAGAAATCCATAATGTGTAACTTCCTTTATGCGGAAAATAATGATAAAAACTCAGCGATGAATTGCTCTACAAGAGCAGGAGTATTTTCGTCCTGTGGCAGACTGAATAATTCTCCTTCACCGCTTGCGGGATTGTCCATGACAATTTGTTTGCGTTCAAGCAGCCAGTCGCTTAACAACGTGCGCAGTCCGGTGCAGAACCAGCGGGCAGCAGCTTTTGTCTGGGCAGAGGTAAGCGGTAGTTTATTGTTTGCAGACAGAGAAACCAGCATGGTCATTGTCTGTTGTTCAAGAGATTGTTCTTCTGCGCGGATGATTTCTCGTGCAGTTGGGTTAAAGTATTTAAGGCTTTCTACGAATGTATAAATCTGAAACAGAGGATTGCGTTCGTGCATTTTGAAGTAACGTTCAGCAACACCTTTCAGAACTGTCTGTGCTGGATATTTTTTGCAGATGTCGTCGCAGTCCTGAGGAATAAATACTAACTGCTGAAGATATGCGGCACAGGAATCAAGGGCTTCCTGAATCAGCTGATCACGTCCTGAGATGTGATTGTACAGAGATGCTTTTTTTATGCCTAAGAACGTTGCAATGTCGCTCATGCTGGTAGCGCCTGCAGAACGCGAAAATGCTGTGTTCAACAGTGAGCGGATAATATCGTCTTTAGTTGTACCCTTGCTTGCTGATGCCATATTTTTTCCTCTGGTGCTATTTTAGCGCTAACTTGCACTAATGTCTAGAAGAAAGATTTTATGCAGATAAAGATAAAAAATGCACAGACTATGATACGAAGGCCAGTTCCGGTTATAAAGCCCAGAAACGAAAAACATGCTGCTTTGAGTGCCCGTTTAAAGTTACTGTTGTCATACATCAGTTCCCCGATGAGCGCTCCTGCAAACGGCCCTAACAGTATGCCAACAGGATTGGCGGTAAGAATGCCCACAAAAACACCTATGGTTGCACCCCAGGAGCCTGTTTTTGACCCGCCAGCTTTTTTTGTAAAGAATGAGGGAACGAAGAAATTGATTAGTTCTGCGGCAACGCATACCGCTGCACTTATGATGAGCGTGCGGACTGTCAGATTTGATGCAGGACAGAAGTAAACGGTAAGCATTCCAAGCCAGCCGAGCGGAGTACCCGGAAGACCTGGAATGATGCAGCCAATAACGGCAATCAGTAACAGCAGTGAGGCAACAGCAATAAGTCCTATGTCTAATGCAGTCATACCTCACTGTAACTTTTTATTACTGTTGTGGCAACCCGTAGTGGAACGTGATGGACAAAGTCTTCATTTCCTGGAAGATGTCAAGGTCGCGGTTTACAATAATAGCGCGTTTCCTTTCTGTGCTTCCGTCATAACTTCGTGCTTCTTCAGGAACTGTGTTAACCCATTCGTTGTAAATGTTCATGCGGGTACAGATGCGGTCGTCTGCGTTTGTAAAGCCTTTTGATGCCATGCGTACCGGCTGGTCGTTTACGCGCATTTCAAGAATCTGAATCGTATATCCGGGAAACAGGATTTCTCCGTTTGAAATACCTATGGCAGAAAAACCAAAGCTGCGTGCAAATCCCTGTGCCGTTCCCGTAAAGTCAAGTGACACTGTGTAGTCGCCTTCTCCGGTGATTTCTACATCGGTGGGAACAAGTCCTTCGGTGCAGGAATCAGGACTGTACACATCGCCCACAGAATAGAAAATGTCAAACGGCTGACTGTTGTACATAATCCATGCGACAGATTTGTCTGTTGCTCCGACAAACGAATTGTCAATAAACGTAAGCGGTGCATTTGCTTCGCGTTCTGCAACAGCGGCAATCTGCAAAGCGGTAAGTTCTGCTTCGGATGTGTTTGCAAGCTGTACTTTCGGACTTCTGCTTAAGAAAAAGTCTTTTAGTTCCTTGTCTGCAAAACCGGTTCCATCGCGCATAAAGAAAAGACTTATGTCCCACAGCTGCGGACTGAAGTTATGAATGTCGCACAGGTCAAGGAAGTTAGTGCAGTAGGCAAGCATGTCGTCCTTTTTAGTTCCGTCTTTTTTTGTAGAGATGACACCCCATTCGCCAATGACAACACCGTATCCTTTTTTAGTGAAGGAATCCATTTTTGAAAGCCATTCGTTCATATCGGTGTATTCTTTTTTTGTGCCCCACTTGTTGACGCTGTTTCCGCTGCAGAATCCCCACGGAGAATAGTAGTGTACTTCTATCATCAGTTTGTTCTGTGCGGTATCGGTCGGCATGACAAAGCGCGGGTCTACGGTTGTGCCGATGTCTGTTCCGAATCCGGGAATAAGCAGAAAGCGCTGACTGTTGTTTCCGCCTGTCTTTCTTACTACATCAACAAACGTCTGATTGATTTTCTGTGCCTGCGCATAACATTCGTCATCTGTCATTCTTCCGCTGTCGGTACAAACGTTAACATCATTTAATCGTCTTCCGATTTCTTCGTTACCGCCTGCAAACAGAAGGTGATCTCCGTAGTGCATAAAACGATTTGCAACCTGTTTCCACATTGCGGTGTACAGTTCAAATGCATCTTCGCGGGTTTCGGGTGTTGCTGAACCAAACATGCCCCACCATCCGCCGTCCCAGTGATCGTTGATGATAACGTACAGGTCTGCGTTCAGTGCATAGTTTACGATTTCTTCTACGCGGTCAAGATATGAAGTGTTAATGGTGTAGTCACCGTTTTCGTAATTCATTGCATTCGTCCATGCAACCGGAATTCGTACGGAATCAAAACCGGCTGCTTTGTAGCTATCCATTGTTGTCTGCGTGGTAACCGGCTGTCCCCAGGAAGTTTCATACACAGAAGGATCAAGTGTCGTTGTCATGTCTGCAGAACGGTATGCTTCCATGGTGTTGCTTAAGTTGATTCCGTTACCCATACGGCGAACAACTTCAACAGAAGTAAGCGATGTGTCAAATGCCTGATCCTGAGTAACCAGTGTACTCTGTGTGTCAGGAACTTTTACATGCTGTGAGGGTGCAAGACCATTTGCACGTTTTTCTACAAACGCTTTGGGTGTGCGCGAACAGCCTGCAAGACTGAGTGCTGCGGCAAGCATAATGCCTGCGCTAAGAATGTGTTTAAACTGTTTCATGCTGTCATCATACAACGACAGTGAGCAGAATTATATAGTAAAAATTAGAGATGTTTTCTTGTAAAATTCAAAATGCTGCTATATAATTGTGGTATGGTTACGATTTCGGATTTGGCAAAAATAACCGGCTATTCTGTTTCTACCGTTACCAGAGTTTTGTCGCATAACGGAGCGGCTAATCAGGAGGCAGAAGAACGCATTCTGCTTGCGGCACGGCTTACCGGATACCAGTCTGATACTTTTTCTCATGCGGAACAAAAGCGCAGTTCTAAGCTGATAGGAATTATTGTTGAAAATGAATCCCGGCAGAACGAAATGGAACATCCTCTTTTTGGCGGAATTCTTGATGCTTTTCGTGACCATGTTGGAAAGCGCGGCTATGACATTTTGTACCTTTCCAAAAGTTTTAATTCCGGGATGTCGTACATGGAAGACTGCCGCTATCGGAATGTAGAAGGCATTCTGATTGCAAACTCGGTGTATGATGATCCTGAAGTTGCAGATCTTGTTGCATCGGGAATTCCCTGTGTGTCTGCTGCTGAATTTATTCCCGGTATTTGTACGGTGGTATGCGAAAACACATTGTCCAGCAAAAAAGGTGTTGCTCATCTGATTGCAAACGGTCACACGAAAATCGGATACATTGCAGGTCCGTACCAGGTGCGCTCTCCTGCGGCAATAGAACGCGGTGAAGGATACAAACAGGCTCTGAAAGCGGCAGGAATTACATACGACACTAAGCGAATAGAAAAAGCGGAACAGTGGGAACTTGATGCGGGGTATGCTGCCTGCGAAAAACTGTTTGCTCGCTGTCCTGATCTTACGGCGGTGTTCTGTGCGTGTGATACACTGGCAGTTGGTGCCATGCAGTATCTTCGCAAAATAGGAAAGCGTATTCCCGAAGATGTTTCTTTTGTGGGGTTTGATGATGCACTCATTTCGCTGTGCTGCCATCCGTCGCTGACTACCTTCCGTCAGAACCGTGAAAAAATTGCCTGCGCCTGTGCACAAAAGCTGATTGATGTCATAAACGGTAACGACGAATACGAAATTGTCCGTGTGCCCGTTGACTTTATCGAGCGCGATTCGGTTGCACGCCTTAATTGAATTTTTATCTGTTTCATGGTACAGTAAGCGTGGAGTTTACCTATGAGATTTGTTAGTTCACGAAATATAGATTCCAAGCAGACTGTCTCTTTTAAGGAAGCGGTACTGAACAGTATTCCTTCTGACGGTGGTCTGTATGTTCCGTACGAGGTAGAAGATTTACGCCGCTGGGTTTTATATGCCGATGAAACCACCAGTTTTTCAAGCATAGCGGGTTCACTTACTTCTGCCCTTATCAACAAAGAATTCAGTCCCATTATCTGCGAAACCATTGCAACACATGCGTTCCCATACGGTCCAGAAGTTACCCAGCTGGATGACAATCTGTTCCTTCTTAATCTTTCCAACGGTCCTACCGGTACATTCAAAGATTACGGTGTGTCGTATCTTACTTCAACACTGGAGACAATCCTTCAGCTGGACGGACAAAAGTCAATTCTTCTGGATGCAACAGGCGGTGAACTGGGTGCATGTATGGCTCAGGCAATGCGGGGTAAGAAACTTTTAAAATCAGTACTGCTTGCTCCCAAGGGTGCGTTCCGCGGAATGGAAGAAAGTGATTTTGTGTGGAACGGCGGAAACCTGTATCCTGTTGAAGTTGACGGTACGGAAGAAGACTGTCATGCACTGGTGCGTCAGATTTTCAAAGACCGTTCGCTGGTAGAAAAATATCACCTTACGGTTGCAAATACGGCAAACATCGGTCGGCTTTTGCCTCAGGTGTTTTTCTATACGTTTGCTTTTTCTCGCATAAAAAAACTGGTTGACGGTGACATTTACTATGCCCTGCACTGCGGTCATTATGGTAATCTGGTTGCGGGATTGTATGGATGGAAACTGTCACTTCCGGTAAACGGATTTATTATGCCGTCTTCAAAGAATCTGCTTCTGGATGCACGGGGTAACTGCATTGTTCCTGACAGTATGGTGCCGCTTATGCAGCGTCCTCCGGTAGATCCCTCTGATCCTTCTAACCTTGAACGACTGGAACATATCTTTGCCGCAAACTCTCTCTTGCTGCGTAACTTCCTGTTCCCTGCTCCCGTAACAGAACAGCAGAAAGAAGAAGCATGCCGCAGACTGTTTGTAAAATATCATCTGTATGCAGATACACAGACCAGTGAAGCATATATGGCTGCACTGCAGAGAAAAGATATTGTGCAGGATGACGGAGCAGTTGTGCTGATTGCACGAAACGATCCTTCTGCAGAAAATGATTTCCTGCGTCACTGTCTGGGAGAAACGGCTCCTGTTTCTGAAAACAGAAATCGGGCAATGGAAAAGTCTGTTATTGGTAAACCTGCCATTGCCCGTTCCGATGTTGATTCACTTATTTCCGTTTTGAACTCGCTGAATCTTTTGCGCCTGTTTTAGCCTTTGACTTTGCAGTACTTGTTTTAGTTGTACTGGTCTTGGTTTTTGTTGCAGACGTTTTTGCCGCAGAAGATTTTGTGGTACGCTTTGTAAGCGAAGCGGGTTTAAGTGCATCTGTAAATTTCTGACACTGATATTCAGCCTTTTCTTTTGCAGCATACAGCGTGCGGTACAGACGGTAAATCTGTTCGCGGAGAATGCGCGGACTGTACATAACGACTGCAGCAAATCCATACCACAGTGTTTCGTCCATGCGTTCCTTGTTGAACCAGCGGATTCCGTTAAATTCGTTTGCACCCGTAAGCAGCTGGGCGTAATCTCCTTCAACTAAAAGCAGTGAAGTTTCATACGTTGATTTGACTGCGCCCGAAGTACCGAAGTTGTAGTCGCGTACACGCATCATGACAAACAGACGTTTTAAGATGTCACGTGCACCGGGACATTCAATTCCTGCTGCATGCATCAGCTCTGCAAGTTTTCTGTCGTAGCCCCACTTGATGCAGTTTTCTTTTCCTGCAGAAGAAACCGATGCAAAGGAACTGAGCAGTTCTGCTGCATTCTGGTGAGTGCTTAAGCCTTCGTACAAAAGGTTGTCGAATGTTGTCTTGAATGCTGAGTGTTCTGGCTTTGGCTTAGCGTTTGCCGGTGTCACTGCATCGCCCTGAGCATTTGCAACGGTTGACGCAAGATATTCAATCTGTTTGCAGAATGCAGTGTAACGCTGCTGTGCGGTTGCCGTCTGAGACTTTTCGTAATTGCGTGTCTCTTTCTGGGTAAGCGACTTTGTGCGTATGCGTGAAGATTTAGGACCTGTCTCTTTGAGTTTCTGCTGAGTCTTCTGTGCTTCTTTCTGAGCAAATTCTGCTTCTTTTTCGTAGTAGGCAAGTGCACTTTCCTTTACTGAATCAAGGAAGTCTGCGGGGCTGAGCGGTGTCAGTTTCTGAGACTTGAGCAGCGGATGCGGAGTGTACAGTTTTGCAATGTCTTCGAAGAACTTCGGTGTTACAAATGATGCAAGAGAAGCATACAGATCTTTGTATTCGTATTCCTGCCATGCAACAATAAGGTCTTCAACACCGCGTCCGTTTAACAGCGCACACAGTTTTGAATAGCGTTTGTCTTCATCATCAACAACCTGCTGAACATCAAGATAAACCTGATATTCAAATCCGTTGAGGGAAACAAACATACCGTGTTCAATAATGTCGTTTGAACTGCGTACATACCACAGACCGCTGGTGTGTTCGCGGAAAATACAGAAGTGATCATCACCCCAGGTAAGACCCAGTCCTTCTGCGATTGAACGGCTTACCATCTGCTTGTCGTTTTCGCCGCTTCCTGTCTTTACTGCATATTCGCAGGACTGTTTGATCCAGCCCGAAGCACATTCGTATTTGTTGTTGTAGAACACAATGCTGCGTTCACTGCCTGTGCCGTTTGAATACGCAAAGATGTTTTCGTTTACGCTGCCGTTATTCCATACGTCATAGAACAAGAAGTTATCTACGCCTGCAAACAGATAGCGTTTGTGCATGAGCGGGAAAATCTGTCTCCAGTGTCGGTCAACCAGACCTTCGTCAGGCTGTTCGTCGCGGTAGGCACGGGTGTATTCCATTCCGTATTTTTCTTCAAAGCCTTCAATCTGTCCGTGACCAAACATGGGTAAGCCCGGCATGGTAACCATAAGGGTACACACACCAAAGTATTTGTCGCCTTTTCCAAACTGAGCAACTGCGGTTTCTTCATCGGGGTTGTTCATGAAGTTTACAAAGCGCTTCAAAACCTGAGGATCAAATTTAATTGTATTCTTGACGGTATCGCGGTATTTCTGGTTTTCTTCTTTTTTGAGCATGTTCATGAATGCAGAGTTGTATACACGGTGCATTCCCAGAGTGCGGGTAAAGTATCCTTCCATCATCCAGAATGCTTCTGCAAGCAGGAGTGTGTCGGGCATATCCTGAGCACAGCGGTCAACTACTTCGCGCCAGAATTCATTTGGTAATGCACTGTTGAACTGATCGGTGGTGAGTGCATGCTGACTTCGGGTTGCAATGTCTCCTCCGTGACCAGGTTCGGGATACCACAGACGGCGGATATGTTTTTTTGCAAGAACCATTGCAGCATCAAAACGGATGATGGGGAAGTTTCGTGCAACCAGCATGATTTTCTGAATGACTGCTTCGCGTGCAGCAGGATTTAAAAAGTCAATCTGTGCGGTATCGTTCCAGGGCATGCCGGTTCCGTCGTTACCGTGATAGATGTAGGTTACGTCTCCTGTGTAATTGTCTACGCGCTTAAAGCAGACGGCACAGTCAGTTTTAGAGTAGTAGTGATCTTCCAGGTATACAGAAACTCTTCCGTCCTGACACAAATCTTCTCCACTGAATGAATACTGCGGGAAGGGACAGTCTTTTGTGGTAATGAAGTAGTCCGGATGTTCTATGACCCACTTTCCGTCCATACCGGTATGATTGGGAACCATATCGCTTGCAAGACGGATTCCTCTCTGCCAGCACCGCCAGCGTAAATTTTCAAGTGCAGGCCAGCCGCCTAAATTCTGTGCAATGTCATAATCCATAAGACTGTATGCACTTGCTGCTGCTTCGGGGTTTCCGTTCAGCTGTTTGATTCGCCGTGAAGCATAGCTGCGTTCCCACAAACCGATGAGCCACAATCCGGTAAAACCTTCGTTGTGCAGAAGATCAAGTTCTTCGTCGGGAATCTGATCAAGCCGCGTGATTTCTCTGTCGTATTTTTTTGAAAGCTGATACAGCCAGACCAGAACTGTCTTTGCCATAAGAACAACTTTGGGCATCCATTCTCGGTCGGGACTAAAGCGTTCGTATTCTTTTGAAAGATTTTCGTAAGAGTAGGCGTCCATGCTTACTTCGCCGCCGTTAGTCGGATGCCATGCAGCTTTTTCTTCTTCGGTGATGGTATCAATTCCTTCAAGCAGACGGCGCAGCCATTCACCTAACAGATCTGCCCAGTAAGTGCGGATGTAATCAAGCTGACCTTTGAGCGAAGTAGGAGAAGCAACAACCGGTTCCTTGAGCATGGTGATTAAATCGTTGCTTTTGGGACCAAAGACAGGCTGTGTTTTAAAATATGCTTTTATCTGATTCCAGGTTTTGATGTACAGCGCATTTGTCTGAAGCTTGTGATCATCAAACAAAATCTGGAACGGATGGAATGCGGGGTTTTCGTTTGCAAGATGCAGCAGAATCAGTTCTTCTAAAACCTGTTCTCGGTTGTCGCGTTTTTTACCGGTACCGGTATCGACTGCAGTTTTTTCAAGAAATTCTTTTGCACTGATTTTATTCTGATAGACTGCAACAGGAGGAAATTCGTCCATAAACTGAAGCAGCAGTTTGTCAATTTCTTCTTTGCCAAAGTAGGTGTCCAGATCAGAAAGTAAAGTGGTAAAGGCAAGCGGTGCCTTGTCGCGGCGGAACAGCATGCACACATAGTGAAAGACTTCATCAATAAGACCCATTGCATTGAGGGAACCTGCTGATATGCGTTTTTCTTTCTGACCTTTTTTGTCAAACAGTTCGTTCAGTTTTGTCTGGAACGTGCGTACTGCCTTAAGGTTTGCAAGAATGACATTACCGCACGAAGAAAAAAGTGACTGATTAAAGTTACATTCATCGCGGACTGTTTTGCTTACATGAAATTCGTTGTAAGAAATATTCATCGGTTTCCTCCGGGAAGGGACTGGTGCTTTGACGCTATCCCTTGAATTTTAGAAATAAGTGTTTCGTTTTTAGACAGTTCCTGTATGCTGCAGGGCATGCGGTATGTCCAGTTGAAGGTGTTGCAGGTACCCGGAACGTTAATGCGTTCGTCATCGGGGTTGTCCAGATAGTAACTCTGGTCAAGGAACAGATAGTCCTGAAGCGGATTTACATACCACGCACTTGCACAGTCGGCAGCGCTCTGCAGTAAGAACTGTGCTACTTCAGGAGAAAAGGCATCTTCTGCGTGTATGGGAGCTGCATTTTCAAAAAGCGGATTTTTGTCTCCGTCGTTCCACAGGTTAAGATATGCGCGTACGGCATCTTTTTCGCCCGTCCACCACTGACGCAATGTTGAACTGTCGTGTACAGAAGTAGTTGCAACACTTTGCGGACGGTACTGTGCAAACGGAACAAACGGCTGTCCCTGTTCTGACCAGGCACGGCACCAGCGGATAACACAGAGTGAATTGATGTTAAGCTGTTCAAGAACTTCGGGAACTGCACTGAAGGCGGCTCCTAAATCTTCTGCGCAGGGAATCATGTCTGATGCGTTTACGATTGGTGTCAGCACATCGAGTGCCTGCTGTTTCCAGAGTGCACTTTCTGTTTCGTCGTTTTTTGCAAACAGCTGGTTTAAGCGCTGCTGTTCATCCCATGAAAGAGATTTCCATGCAGTAGAGTTACCGTAACTCCACACGCGGATAAAACGGTCTTTTTCTATCTGAATGAGTGCACGGTCTCTCCACTTTATGCAGAGTGCTTCTTTTACGCGTGCATCTTTTCCTTCATCATCAGAAAAATGTGCTGCATAAATTTGAGAGTCGCTGGTAATGTCGGCTTTGAAATTCCACAGCTCTTCGTTTCCGATTCTGTCTGCAATCAGGGAAAGCATGTAGTGTGCTTCGTCGTGGTTCCAGGTAATGTCTTCTATGAGTCCGGTCGGAATGTGCGGTTCGCTCAGCCACTTAAGCCTGTCTTTGTCAAACCCAAGTGCTTCAAACTGAGTTCGCGGAATGGAATTGTACGGCTGTGTGTGTCCCAGGTATGCGGTTGATTCTTTTTCGTTTACTGCCCAGATTCTGAAAAATCCCAGAATGTGATCTATGCGGAATGCACCGTAGTATCGTGCGGCAGTCTGAACTCTCTCTTTCCACCAGGAATAATTGTCGGCGGCAAGCATGTTCCAGTTGTAGGTCGGAAATCCCCAGTTCTGTCCCATGGGAGAGTCACCGCTTGGAGGAGCTCCAGCCCGCATTGAGTGATCAAAGAAATCTTTGTAAGCCCAGGCGTCTGCACTGTCTTCGTTCATCAGAATAGGAATGTCACCCTTGAGTGTAATTCCTTTTGAGCGGACATAATCTGCGGCGTCTGCAAACTGAGCGGCTGCCCTCATCTGACACCACACAAAAAACTGATGGCTTGATTTTAATGCACGGTTACTCCACCGAAGCTGAATCTGGTCGCGGGTAAGTGACTGCAGGCTTTTGTCCCATTCTTTCCATGAAGCCTGATTGTGTACGTCCTTAAGGTTTTTGTACACGGCGTAGGTAACAACCCATTTGTTTGCTTTTATGAATGCGGTCAGTTCTTTGCTGAGGGAAGTTGCGTTTGCGGTTCCTTCTCTTGCATATTTTTTTTCTATAAAAGAATACAGTAAGTGAAGCAGTTTTGTTTTTTCGGTAAGCAGTTTGTCGTAATCAAAACGGAGCGATGCTTTCTTGAACTGCTTGCAGAAGGCACGGTATGCACTGGCAAAGGATTTGTCCTGTTCTAATGCAGCAGAAAATTCGGGGAGTGCACTTATGCGGATGTACAGCGGATGCAGCGCGTTGGCAGAAAGTCCAGAGTAGGGGGAAGACTGAGTTCCTGTGTCGTTTACCGGCAGCAGTTGAATCAGCGTTAAATTGCACTGAGTACAAAAATCTGCAAACGGTTTGAGCGACAGAAAATCACCGATGGCACATTCTGCTTCATCGTAAAGGGCTGCAAGGGGTATAACTACACCTGTTTTTCGTTCTAACTGCATAAATTTCATTATAACACAGAACTTTGTAAATGCAAGAAAAAAATAGGAATTTTTGTTGATTTAAGATTTGTTTAAGAAATAAACCCTTTTTCCCAATGCCATATAGTGTTGGAAAGCGAATTTGAAAACGGTTGGGGACGGGTAAAGTCGGGGAGCCAGCTGGTATCATCACTTAAATCCTGATAGAACAGACATTCAAACTCGTAACTGTCTATGAGTTCTCTCAGTTGTGTATCTTCTTCTTCTGACACAAGGCGGTTCTGAAATGCCTCTAACGCTTTTTTGCGGCGGGCAAGTTCTGCACTGCTTCCGGTAAACGGTACGGGGGTGTACTGCGACATAAGCGAAATGAGTGCCTTTCCGTCAGCGTGTGCTTTGAGCCAGTCGAGTGCAAGTATGGTGTCATCCATGCGGCCGGGCATAAACAGATGACGTATGATAACTCCTTTTTTAAGGATTTCACCGTCTTTTTCTATGGGATAATGCTGAACCATCCACCGTATGGCTTTTTTTGCGGTCTGCGGATAGTCCGGGGCTGCAAACAGGGATTCACTCATGATTGGATTCAGCGTCTTTAAATCCGGCAGCCAGATGTCTACTTCGTCTTTCAAAAGTTCCAGTGCTTCCACTGATTCGTATGCGCTTGAATTCCATGCAACGGGAATGGTAAGTCCTGCTTCTTTTGCAAACCGGATATACTGTGCAAGTTCCGGGGCAAAGTGACTTCCGGTTACCAGGTTGATGTTGTGGGCTCCCATCTGCTGCAGTCGTAAGCAGATTTCAACAAATTCGTCGTAAGAAATGTCTTTTCCCATGCCTTGCTGTGAAATCTGGTAGTTCTGACAGAATGCACAGCGTAAGGTACAGCCGGTAAGGAAAATAGTGCCACTTCCGCCTGTTCCCGTAACCGGCGGTTCTTCGCCAAAGTGTAAACCTGCAGAGGCAATGCGTACTACACTTGATTCTCCGCAAAACCCGTGCTGACCGTCGTTCCGGTTGACTGCACATTTGCGGGGACACAGACTGCACTGTCCGCTCATAATGCCTGATGCTCCACAAACTGAGACATAAGCGTGTTGAGTGTGTCTATATCAAGCGCTTCTGCTTCTGCATTGGTAAGTTCACATAGAGCCTTCCAGTCTGCAGGGGTAAGGTCCTGTGTTAATTCGACTTCTCCGTCAAGCACGGCCTGCAGTTGTGCAAGAATCTGTATGTGAGCTGCGGTGGGTTCTTCCTGCATTTCGCTGCTGGTAAGGATATAGGTATCAAGCCAGTATTCAGAAAAAGAATGAGCAAGGTCTCCTAAGTGTTTGTTGTTGCGTTCAAACAGATCCTGAGCCATACGGCTTGCTTTTTCTCCGGAATACGAACCTTCTGCACGTACGCGTTTTTTTATGCGGTCAATATCAGAAACAAATTTTTGGATAGCGTCCATCGGGTACCTCGGAAAGCAGTATAGCATAAAAACAACAATTTATTATATGCAAAATTGTGAAATTTGGCCTTTTTTTCCTTGACAAAATCCGCGACTGAACATACACTGAAACTATGGACTTGAGAACTGTTTTAACACCCGACACGGTGAATCTTCACCTGAAGGGAACGACTAAAGACGAAATTATTGATGAACTTCTTGATGTTCTGGTAAAAGCGGGAAAAGTTACCGACAAAGCAACTGCCCGTGAATGCGTTTTGGATCGCGAGCGCAAGATGTCCACCGGAATGAAGCACGGAATCGCTATTCCCCACGGAAAAACCGATACCGTTTCTGATTTAGTTGCCTGTATTGGTATTTCTGACAATCCTGTTGATTTTGACAGCCTTGATCAGGAACCATGCCGCATCTTTATCATGACGCTTTCTCCCGTGAACAAGACAGGTCCCCACCTTCAGTTCCTTGCTGAAGTGAGCCTTCTGTTCAAGTCAGCTGACAAACGCGCACAGATTCTGAGCACTCAGGACAAAGCAGAAGTCATTAAGATTCTGACGGAATAGTTTTTTCCGGCAACAGAAATAGCCTCATTGGTTTCGGCCAGACACCGCCTTCGCGCGGTGTTTCTGTTGTCTTTTTGACAAACTTACGCGTACATGCTATACTTGCGCCATGAAATTAGCTGCACAGTTTACCACAAAAGACAATACCCTCTTTTTTTTAGACGGAACACCGCTTCCGGTAACCGGATGTCCCCTTGTTTCAGCAGAGGACTGTAAGGGCAATGCGTTACCGCAGACAGATGCAAAAATCTGTATGGTAAACCTTTCGTGGTCTCTGGTGGGCATGGACGAAGAAAGCTACAACGAAGAATTTCTTGCAGCGTTCAGAGACTGGCTTAAAATGCTGGAAACAAAACAGCAGTATGCCGTCATGGTTCCTGTTACCGATTGTCCCGTAAGCGATGCACAAAAAGCCGACGTAACTGCAAGCATGAATCATGCAGCCCGCCGCATAAAAGACTGTACCTCTGTAGCTGGATTTGCCATTCCTCAGGGATTTTCCCCTGCAGATTCTGACTCATTTATAGAAGAATTAAGCAGAAAACACGCTCAGTATGTGTATTTTTCGCAGGATAACGCAGTTTTGTCGCACAATACACAGATTGTTCGGTATTAAAACGCACGGTTTGCAATAAACCGCAATATCTGCAAATTCTTCAAAATTCCTCTTGCATAACTTTTCGATTTATGGCACACTTGCGCAACCTTTGGAGGAATGCATGAGTTCTTGTAGTGAATCATTTTTACACCATGTATGGACGCCTGTTATTATTTCGGTGGTGAGTATTGCGGCCAGCCTGGGTGTATTCTTTTTTCTTCCCTCCCATGAAACTGCGCAGTCGGATATGGCTGTAGATTCAGCATTAGCTTCTGCTGAACAGGAAGAAGATTTGTTTTTATCGTCATTCTCTTTGACTGATGAAGAAGATGAAACCGTTTCTCGCGAAGACGAAGGTCTTTTGCTGTACCGTCAGAGCGACAGTCGTGCCGCAGTAGAATGGTTTTACACACAGGTAACCGGAAGCCGTGATATTGCACTGGCTATCCTTCAGAATGCCGATGCATACAATGTACCGGTAGCACTGGCCTTTTCACTTGCACACACAGAAAGCAATTATAAAGTAACCGCAAAGCATGTTAACAAAAACAACACCATTGACCGCGGACTTTTTCAGCTGAACTCAGCATCGTTTCCTTCTTTGACCGAAGCAGAATTTTTTGATCCCGCAGTCTCTGCACATTACGGAATGTCACACCTGCGTTTCTGTCTTAACACAGCCGGTAACGAAATTGCAGCCCTTGCCATGTACAATGCAGGTACCAGTAAAGTTCGTAACGGCGGAACTCCGCAGCAGACACTCAACTACATTTCGCAGATAGAAACCTATCGTTCACTTCTGGAAGATACGTTCAACCGCGAAGTTGTTGCCTATTACACAAACCAGACAATTCCATACGGCGACAAACTGCTTGCAATGCGACGGTAAGGTGTGCTAGTATGAACGCATGGGAAGTTTTTACAACTCGGTTGATGCAATAGTTAAGCAGTTTACTCAGAACTCATACCCCCCCCCCTATATACAGTCAGATGTATAGCTGACTCATCTGCCTTTTTATTTTTTTCTCGTAAACACAAGTCTGTCCGTACGCCGGGCAGTCTTTTTGTTTTAAATTCAAATTCATATTCAACAGGAGTAAGTTTATGAAAAAACTTTCACAACTTGCATTTGTATTGTTTACAAGTGCAATTCTTTTTATGGGCACAGCGCTGCTAACTGGCTGTGACAGTCTGGTTACTTCTGGCGGAGCAAGTGGTCCTCGCTTTACCGTTACCTTCAGCACTGACGGAGGAAGTCCTGTCACAACACAGTATGTACCTGAGGGAGGAGTTGCAAGAAAACCTGCTGCTCCGACAAAAACCGACTGCGCTTTTGTGTGCTGGTTTAAAGACGGTGCGCTGTATGATTTTGCAACCCCGGTAACCGAAAACATAGAGCTTACTGCACGCTGGTATGCTTTCCACACAACTGTTACCTATTTGCCTGCAACCACAAGCGGAACCTATGGAACAAACGCAAGATATGTTCTGTTCGGCGACTTTCCGCAGAGTCACAAGGCAGATGATGTTGTCATTGACGAAAGCCAGAAAATTGTGATGGGCGGTCTTGAATACTATCCCGGAAGCGACGGTAACTTGTACGCCATGCGAGAACAGGCTAGATTCTGGAGATATTATTATTCAGATGGAACGCTGGTTCCCTCCAGCGGTAGTCCAGATTATAAAATACCCGGATACTTTATGGTTGAACCGATTAAGTGGCGTGTTTTAAAAGAAGACTATGGAAGCGACCGTAAAAAACTGCTGGTAGCCGAAAATTCGTTGACAACAGATTATTTTCATCGTGGTGGCAGCGCAAATTGCGATAACTGGGAATATTCAGATTTGCGTAATTATCTGAATGGAAACACGGGGGACTTCTTAAACAAAGGCTTTTTGCAAAGCGCCTTTACCAGTTCCGCGCAAAATCTTATCGCAACAACGACTTTGGACAACACGATTTATGAAAGCGACGGATCAGAAGCTACTTCTGAAACATTTGATGATTTAGCTAGTCGTCAAGTCAATGATACACAGGATAAAGTCTTTATCCTTTCGATTAAAGAAACCGCTTATTATGTTAACAATGGCATTGATGTTGAATATCAATATGGCGCTCCTTCAGATCGTTTTAGGACGCACACTGATTATTCTCTTGCGCAAGCCAATAAGTACGGTTCGGTCTATGCTGTCGATGATACCTACGACTATGGCGAAAATCCCCAAGACTTGGACATGATTAATGGCGTAGCTTATAGAGTTTGGAGAAACAACATGGCGTTTTACCGGCAATATGGCAATGCAGCGGCTTATTGGCTGCGCACACCCGCCCGCGCCAGTTCTAGTTGCCAAGATGTTGATTGGTCCGGCATAGCGGGAGGAAGCAGTATGCAAACAAACATAAACCAGCTGGGTGTAGTTCCCGCCCTGTGCTTGAAGTAAAATAAGTGGAATGCGACAAAAAAACAGTTGACTTTTCAATGATTTTGCCGTACTTTATGAGCCCTGCGGTTTATACTGCAGGGCTTTTTTTATTCCTTCTGCTTGCAAGCACTGCTTTTCTCCGTTATACTTTCCCTATGGCTAAGACATTCGACGACAAAAAAATCATTTACACAATGGATTGCGTTTCGCGCGCGTATGGCACAAAAGTTGTTCTTAAGGACATCAGCATTTCGTATTACTACGGTGCTAAAATCGGAGTGATTGGCGAAAACGGTGCCGGTAAGTCGTCACTGTTCAAAATCTTTGCAGGTATTGATACCGACTACACCGGAGAAACTCATCTGTCAGAAGGCTACAGCATGGGTTATCTGGAACAGGAACCGCAGCTTGAAGCAGGTAAGACGGTTAAAGAAATCGTCATGGAAGGCGTAAAACCCATTACCGACCTGCTTGCAGAATTTGACAAAGTTAACGAAGCATTCGGAGATCCCGATGCAGATTTTGATAAGCTGTGTGCGCGTCAGGCAGAACTTCAGGAAAAACTGGATGCCGCTGATGCATGGAATCTTGATGCAAACCTTGAGCTTGCAATGGATGCACTCCGCTGTCCTCCCCCAGAGCAGGTTGTAGATGTTCTCTCGGGTGGTGAACGCCGCCGTGTTGCCCTGTGCCGTCTTCTTTTGCAGAAACCCGACATTCTTCTGCTTGACGAACCGACAAACCATCTTGATGCAGAAACTATTGCATGGCTTGAACGTCACCTGCAGAATTACGAAGGAACCATTATTGCAATTACGCACGACCGCTACTTCCTTGACAATGTTGCCGGATGGATTCTGGAAATGGATCGCGGAGAAGGATATCCTTTCAAAGGAAATTACAGCGAATGGCTTGAAGCAAAACAGAAACGTCTTGCGCTTGAAGAAAAGCAGGCATCGGTCAGACAAAAACAGATGCAGGAAGAATTGGAATGGATTCATGCCGGTGCTAAAGGCCGCCAGGCTAAGCATAAGGAACACATTACTAAATACGAACAGCTGCTTGCAGAAGAAAGCAAACGTGTTCTGCTTAAAGACAGCCAGATTTCAATTCCCGCAGGACCGCGCTTAGGTAATGTCGTAATCGATGCAGAAGCACTTACCAAAAGTTTTGATGACCGTGTGCTGTTTGAAAATCTTGACTTCCATATTCCCGCTGGTGCTGTGGTTGGCATTGTTGGTCCCAACGGTGCCGGTAAGACAACCTTGTTTAAAATGATTGCGACTGCAGCCGGACAGAAAGTTCAGATGCCCGACGGAACTGAAGGCGAAGAAAAACCTGACAGCGGTAACATCAAAATCGGCGAAACCGTAAAACTGGTCTATGTTGATCAGATGCGTTCAAAACTGGATCCCAACAAAACCATCTACGAAACACTTTCCGGTGGTGCAGACATGATTAAACTGGGTGCAGTTGATGAAAAGGGCCGTCCGCTTAACGGTGCAGTCCGCGAAATAAATGCACATGCTTACTGTTCATGGTTTAACTTTGGCTCTGCAGAACAGAACAAAAAAATCAGCGTGCTTTCCGGTGGTGAAAAGAACCGTCTCAATATGGGCATGATGTTTAAGGAAGCAGGCAATGTGCTTCTGCTTGACGAACCGACTAACGACCTTGACATTACTACAACCCGCAGCCTTGAAGAAGCAATCAACGAGTTTGCAGGAGTGGTAATGGTAATCAGTCACGACCGTTACTTCCTTGACCGTATCTGTACGCATATTCTTGCCTTTGAAAATAATTCTGAAGTAAAGTGGTTTGAAGGTAACTGGAGCGAATACGCAGAATGGAGAAAGAAGGAACTGGGTATTGATGAAGATCATCCTCATAAGACTATGTACCGCAAGCTGACACGCTAGTATTCGGGTAAGACAATGCATAAACTTCCGCAGCAAAAACTGGATGTAAAACTGATTGCTCTCGATTTAGACGACACACTCTTAAACGCACAGGCTCAGATAGATGACAAAACCGTCCGCGTGCTGCAAAGAGCCGCCGCCCTTGGCATTTACATTGTGCTGTGTTCCGGCCGTGCAGAAGATGCCATTCTTCCGTTTGTAAGAAGACTTGATGTTGCCGGCATAGAAGCGGGACGATTTGTTATTGCGGTAAACGGTGCAAGTGTGTTTGACATGCATCAGCGGCTTCGCATTCACGAGTGCATGGTAAGCCCTGAAGTGCTGCAGAAAGCTGACCGTATTGCAGAAGAAGCAGGCTTTAAAACCGAAGTGTACGATGCAACAACCATCTACATGTCAGAAATGAATGAATGGACAGAACTTGACGTAAAGCTCTGTCACTTAAAGGGTCAGGTTGTAGAAAACTATCATTCGTTTTTGTCAAAGGGATTTCAGAAAATGCTTGTTCCCGGAGAGCCGGAAAAACTTCAGGTGCTGCAGAAAACGCTCAAAGAAAAGCTTGGTTCTAAAGCAAACATTTTTATCAGTAAGCCATACTTCCTTGAAATTCTTCCTGCCGACTGCGGTAAGGGAGAAGCCGTCCGCTGGCTTGCAGACTATCTTTCTGTTCCCGTGGAAAAGACCATGGGCTTTGGTGACAGCATGAACGACGAAAGCATGATCCGTCAGTGCGGTTACGGTGTTGCCATGCAGAATGCGCTTGATGCAATCAAAGACTGTGCAGACTTTGTTACTCAGTATACAAACAACGAAAGCGGTGTTGCGCAGTTTGTTGAACAGTATGTGCTGTAGCTTACCTGCTGAGAGTCTGTGTTACGCCTAACGCAGAAAGCAGTGCGTCCTGCCGTGCCACAGAACTTTCTTTTGTTCGCTTAAAATCTTCCTGTGCTTTCTGATTAGAAAGATTCTTTTTTACTGCCCGTATCATCACGTTCTTTGGGGTAAGCGTTTCATCAATAAATTCCAGAAGCTGTACCGTGTAGCCGTTCTGCGTAAGATATTCAGCGCGCAGTGCATCGGTTGCAAGGGCTGCAAACCGTTCGCGTAAAATGCCGTACTGCATAAGCGGTGCAAACGGACTGTCTGCCGGAAACGCTTTTGCATTTTTTTCTAACTGCGTGTTTATTTCGTGCTGGCAGCAGGGAACGCTTAAAATTGCAGTCGTTTCTGCACTTACGGCATGCTGTAATGCAAAGTCGGTAGCAGTGTCGCAGGCGTGAAGGGTAATGATTAAGTCCGGCGGTTCGGGGTAGGTAAAGCCTTCAATGTTTCCCACAAAAAAGTGCAGGTGGTCATAGGCGCATTCTTTTGCAAACGCATTGCAGTGTTCAATGACATCAGCTTTTAAATCCAGTCCGATAATTTCTACGGGAATCTGTTTTTTTTCGGTAAGAAACCAGTATACGGCAAAAGTCAGGTAACTTTTTCCGCAGCCAAAATCAGCAATGCGTAACGGCCTGTCTTTTATGTTCAGCGACGGAAGTAAATCCTCAAGACATTCCAGAAAGCGGTTTATCTGACGGAATTTATCTTCGCGCTGTGCAATCAGTTTTCCTTCTTTTGTCTGAATTCCAAGCTTTACTAAAAACGGTAAGGGTCTGTCGCTTTCCAAAAGATACTGCTTTTTTCTGTCGTGACCGCTCAGTGCCTGGTGTAAGGGCTTAACGTTTGCCTTAAGCGCATGACGGATCTGGCGGACTTTTCCATGGCGGTTTGCAAGCGTTACAATCTGTTCTGATTCCGTACGGGATTCGACGTTTTTAAACGAAGTGCCGCTGTGTTTTTCTATAAAGTCTTCTGCTTCCTGAATGCTTACATGATAGGTAAAGCACTGTGTTTGTGTATAGCATTCTGCGTCATATTTGGAGGTTTCCTGGTTGTAGGACAGCCGTATTTTCTGGCAGCCGTTCAGTTTTGTTCCAAAGGCGTCTATTTCAGGTACTGCGGGCTTTGAAAAAGTGGCAAAAAGAATCATGAAAATACTATAGCATTATGTTCAACAAAATGATATACTGAATACTGTTATGGGAAAAGTATTTGTTTTTGTAAACCAGAAAGGTGGTGTTGGAAAGACAACATCTACAATCAATATCGGAGCATATATTGCACTTGCCGGAAAAAAGGTACTGCTCATTGATTTTGACAGTCAGGGCAATATGTCCAGTGGTGTTGGTGTCAGCAAAGATAAGCCCACTATTTACGAACTTCTGGCAGAAACTGCAACTGCAGAGCAGGCTATCAAGCATGCGACCGTAAAGAATCTTGATATTATAACTGCATCAATAGATCTGTCCGGTGCTGCTGTTGAATTGATAGATCAGGAAAACCGTGAATACTTCCTTAAAAAAGCAATTGATCCGCTGCGTGACAAATACGACTATATTCTGATTGACTGTCCTCCGTCTTTGGGAATCCTTACGCTTAACGGTCTTGCTGCAGCAGATGCAGTTCTTATTCCCATGCAGTGTGAATATTTTGCACTTGAAGGAATTACCCTTCTTCTGCAGACTGTCAAAAAAGTTCAGAAGAGCATTAATCCGCAGTTAGTCATAGGCGGAATTTTCTTTACCATGTACGACAGCCGTACCCGTCTTGCACAGGATGTTGTCATGCAGGTTAAGAGTTATTTCAAGGATGTTGTATTCAATACGATTATCCCGCGCAACGTACGTCTTTCAGAAGCTCCTTCCCGCGGAGAACCCATCTGTCTGTATGATCCCGCCTGTGTCGGTGCAAAGAGTTACGAAAAGCTTGCAGAAGAGGTAATCAACCGTGGCTAAAAAAGGCGGACTGGGAAAGGGACTGAGCGCCCTTCTGGAAGAAGCAGAATCTCAGGAATCACAGGCACCTGTTACGCAGGAAGCAGAACAGACTGGTGTACAGGTAAAAACTGTTTCTGCATCTGATAATCTTCCTGCAGGAATTGAACAGGACGAAAACAAAACGCTGTGGGTTAATCCCGCACTGCTTAAACCAAATCCGCGTCAGCCGCGTCAGTATTTTGATCAGGAAAAACTTGCAGAACTTACCGAAAGTGTTCGCCGTGACGGTGTGCTTATTCCGGTTATCATTGAAGATGCAGGTGACGGTTCATTCTATATCATTGCCGGTGAACGCCGTACCCGTGCTGCAAAAGCTGCTGGACTTGAGCGCATTCCTGTTCAGCTCAGAAAGTATACTGAATCACAGAAACTTGAAGTTGCGTTAATCGAAAACATTCAGCGTACCGACTTAAATCCCATAGAAGAAGCCCAGGCATATTACAACCTGATGGAACTGGATAACATTACGCAGGATGAAGTTGCAACCCGCGTAGGAAAGAATCGTTCTACCGTTGCAAACAGCGTGCGTCTTTTAAAACTTCCCGAAGACATGCAGCATGCGTTAGCCTCTGGTTCTATTACCAGCGGTCATGCACGTGCACTGCTTGCAGTAGTTAACCCTGCAGATCAGCGTGTTCTGTTTGGTAAGATAATGGGACAGGGTATGTCTGTCCGTCAGGCAGAAGCAGAAGCCGGACTGCTCAATGGTGGTTCCCGTGCTGCAAAAGAAGCCGGCGGTTCAGCTCCTAAGCAGGATTCGCGCGATCCTAATTACGTAGCCATCGAACAGAAATTCATTGAAGTGCTGGGTGCAAAAGTAAAACTCAAGGGTAACTTCAACAAAGGTTCCATTACCATTGACTACTACACCAAAGATGATTTAAATCGCATCTACGAAGTTATCGTCGGAAAATAACATTCATTATGGTTGCTGTTGTATTTGCTACTCTCATCACTTTTATTGCCACAGAGATAGACGGTTTTATTATGCTGTTTCTTCTGGCATGCAAATCAGATACAGTAAGCGAACGCACTGCACTTGTGCTGGGTAAGTATGCCTCTCTTTTTTTACTGGTTGCTGTCTGTTACGTCTGGACTCCTGTACTCAATATCGTGAATAATAATGTGCTGGGACTTTCCGGTTTTGTCGCAATTCTGACCGGGATATTGTTTCCGTTTGTATACGATAAAAAGATTCCGTTTGTGTGGTTTATCTTAGTGTTTGTGCAGACGGTTGTTCTTGCACTCGGTAACGGAACTGATAACATAGAAATCTACCTTCCGCTGTTTGATTCTCTTTCTCATTCTGAATTTATTGTAATGGTATGTGTGCTGTTTGTTTTGCAGACGCTGTGTCTATGGGGCGCAGTGCAGCTTTCTCTTTCAAAAAATGTGCAGCTGTATGTGCGTGATTTTGCAAAGACGATTATTCCGGTTGCGTTTGTCATTCTTGGTACGTATATTCTTCTTAAGAATGGAACCATTCCGTGGCTGTCTGGTTTACTGCGGCACAGACCGTAAGGTTTTAGCATGGAAGAACAATTTACTGCGCAGGCGTATCATTCTATTTTGTATTCTGATGTTCCCGATTTTCTGGCGGATTATCTTGAGCTTCCGTTAGTTGCAAGATTAAAGGGAGTAGGGCTTTTGTGCGGAACCGACTGGACTCCGCTTTTTAAAAATCAGTTTTTTTATTCACGCTTTGATCATTCTGTGGGAGTAGCCCTTATTGTCTGGAATTTTACGCATGACAAAAAGCAGACTATTGCTGCCCTTTTGCATGATGTTTCAACAAGAGCTTTCAGTCACGTAACCGACTTTCGTAACGGGGACGCGTTAACGCAGGAAAGTTCAGAAGATATAAACGCAAACCTCATCGACAGCAATGCTTCCCTTGCAGTTTTACTCAAGCGCGATGGACTTACAGCTTCTGATGTTGATGACTATCACCGTTACCCCGTTGCAGATAATTCCTGTCCCGGTTTAAGTGCAGACCGTCTGGAATACATGTATCCGTCAGGGGCAGCGTTGTGCGGCGAATGGACAATCTCTCAGGTAAGGGAAAATTACAGTCACATCTGTGTACTTGTAAACGAACAGGGACAGAGTGAACTTGGCTTTGATGACGAAGAAGCAGCCCTTACGTATACAAAAAAGTTTACGTCCATTGCACTTCTTCTGCAGCATAACGAAGATAAAATTGCCATGCAGCTGCTTGCCGATGTTGTGTCGCGTGCCGTTTCCTGTAAGTTCATAACCGAAGATGATTTGTTTTCTCTTTCCGAAAAAGAACTGATAGAACGCTTTGATGCCTTTGCCCTGCAGAAAAAGGACATTGTCTTTTCGCGACTGCATCACACCTTCCGTACCATGACAAAAGTAGAACATACTGATTCTGCACTGGACGGACATTACTGTGTGTCGCTTGCTGTAAAAAAACGCTATGTTGTTCCGCTGGTAAAACAGAAAGACGGAACAGTCACCCGCATAACCGGCTGTAACCCGGAAGCAAAAAAAATAATTGCCGACTTCCTTTCGTATACCGACAGTCCCTACGGCTGCGTGCCTGTAGTAGACTTTTAGTTTTTGCTCCGTTATACTTGTGCTATGAAGAATACTCAGAAAAATGAGCTTGCGGTCTGCGGATTTGCTGCTGTTAAAACGCTCGAAAAAATCAACTGGGAACGCATTACCCGTTTTTACTTTGCTCCTGAACGTGCCTCTTTGTTTGGCGGTCTGTGCCGTAAGATGGCTGCTGCAAAAAAACCGTATAATCAGGTACGCGATATTTCAGAACTTGAAAAACTGTGCGGCAGTGTGCATCATCAGGGCGTTGTTGCAATGATTGAAATGCCTCAGGTTCCTCCGCTGAATTCTGAAATTACCAGTCAGTGGGTTGCACAGGGACAGAATACCATCGTGCTTGACCGTGTGGGAAACGCAAACAATCTTGGTGCCGTTGTGCGCAGCGCTGCTTTCTTTGGCATTCAGAATATCGTTATTCCGCTTGATGAAGCTCAGTCTTCCATTACCACAAGTTCGTACCGCGTTGCAGAAGGCGGTATGGAATTTGTTAATGTGTATTCCATAAAATCAATTCCCCGTCTGCTTATGGATATGAAAGGCCGCATGGTAAGCATTGGAACATCTCTTGAAGCAAAAGAGCCTGTTTCGCTTATCCGTACGGTGTGCAAAAATACGCCGACCATTATTGTGCTTGGTAACGAAGAGCATGGAATCAGCCGTGAAGTTTCAGACTGCTGTGATCACTTAGTCATTATTCCTTACACGGGAATCAATGCAGGAACAGATGCTCCGCAGATGGACAGCCTGAATGTTGCACAGGCTTCTGCAGTCGTTATGTATGAACTTTCATCTGCAAGGAGTTCAAAATGAAATCACTTAAGGGAAAAGTAATGCTTGCTCTGCTTGCACTTACCGTAAGTACAAATCTTTTTTCTCAGGGATTATTTTCTGTCGGCATTCCTGAGCGCGAAAAATGTGTTACAGAGACAGGCGTTAATCCCTTTACACTTGATTTAGTAACCGACATCACTTTGGGAACTCTTTCTGCAGGAACATTTATCACTTCACTTGTTATAAAAACCTCCGCAGATTTTCCCCGCTATAATCCTGCAACCATTTACGACAGAAATACAGTCAACGCTTTTGACCGCTGGGCAATGAATCCTTACAATGCAGCACTTGATAAAACTGCGGATGTTGCAGTCGGTTTAGGTTTTGCACTTCCTGTCATTACATTCGGCTTAGAGTCTGCGTTCGGTAATCTTCCGGTTATGTCTTTGCTTGATGTGGGTGTAATGTACCTCGAAGCATTTATGCTTAATTACGGTCTGCGTTCGATTTTAAAGATGACAATGCTTCGTCCCCGTCCCTACATGTATTTTGACAGCAGAGATCCCGACGGCATTACCAGTGATGACTGGCAGTTTTCCTGGCCAAGCGGACATTCTTCCAACATTTTTATGGCAACAACATTCTTAAGCTATGTCTTCTGCGAGTATTATCCTGATTCAGCATGGAAAGTTCCGGTTGTTGTGTTTGACACAGCGCTTGCAGTGGGAACAGGTGTGCTTCGTATCTTAAGCGGAAATCATTTTCTTACCGATGTGCTGACCGGTGCTGCAATTGGTGCTGCCTGCGGTTTCTTTGTTCCGTTTGTACATCATCTGGTGGCACAGCACAAGGCAAAAAATGCTTCTGCTCCGGTTGTACTGGAAAATGTGGGCATTATTCCCAACGGGGTAGTGGTAACGCTTAGTTTTAAAAAGTAAGCAGGTGTGTTAAATACACCAGTCTCCGTTCTGATGACTGGGGGCTGATTTAACCAGGTCGTCGAGCTTTTTTGAGTCAAGAAAGTTGTTTACCAGATCGTTGAATTCAGACCAGAAGGCAAGCGTGTCACAGTTTTTTGCACGCGGACACTGATTGGGTGTGTTTTCCAGACAGGCAACCGGGGCAAGGTTTCCTTCCGTTACGCGAAGAATTTCTCCGACTGTGTATTTGTCTGCAGACTTTGCAAGTTTGTAGCCGCCCTGAGGACCGCGCACACTCTGCAATAATCCGAATTTACTGAGCAGCGAGGTAATCTGTTCTAAGTATTTTACACTCACTCCCTGCCGTTCGGAAATGTCCTTAAGCGAAATATATTCTGTGCTGTCATGCTGGGCCAGGTCTATCATAAAACGAAGTGCATAGCGGCCACGTGTTGAAATTTTCATAAGTCGTAATTCCTACTTAACTGCTAGTATAACAGTGTAAGCCGGATTTTGCAACAGTAATTTTTCTGTGTTGAAAAGAATGCTTTTTTGCCGTATACTGTATGTATGGCTCAGCAAAAAAAACGTTCAGGTAAAAATCAGCAGAAAAGTGGTCTTGCACTTGCTTTGTGGGCTCTTGCTGCCCTTATTCTTCTGGTAATCTTCGTTGTAAATCAGAAAAAAATCATCAGCAATTTAAAATCTACTGATTTCTTTGATCAGGTCTTTGGAAAAACTCCGGCCTTTGTAGAAAACTCGGAAACAGAAGAAATCGTCGACCAGGAAATCGACAAGAATGATGTTCAGCCTGAAAGCTCCGTTGTTTCAATTTCTGTAAATCCGACGCAAACAACATCTTCGGTAACGGCACAGAATGAAGCTGCCCGCGAACAGGAAGCACAGGCAACCGAAGCAAAAAATGTTCAGCAGGAAACACAGCCGGTAAGCGCACCGCAGACAATAAGTCAGACTCCGCAGCCAAGCACTATTGGTCAGACTATGAACGTGCGTCTTTTCTTTATGGAAATAGAAAGCGACGGTTCTGTTGCACGGCATGAAGTTACCCGTACCATGAAAAAGTCGGACAGTCCGCTGGTAGATACACTTAATGCACTTATTGCAGGTCCTACTGACAGTGAAGAAGATGACGGTTGTCGTTCTCTTATTTCTTCGGGAACAAAACTTCTGGGTGCATCAGTTAAGAATGGTGTTGCAACCTTAAACTTCAGCAGTGAATTTGAATTCAATCAGTATGGTGTAGAAGGAACGCGTGGTCAGTTACAGCAGATTGTCTACACGGCTACGGCCTTCCCCACAGTAGAAAGCGTTCAGTTTTTGATTGACGGCGAAAAGCGTGAATATTTGGGAAGCGAAGGTGTCTGGGTAGGCACTCCGCTTAATCGCAGAAGCTTCTAGATTTGTCTGGTAACGGAGGCGCTTATGTTCCGTAAGATTGCTGCAGTTTTTTCTGCACTTATTGTTTCTATTGTCTGTGCCCATGCAGCACAGCCTGCACTTACGTTGCATGACGTAAATCAGTTGTGGGATGAATATTTTCTTAACGGAAAAGCAGAAACCTTCGACAGAATTCTTTCCTGCGTTGACACCGAAGATGAACTTACCGTTGAAATCAATAAACAGTTTAAAACGTTTGCGGAAGATGTTACGCTTGCAAATATCCTTATTGGCTGGGGCTATCAGAAAAACAATGATGCCTTTGTTTTCTCTGGTGATGCAGAACTGGTTGCTGGATTTTTATATCAGGATTCTCTGACAAAAGTAGATGCCGATACCGTGTACTCGCATTTGCCCGAAGGTCTTATGAGTAAGGCAATTATAAAAACACAGGTGTTCTGGCAGGTGGTAAGTAATGCTCAGCAAAGACAGCCGCTTATGCTTCAGCTGCAGAAAAGACTTCCGCTCATGCATGAACAGATCCGCAAAGAATTTTATTCTGCCCTTCAGATGAAAGAAGGAGTTAGTGTTGTTACTTCTTCTAATGGAGTTGCAGACTTTAGTGCAGATGGACTTGAAGGAAAAATTATTCTGGTCGAAGATCTTGCTTCTGTTATTGAACAGTGGAAGACACTTTCTGAAAATGAAACTCCGCATGTAAAAGCAGTTACAAAAATGACAGGGAATGATATTGCTCCGTTTATTGTGTTTAGTCTTCAGAAAGAATGTCAGGTTCCTGTGTATTATGATTTTGAACTTTTAGAAGAAGATGCACATACGGTTGCAGACAGTTTTTATAATCTTTCTTTTGCACCAACGCGACCGCCCAAGTCTACGCTGCTATATACGGTAGATCAGGCGGCGGGTATGCGGTTTGATGAAACTGACCACAAGGGCAAGTACTGGTTCCGCATAACCGTCTACTCTGATTCTGCTGTACTGAGTGTCGTACAGCTTTCGTTTACTTACTGAATCTGATATGAATTAAGGATGGTTGTAAAGTACTGCTTGTTAGCCTGATAGATTCCGTCGAATACGGTCAGCTTTAAGTAGGTGTATGAACCGTCCGCTTTTTTTGTAAGGATGTTAAAGTCGCGCGTTACGTTTCCGGTAGCAGGTTCGTAGTGCAGGGCAGTAATAGTTACTGTTGCTCCGTTTACTTCCATGCGTGTCTGAGGCAGCACAGAGAAAGAGCCGTTTGTTCCCTGGCAAAGTTTGCGGCATAGATAGGTTTCGTACTGGGCAGAATTCATGGGTGCTTCTGAGATTTCATTAAGGGAAAGCAGTGCTTCGTTTCCCTTAAACCATAAGTTGTCTAAAGAGGCTTCCCAGGTTTCGTCAATGGTAATTGTCTGAGTTCCAAAGGTAACGGTTACCGCCTTTGATTTTTTATTGCTGAAAGAGCGGGCATTGTCTTTGGGTAAACCTTCTACTCCTTTGAAAGAAGGAAAGCTGTTGTCTGTATCTGAAGAAACCATTCCGGTTGAAAGCATTTTGAACAATACGGTTCCGTCTGCTGCACGAATAGATTCAAGGTTAAAAATAGGAGCAATGTTGCTGTAGGTAACCTGTACGGTTCCGCCAAACTGAGCAAAGTCTTCTGTGTTTGTAACTTTGGTAAGTCCGGTTACGCTTACTTTCTGTCTGCGTGCGGTAAACTCATAGAACAGGTCGTGCAGATAATTGATAATGTCTTTGTCTGAGGTTTCTGTTTCGCCGGTTATTTTTTCGCCTTTGAGCGTAAGGTGTTGTGCTGCAGGATCAATTAAAAAGTACAGGGTAATGTCTTTTTCAAACAGTTTTTTTGCTGCATCCATCGGTGCATAGTAACGGATTGCATAGGTTGAATCGTTATAGTACATAAATCCGATGTATGAGGTGCGTTCAAAAGAATAGTCGCTGTAGTAAATGAATTCTCCGGATTCATCGGGAATATATGACTCTACTCCGGGAAGTGCAAATGCGACTGAGCACAAAAGAGTCAGTGCCAGGGCGGTAAAAAAGGTTTTACTGTGTTTCATTTTAATTCCTCTTAATAGAAAAACCGCACATACACAAAAGCGTTACATGCGGTTTGTAAATGATTTTTATTCTGCGTTCAGCTGTGCAAGTGCGTCACGAACTGTTTTGGTAACAGAGTCTGCTGCCTGCTCAAGCGGAACAAGAGTTGCCTCTGTCTGGTCACGCATTTTTATTTCTACGTTGGGAAGATTTTTTTCGCCAACGGTAATGCGTACCGGGAATCCCAAAAGATCCATGTCGTTAAACTTAACGCCGGGTCGTTCATCACGGTCATCAAGCAGAACTTCAATTCCTGCGGCAGTAAGCTGTTCGTACAGTTTGTCTGCTGCTTCTTTCATGGCACCCTGATATTTAATGGGAACAATTGCAACCTGGAACGGAGCAACACTCATTGGCCAGATGATTCCTTTATCATCATGGTACGTTTCAATAATACTTGCAAGTACACGGTCAACACCAATTCCATAACAACCCATAGTTGGAACACTTGCTTTTCCGTTTACATCAAGGTAAGTAACGCCCATGCTTTCGGTGTATTTTTTACCCAGCTTAAAGATGTGACCCAGTTCGTTACCCTTTGTGCTGTAGAATGTTCCGCCACAGCACGGACATTTGTCTCCAGGTACAACAGTGCGCACGTCTGCATTAAGATATGCAGTATAGTCGCGGCCGGGTTCAACATGTTTAATGTGGTAACCTTCTTTTCCGCTTCCTGCAATGGCATCGTGCATGTCGTTAACGCTTAAATCCTGCAGAATGGGACACTTAACGGTAACAGGACCAACAAATCCGTGGGGAGCTCCCGCAATAGCAAGAATCTCCTGGTCATCGGCAAGACAAACTTCGCTAGCTTTAAGTGCACCAGCAAGTTTTGCTTCGTTTACATCAAGGTCTGCACGAATCAGAACACACACATACGACAGCGGATAGAAAGTTAAGTTGCCTTCTGTTTTCTTTTCAAGCTTTTCGCAGAACGGTGCCTTGCTTAAATCGAGCGTGCTGTTTATAACGCGGTACACCAGTGCCTTGATAAACATTTTGGGTGTACACTTAAAGAACTGTTCCATATCGGCAATGCTGAATACATTGGGAGTTGCAACGTCTTCAATTGCAAGGTCTGTTTTTTTCTGAGCATTTCCGTCGTTGTCTACTGCAGCGTCGGGTTTACATGAAGCTTTTTCTACGTTTGCAGCATAGTCGCAGTCGGGACAGATGATAAGGGTATCGTCACCAACTTCGCTTTCTACCATGAACTCTTCACTGCCGCTTCCACCCATTGCACCAGTGTCTGCTTTTACCGGAATGACTTTAAGACCCAAGCGCTTGAAAATACGCAGGTATGCTTTTGCATAGGCCTGATAGGTCTGGTCAAGCGATTCATCATCGGCGTTCATTGAATAACCGTCAGCCATGTTGAACTCACGGCCACGCATAACACCGTAACGGGGACGAATCTCATCACGGTATTTTGTGTTAATCTGATACATGTTGATGGGAAGCTGCTTGTAACTGGTAAGACCTGCACGGACAATTGCAGTGTATGCTTCTTCTGCGGTAGGGCTGACTACCATGTCCTGTTCACCGCGGTTTTTTGCCTTGAGCATCTGAGGACCCATTGTGTCCCAGCGTCCGCTTTCTTTCCAGATGTCACCGGGAACAATAACAGTCGGACGGAATTCAACGGCACCAGATTTGTTCCATTCTTCACGAATGGTATCTTCTACTTTCTGGTAAGCCTTGAGACCCAGGGGCATGTATGTGTACAGTCCGTTTCCTAATTTGCGAATTAAATCGGCGCGCATCATAAGCTGATGGCTTGCAATAATAGCTTCGGCGGGGGCTTCCCGCAGTGTTCTGAATGGAAGTTGTGATGTTTTCATGGTGCAACTAGTATATAGAAAAAAGCGACGGTTAGCAATAAGTAGGCATAAACTCTTGACCTTAAGCGGCTATTTCGGTATGATATTCATACTTTTAACGGGTAGTAGCGCAGTTGGTTAGCGTGCATGTCTGGGGGGCATGAGGTCCCGGATTCGAATTCCGGCTACCCGACCAAAATAAAAAGGCAGTCCAAATGGGCTGCCTTTTTATTTTGGTCAACGAGAATTTTTCCTTCGGAAAAATTCTCGCAGACTTGTTTTATTTCATTGTCATTAACGGTTTGGATAGCGAAAGCTATCCTTTTTTATTTGGTCAACCGGAAGTCATGCCCTCAATGGGCATGACTTCCAGCGGGAAAAATACTATGTACTTGTACAGCAGTCTATAGGGACTGCTTTTTTTCTCAAAAAAAATCTTTTAAAATACTATTGACAGTAACATTAAAACAGAGTATAGTATCAGTGTTTCTACCAAAAGAAACTATATAATTTTGTACGAGGTTCGTTATGAAAAAACTTATTCCTTTGCTTATGATTGCCTGTCTGGTATTTGCTTCATGCGGAACAAAAAAGTCAGGTTCTAAACAGGTTAAAATTGGTATTGCAAAAATTGTTCAGCATCCGGCTCTTGACGACGTTGAACAGGGTATCATCGATGTAATCAAAGAAAACGGAATTGATGCTCAGTTCGATTTACAGAATGCTAACGGCGACGTAAACACTGCTGCTCAGATTGCATCTGAATACAAAGTAAAGAATGTTGATGTTGCTGTCGGTATTGCAACTCCGGTTGCCATTGCACTTTCTACTACACTCAAAGAAACTCCCGTTGTATTTGGAACCGTAACTGATCCGGTTGGCGCAGGTCTGGTAGACAGCCTTGACCGCGGAAAGAATAATGTTACCGGTATGAGCGACGCTATTCCCACTGTTGAACACATCAAGCTGTTTGCAAAGATTACCGGAATCAAAACTCTGGGTTACATTTATACCAGTAACGAAGCAAACTCTGTATCATCACTTGAACTGGTAAAGCAGGGATGTAAAGAAGCAGGAATTGATCTGGTTACTCAGTCAATCACACAGTCAAGCGAAGTAAAGCAGGCTGCAGATGCAATCATCAATCGTGTAGACGGAATCTACCTTACCACAGACAACACCGTGTTCAGTGCAATTGCATCTCTGGTTGATGTATTTGGACGTGCAAAGAAACCCATCTTCAGTGGTGACGTTACTGCTGCAAAAGACGGCGGCATCTTTATGGCAAGCGGCTTTAACTACTACAAAGCAGGCCGTGCAACCGGTGACATCGTTGTACAGATTCTGAACGGAAAGAGCCCTGCAGACATTCCTGTCCGCTTTATGACTGATCCTTCTGATTCAGATCTTCTGATTGACCTTGATGCTGCAAAAGCATGCGGAATTACCGTTCCTGAAGAATACATAAACTCAGCAAATATGATCTTCGAAAACGGAAAACTGATAGAAAAATAATTATAAATACGCTATATTCAAAGGACAGCCTGGTTATGCACACGTGTAATCAGGTAGTCCTTTTTTTGTTTAGGAAAAAGTATGCTTTGTAGTATTGTTATTGAAGGTTTGATTTACGGAATCATGGTCTTAGGCGTGTTTATGTCTTACCGTGTCCTTAACTTCTGTGACATGACCGTTGACGGTGCGTTCCCCATGGGCGGATGTATTCTTGCTGCATGTCTTACCGTGGGAATGCATCCTGTGTTTGCACTCTGTCTTGCGTTCCTTGGAGGAATTGTTGCAGGTCTTTGTACAACAGTCATCTACACTAAGTTAAAGATTCCCGATCTTCTTGCCGGTATTCTGATGATGACCATGCTGTATTCCATCAACCTTCGTGTCATGAAAAACAAGGCAAATATTTCTTTCTTAAAAATTCAAACTCCCTTTTCTTCAATAACTGATTTTTTCCAGACACATTTTCCATCACTCCCTGCAGAACTGGGTATCTGTATTTTCCTGATTCTGTTTGTTATTGCACTCAAAGCAGTTATGGATGTTTTCTATCACACTGATTTAGGACTGACTATGGGTGCTCTTGGTGCCAATCAGCAGATGATTATTTCTCAGGGTGTTAATCCTCAGATTGTGCGGGGCATTGGCGTGTGTGTAGGCGATGGTCTTGCAGCACTGTCAGGAGCATTTGCTGCAATGTACAACGGCTTTGCAGATGTTGGAAGCGGAACCGGTGTTATCGTAAGCGGACTTGCTTCTCTGATGCTGGGCGAATTTATAATCCGTTCAAATAAAATCGGAATGCAGACGCTGCGGGTTTTAATCGGTTCAATCATCTATCGTGCAATTATGTACTTTGGCCGCAGTTACGGTTTTGTTATCGGTCTTACCAGCAACGACTTAAAGCTGATTACCGGTCTGTTGATTATCATCTGTCTTATCATTTCAAAAAGAGGAACCAAACATGCTCGAGCTTAAAGATATTGGCATTACGTTTAACGCAGGAACTCCTGATCAGAACGAAGCACTTAAAAACATAAACCTTACCATTAATGAAGGCGACTTTATTACCGTCATTGGTTCTAACGGTGCAGGTAAGTCAACGCTGTACAACATCATCTCGGGAAACCTTCCTCCATCTCACGGAACTATTCTGCTTGACGGAAAAGACATAACCAGTGAACCGGAATACAAACGCGCAAAATACATTGGACGTATTTTCCAGAATCCGCTTTTGGGAACCGCAGGAAAAATGTCCCTGCAGGATAACATGATGATCTGCAATCACAAAGGCTGGAAAGGATTAAAGATCAGCCTTAACAAAAAAAAGCAGGCATACTTCCGCGAAGAATTAAAAAAACTGAATATGGGTCTTGAAGATCGTCTTAACGATAACGTAGATCAGTTTTCCGGCGGACAGCGTCAGGCACTTACGCTTTTGATGGCTGTCATTTCAAAACCGCAGATTCTGCTGCTTGATGAACACACCGCTGCTCTTGATCCTACCAATGCAGAAATTGTCATGAAGCTTACCAAAGAGTTTGCAGACAACTATCATCTTACCGTTATGATGATTACGCACAACATGCAGCAGGCACTTGATTACGGTAACCGTCTTCTTATGATGGATGCAGGAGAAATCATTCTTGACATCGGCGGAAAAGAAAAAGAAAACCTTACGCTCGAAGATTTAAACGAACGCTTTAAGGCAATCCGCAAAACCGCAATCACAAACGACAAGATGATGCTGCAGTAATTTTTGGATGAACACATGAAATCTCTTTTTGCTGATAAATTCTTTTATCATATTTATCCTTTGGGTCTTTGTGCCAGTCCTCATCAGAATGACTTCTGCTGTCCTGCGGGTAACGCGTTTGAACGGCTTGAAGGAGAGTTGGAAAGACTGCATGCAATGGGAATCAATGCGCTGTATATTGGTCCGGTGTTTGAAAGTTCGTCGCACGGATACGACACAGTTGACTACTATCATGTTGACCGCAGGTTGGGTAACAACGAATCGTTTAAGCATTTTTGTGCCTGCTGTCATCAGCAGGGAATTGCAGTTGTCTTAGATGCAGTATTCAATCACACCGGAAGAGATTTTTTTGCATTCCGTGACCTTCAGCAGAACGGTCAGAACTCGCAGTACAAAGGCTGGTATCTTAATCTTGATTTTTCGCGCCGCAGTAATTTCGGAGACTGCTTTGACTATGAAGGCTGGGCGGGTCACAAGCAGCTGGTAAAACTTGATGTTGATAATGAAGCAGTTCGTGAACATTTGTTTGGTGCCGTAGATTTCTGGATGCAGGAATTTGGTATTGACGGTTTACGCCTTGATGCTGCCGATGTGCTTAGCAAGAGTTTTCTTGATGCGTTAAGTGCTCACTGTAAAGCAAAAAAGCTGGACTTCTGGCTTATGGGCGAAGTTGTGCACGGCGATTACAACGACTGGGTTCGCGAAGGACGGCTTGATTCGGTTACCAACTATCAGCTGTATAAAGCGCTGTGGTCTTCACTTAACGACAAAAACTTTTTTGAACTTTCGTATAACCTTGACCGCGAGTTTGGTGCAAACGGAATGTATGACTATTCTCCGCTGTACAACTTTTTAGATAATCATGATGTAAACCGCATTGCAAGTACCGTTAAAAAAGCAGAGCATCTGTATCTTTTGTATGCACTCATGTTCTGTATTCCCGGCATACCGTCTGTGTATTACGGAAGCGAATGGGGCATCCGTGGAAAGCGCACAGACTTTGGTGACAGAGAATTGCGTCCCGCACTTCCTCCGTTTGTTCAAAGTTTTTCTGATGATATACGTCCGTCGGTTGATTCAGCAGCACTGGTTTCGCTTATAACACGCTTTTCTGACTTACGGAAAAATCATCCCTCACTGCAAACCGGAACATACAAACTGGTAAACGTAACCAATCAGACACTTGCATTCACTAGAAGTGGTAACGGTGAAACGCTTATGGTGTGCTTTAACTGTGACGACAAAGCGCATGATGTTTCCCTTACGTGCGCGGATAATTCTAAAGGTTTTGAAGATATTCTTGACGGAACAAAATTTCCTGCGGGAACAAAAACAGTTTCGGTCAATGCAAACTGGATGCGGATTCTAAGATAATATATTCTTTTTAAGCCACACTGCAATTCCGTCGTCATCGTTTGAAAGCGTAACATCGTCTGCAATTGCTTTTACTTCTGCGATTGCATTCCCCATTGCAACACCGGTGCCGCATAGCGTAAGCATGCCACTGTCGTTGTAATCATCACCAAAGGCAACAATTTCTGAAGGCTGTATGTTAAGATGCGTGCATAGTGTTTTGATTGCATTGTCTTTGGTTGCCAGTGCACTTGAAAACTTATACCAGGGAATGTCAGAGAAGGGGAGATAATCGCAGTCGTCAACTGACTGTGCTATTCTTTTTGCCTTTGTGCTGTCTTCTGTCTGCACGCAGATTTTAAGTGCGCACTGTGTAAAATTTTTAAAATCACTGTAGATAGAATTTTTTCCGTACGGCGTGCTTTTGTCGTAGGTTCTGTTCCAGTACAGTTCGTCTATCGTGTCCAGAGTTATTTCGCATTCTTCCCCGCATTCACGGTATGTAGCGTTAAGCAGTGCCTGTGTCTGTTCCCGTGTAAATGTATGCATGCAGATGCATTCGTTTTTGCAGAAGACAGTTGCGCCTCCGTTACAGATAAGAATATCAGGCTGAATTATTTCTTCATAGGTTTCTGTGGTAGTTCTTCCGCGGGATGTTGAAAATCCGACAAGTATTCCTTTTTCCTTGCAGCGGTTCAGTGCGTCTGCAGATGCTTTAGAAATTGTTTTGTCAGTACGAAGTAAGGTTCCGTCTAAATCGCAGAGAATAAGTTTTTTCATGACTGTACCATACTCTATATTGATAACATAGTCTATGTGATATAGAATACAAGTATGAAGAGATTTGTTTTTGTGTTGATGACTGCACTTTTGGTTTCATCCTGTACAACGCTTTCTACAGTTGAACGAAATTATTCCGGTGCTTCAGGTCAGAGTGTGTCTGCTGCAGAACCGACACTGCAGTATACAACAAGTGTTGAACTGGATCGTCTGGATCTTGAGTCGCGCGGTTACCGTCTGATTGGTCAGTCGCTTTTTACACACACCGAATATTCAGTATCGTATCTTGCAAATCAGGTTCGGCAGCTTGCCCTGGAAAAAGGTGCAGAGTATGTACTGTACGGAGGTTTGTTCCGCGAAGAAAAAGTCTACACTGAATATGACGAAGTGCGGGTGCTGGTTAGTCCTAAGACAGATACTTCACCAGCTGTGTACAATACAATCTTTCGTCCCCGTCAGCGTGTAGAAACGTATTATGATTATTATGCATACCTGTATGTGCCGCTTACACAGGAAGAAATTGCTGCAACAAAATTAGGCATTGCCTTTGAAGATTTATCAACAGCTCAGCGAATGGCATTACGACGAAACACCGGTGCGTATGTCCGTGTGGTGTATCTGAATACTCCTGCGTTTGCGGCAAACCTGATCATGGGCGACATCATCATCCGCGTTAACGGAACAGACATTGTTTCTTCTGCGGTTTTACAGCGTGTTCTTGATACCATCGTGCGCGGTCAGAGCGTGCAGGTAACTGTTCTGCGTGACGGAAGAGAAATCAATCTGATGATGACTGCAGAATAAATACAGTTTTACTTCAAACCGAAGATGTGCTTTGCAAAAAGTACATCTTTTTTTTCGCTTTACTCCTTACATTCCCCCCTCTAAGATTGCGCAATCTGGTGCATTGTGTTGCGCAACAAGTTGCGCAATTGATTTTGCCAAAAATCTGAATAGTAAAGCAGTTTCCCGTTGATGTGAGATATTGGAGATTGTAGAGGTATCGGTATCGTTTCCAGTGTATGAGAATCGTTTTCGGTATCGTTTCCAAAATTTTTCAAAATTCGCGGAATTTCGCTTGACAGATTTAAAATGTGGGCTTACACTACGAATATGAGCAAGCGGTTGCTCAATTCTTGAAACGGAGTACGGTATGGAAGAAGTGCGGACGGGTGCTGAATATGACCAGTCCCACGCAATGACGATAGCGGATATAGCTGAAGAACTTGGGGTTTCCAAATCTACGGTGTCGCGCGTCATCAGCGGAAAAGGCCGTATCAGTGACGAAACCCGTAACAGGGTTTTAAGCTGGATTCGGTCGCATAACTACATACCTAATTCTTCGGCACGTGCCCTTGCGTCTAACCGGACGTACAATGCTGCGGTGGTTATTCCCCGCGATGCAGGCAAGGGTGACAAGCCGTTCTTTCAGGAATGTCTGACGGGACTTGCAGAAACCTTTACCGAACGCGGATACGACACGGTTGTTTCCATTGTTGACGGTTCTGATGTTTCTTCGCTTGAGCGTCTTGTTCGTCACCGTAAGGTTGATGGAGTAGTGCTTACCCGTCTGTTAAAAAATGATGCGTCACTTGCATTTCTGCAGGGTGAATCGCTTCCGTTTGTAGTGCTGGGAACTATTCAGGATGATACGGTGTATCAGGTTGACAGTGACCAGTCGGCAGGCTGTTACGATTTGACGCGTCTGATTCTGGATTCTGGTGCTGATCGTCTGGTGCTTCTTGCCGGCTGCCGTGACTATGAAGTCAACCGGCTCAGGTATGAAGGCATTGTGCAGGCGTGTGAGGGAAGCAATGTAACGCTGCTTTCTGAGCTCTGGGATTTACAGACGGTGCAGGATGTTTCTGTGGCACTGGAACAGTGTATGCCGCAAAAACCGGATTGCATTATCTGCATGGATGATGTCATCTGTCTGAAGGCACTGTCATGGCTTAAGAAAAACGGGTATTCGGTGCCCGGTTCAGTTCGAGTTGTTTCCTGTTACGACAGTGAAGCACTTAAGACACATGTTCCGCCGGTTACGGCTTTGAGCGTAAGTGCCTGGGATTTGTGTTCTACTGCAGGGAATGCACTGCTGGACATCATCGAAGAACGGCCTGTAGAGCAAAAACAGCAAGTTGGCTTTCAGGTAAAAATCAGGGAATCATCCCGCGTAATACGGGAAAAATAAAACAAGGTGATTATTCATACAGGAGGAAAATATGAATAAGAAAGTGCTCAAGGGTGGTGCAATTATTGCAGCTACACTTATGCTCGGTGCAGCCGTTGTTGGTTGTAATGGAAAGGACAAAGGTTCATCAAAGAAAGAAGCTGTTACTCTGACAGTTTGGGAATCTTTGAGCGGTCCTGATGAGTTCATCAAACAGGCTGGCGCAGCTTACACTGCAAAAAACCCCAACGTAACGATTAAATTCGTAAACGTAGAACTGGGCGATTCTTCTGGACAGATTGCGCTTGACGGTCCTGCTGGAGTAGGTCCTGATCTGTTTGCAGCTCCCCATGACAAACTGGGCGAACTGGTTTCTAGCGGCCATGTTCTTCCGACCGTAGATGCAGCAAATGTAAAGAGCCAGGTTCTTGGTGCATGTTCTACAGCTCTTACTTACAACGGAACAATGTACGGATACCCTGTTTCTGCAGAAACATATGCTCTTTTCTACAATAAGGATCTTATCAGCGAATCTGATGTTCCCAAAACATGGGATGACCTTATTGCATGGGTAAAGAAATTCAACGCTGCTAACCCTGGAAAGAACGGCTTCGTAATGGATGTTGGTAACGCTTACTACACAATCCTCTTTACAACTGGTAACGGAAACCGCCTCTTTGGTGCTTCTGGTACAGATACAACAAATACTTGCCTTAACAACGCAGATGCAATTGCCGGTATGAAAGAATTCCAGAAACTGCGCACTGCACTGAACGTACCTGCAGCTGACCTGGGAACTTCTGTTTGTGACGGAGCATTCCAGTCTGGTAACGCAGCAATGCACATCACCGGTCTGTGGAACGTTGTTAACTTTGAAAACGCAGGAATCAACTTCGGTGTTGCTGCAATTCCTTCTCTGCCTGGTGAATCAAAACCTGCTGCATCATTCAGCGGTACACGCGCTATGTTCGTAAGTGCATACTCAGATCACCCCGAAGAAGCAGCTGATTTTGCTAAGTTCCTTATCAGCCCCGAAATGCAGAAACTCCGCTTTGATCTGACTGGTGCTATGCCTTCTGTTAACGTTGAAGTTAGCAGCAAGTATATGCCTGGCTTCCTGACTCAGCTGGACTATGCATTCCCCATGCCTTCAATTCCTGAAATGGGATCATTCTGGGAAGCAATGGGTAACGCATCTAAGAACATTTGGGACGGTGCAGACGCCCAGAAAGAAATGGACGCTTGTAACGCCGCAATTCTTGGCAAGTAATTTGCCGTAACAACTTAATCCTGTTGGGCGGACAGGCCCTTTTGCAAACAGCCTGTCCGCTTCTTTTTCTACACGCTAAACAAGAGGAGTCATCTATGCGGTTGGAAACCGATGGAAGTTCAAAAAAGAAAGTAACGGGCTTAGCCTGTGCTTTTATGGGACTGTCACATATTCTCTGTCTGAAGGAATACCTTAAGGGTGCATTGTTTGCATTTGTAGAACTGGTGTTCCTTGTTCTGTCTCCGGTGACTGTCCGAAAACTTATTCAGCTGGTAACGCTCGGTTCTCCGCAGCCGGATGTTCCTGTAAAAATGCGCGACAATTCTATTTTCATGCTGATTGACGGTATTATTGTGCTGGCAATCATTGCTATTTTTGTTGCGCTGTATATTATTTCTGTACGTTCTGCACAAAAGTCTTATTCTGACTATTGCCGTACCGGACGCTTTAAGTCTCAGAAAGCTTCTGTTGAAGAAGTAACTGGCCGTGCGTTCCCGCTTGCAGGTCTTGCTCCCTGTGTAATCATGCTGCTGGTATTTGTTGTAGTGCCGCTGGTATTCAGTATCTGTGTTGCATTTACAAACTATTCAGCACCTAATCATATTCCGCCGAACAACACTGTTGACTGGGTTGGATTGCAGACTTTCAAAGAATTGATGGGAAGCGGTTCAAACTGGTCTATTGGTTTTGGACGCATTGCTCTGTGGACTTTAATCTGGGCAGTGTTCTCAACGGTAACCTGCTACTTTGGCGGACTTATTGTTGCAGTTCAGCTGCACAACAGTAAAATTAAATTTGCACCGGTATTCCGCTTTATCTTTATTCTGCCGTATGCAGTTCCTGCTGTTATTACCATGCTGGTATGGAAGAATCTGCTTAACGGTACATTCGGAACTATAAATCAAACGCTCAGGGCAATCGGTTTACTGGGTAACGATGCAACCATTCCGTGGCTGGGTAATGCAACCCTTGCTCAGATAATGTGTATTGTTATCAACCTGTGGTCTGGCTTCGGATACTTCATGATGCTTACCATGGGAACTATGACTGCTATTCCTGCCGACTTGTTTGAAGCCGCAAAGATTGACGGTGCAACCAACAGTCAGGTCATGCGCCATATTACACTGCCGCTTGTTCTGTATCAGACTATGCCGCTTATCATCATGAGCTTTACGCATAACATCAACAACTTTGGAATTATCTTCTTCCTTACGGGAGGAAATCCGACGGTTGCCGATTCTACGACGACACTTGCCGGTGGTACCGATATTCTGGTTACGTGGATTTACAAAATTACCATTACGCTGCTTAAGTACAACTATGCTTCTGTTATTGCAGTTCTTATCTTTGTTGTTCTTGCTCCGTTTGCAATTTTCCAGTTCCGCCAGACAAAAGCATTCAAGGAAGGTGAAGTATGAAAAAGAATTATCATGCAGTAGAAGCTATCAACAAGGGTGTTATCTACCTTATATTCATTCTTATCTCTTTCTTTGTGTTCTATCCGCTGGTGTACACGGTCAGTGCTGCTTTCTCTCCGGGAAACAGCATTGCAGACCTTGCCATTATGCCCTTTGGCAGAGGCATTACGTTTGAACACTTTCAGTATCTGTTTACGAAGACTGCATACTGGAAATGGTTTAAGAACACCTTCATTATTGCAATCTGGACTTCTGTACTGACGATTATTATTTCTTCACTCAGTGCATACGTGTTCAGCCGCTTTAAGTTTGTGTTCAAAAAATCCATGCTGATGAGCCTTCTGGTTCTGCAGGTGTTCCCGTCATTCGTTGGCATGATTGCAATCTATGTTATTCTGCTTCGTATTGGAGGACTGGATACACTGTGGGGACTGGTTCTGGTCTATGTAGCCGGTAACATTCCGTACAATACCTGGATGGTTAAGAGCTATATGGATACGGTCAGTAAGAGTCTGGACGAAGCTGCCCGCATTGACGGTGCAAGTCACTTCAGAATTTATACGACCATTATTCTGCCCATAACAAAACCGATCATTACATTCCTGGGCATTTCAAGCTTTACCGGACCGTGGATGGACTTTATCTTCCCCAAGATGGTATTGCGCTCAACCGAAAAGCAGACACTTGCACTGGGCTTGTTCTCGTTCGTTACCGACAAAAAGAATGAGTTTACAAACTTTGCAGCAGGTTCGCTTATTATTGCCATCCCGTTTGCCATCTTCTTCATCTTTACTCAAAAAGCAATGATGATGAGCATGGGGGCAGCAGGTGTAAAAGAATAAAACGAAGTTTTATTCTTTTACACCTAACCGGAACTTTGCTCCGCAAAGTTCCGGTGGGTTGCAATGCTAAGGAAAGGAGCGACAGGGACGTCGCGTCAGATTCTTACTATATACGATAGGTGAGTTTTTTTCTACTTAACTGGTGGGGATTTCCTGCCAGTTTTTTTATAGACAAACCGCGAAAACCCCCTTATAATAGAATAAGAGGTTAAAAATGTTAGACAGTATATCCTGTGGCTTTGCGATCATAGTGTCGCTGTCCTGTCTTGCAATTTTGTTTTTGCAACGCTCAGGAAGAGAACAGCGTAATCTTTCTTTTGCTTTTTTTTCCGTCCTTCTGTTTCAGGTAGGATACACCCTCTCCGTTATATATGATGAATTTGGTGCCTATGCTCCCGGTTCTGTGCTTCAGTATTTTGGCGGTCTGGCCATTTTGTTCCTTTCCGTTTTTGTACTTGCATCAGAGTTTTCTGTCGAAGTTCCTAAATGGGCAGTAATTTGTCTTTCTCTTTTTTTACTCATTCAGACCGTTATCATTATTCTGTTTAACCTTGAAACACCGTATGTTGTATTCATTGTCTGTGCAGTCTTGAACTCTGTTTTTCTTATTGCTGACTGTCTGGTATTGCGGTATAAACTGAAGCGTGAAAAAATTCCTTCTGCGCGTAAAAATGCAAAGCTTCTGTTTGTACTCATGTTCATTCCCCAGATTGTGCTTTTTATTCACCTGTGGGTTTTCTATGGTCGCAATCCCTGGTGTGTTGCAAACGTACTTCTTGCTTTAGCTCAGATTGCAATCACCGTGTTTTCTATGCGTGATCATTTTGTGCCTTTTTCAGACATTGCCTATCAGTCTGTAGTTGACTCTCTTGAAGATCCTGTTTTTGTTCTCGATATGGAAGAAAATGTTGTCCGTGTAAATAAGGGTGGCTGCAGTCTGTTTGAAGAGTGTACGCCTGCACTTAATCCTCCGTATTTTGCACCGCTTCCTCATCTGCTTGAACAGATTTATCTTGATCACGTAAACAAGGTTACGCATGATGATATCCGCTACGTATATGTAAACTGGAATGTATATGAGCCGTTTGTTTCTGACATTATGCACAGAAACCAGACCTATGGCTATGTACTTCGTCTGCACGATGTGACACAGTATCACAACGCTAACCTTAAGCTGTCCGCATCAAACAACAAACTGCAGCGTGATGTTGCAAATGTCCGTTCTCTGGTTGATGACATGAGGTCTAAGGCAGTTTCAGGTATCATTCAGTTTTTGCATGAACACGATGAAAACTCCGGAGAACACATGCGCCGTTCAAGTAATTACACGCTCCTTTTGCTGCGTCAGATGAAAGAGGATGGTGTGTATGCAGATGAACTTACTGATGATTATATGGAAAAACTTGTTCAGGTAGCTCCCCTGCATGACGTTGGAAAATTCTTTGTGTCAGAAGAAATCCTTAAAAAACCGGATCAGCTAACTCCTCATGAATACGAAGCTGTAAAATCTCATGTTTCGTTGGGTGCACAGATGATTGACCGTATGATGGTTACCGGTGACGATCTGTATTATCAGATAGCAAAAGATGTTGCTCTGTATCATCACGAATGGTGGGATGGCAGCGGATATTTAAGCGGTCTTCGCGGAGAATCAATTCCGCTTGCGGCACGCGTTGTTTCTGTTTCAACGGTATTTGATCTGGTTTCAACCAACAGACCGTTCCAGTCGGCTGCAAGTTTTGATGAAGCCTTTGATATTATTGTTGCGTCAAGCGGAACTCAGTTTGACCCGAAAATCATTCAGTCATTCATCAATGCAAAAGAAGCATTCCGTTCTGCATATACTCAGATGGTAAAACTTTCTTAGTGCGGTTGTCTTTCATTAAAAAAATCAGTATATTCTCATGTGGAGTTGTCTATGGCTAACACATCAGTTACAACCTATTCGGTGACCGGTATGTCCTGCGCCGCATGTCAGGCGCGTGTAGAAAAAGCGGTTTCTTCTGTTTCTGGAGTAAGTTCGTGTGCAGTGAACCTGCTTACCAATTCCATGGGAGTTACCGGTTCTGCTTCTGAAAATGAAATTATAAATGCTGTCCGTAATGCCGGATACGATGCCCGTGTACTTTCCGAAGATGAAGACAAACAGGATTTACTGGCTGACACAGAAAGTCCTAAACTGTTACGGCGTCTTGTTCTTTCGGTCTGTTTTTTACTTGTCCTTATGTATGTAAGCATGGGGCATGTTATGTGGAACTGGCCGCTTCCGTCTTTTTTGTCTCACAAGCATCTTGTGTTGGGAATTATTCAGGCTGTGCTGAGTGCAGTTGTCATGTTCATAAATAGAAAATTTTTTATAAGCGGAACAAAAGCGCTGTGTAAACTTTCTCCAAACATGGACACGCTTGTTGCACTGGGTTCCGGTGTTTCGTTTGCCTACAGCCTTGTGCTTCTGATTACCACGAAAGACATACACAACCTGTACTTTGAAAGTGCTGCCATGATTGTAACGCTTATTACAGTTGGCAAACTGCTTGAATCTCTTTCAAAGGGAAAGACAACAGATGCACTTAAAGCACTGATGCAGCTTGCTCCTAAGACCGCGGTGGTAATTCGTGACGGAAAAGAAGTGACGGTTCCTCTTGAAGAAGTTCGTGTTGATGATGTGTTTGTTGTTCGTCCCGGACAGACAGTTCCCGTTGACGGAGTGGTTATAGAAGGTCAGTCTGCGGTAGATGAAAGTGCTCTTACCGGAGAAAGCATTCCCGTAGATAAAGTGTGCGGAAGTTCGGTGAGCGCTGCGACAATAAATCAGTCTGGTTTTTTGACCTGCCGTGCAACGCGTGTAGGAAACGATACAACTCTTTCACAGATAATTAAACTGGTAAGCGATGCGGCAAATACAAAAGCTCCGGTTGCAAAAATTGCAGACAAGGTAAGTGCTGTGTTTGTTCCTGCGGTAATGGTCATTGCATTGTGTACCTGCCTCTTGTGGCTTTTCTTTGGAGAGACGACAGCATTTTCCCTTTCGCGTGCAATTGCAGTTCTGGTTATAAGCTGTCCGTGTGCACTAGGGCTTGCGACTCCTGTTGCCATTATGGTTTCAAACGGGGTAGGGGCAAAAAGCGGAATCCTCTTTAAGACTGCAGAAAGCATAGAACTTACGGGACGCACTCAGATTATTGCGCTGGATAAAACAGGAACTGTGACGGAAGGAAAGCCCTCTGTTACCGATGTTATTCCTGCTTCATCTGTGTCAGAAAAAGACTTGCTTGAAACAGTACTTTCGGTTGAAACAAAAAGTGAACATCCGTTGGCTAAGGCAGTTGTCTCGTATGCACTTTCAAAAAATATTGTTCCGCTTGCAGTGAATGAATTTACTGCGCTTTCGGGACACGGTGTTACTGCACGCCTTGAAGCATCATCAGAAACAGTGTGCGCAGGAAGCATTGCGTTTATGCAGACACAGCCGGGTTCTGTTCCGCAGGAATTAGTTTTAAAAGCAGAAGCACTCAGCAAAGAAGGAAAAACGCCGCTTGCATTTTCGCGTAACGGTGTGTGTCAGGGACTTATTGCCGTAAGTGACGCAATAAAGCAGGACAGTAAAGAAGCAATCCGTCAGCTTAAGAACATGGGCATTACTGTTGTTCTTTTAACCGGAGACAATGAACGCACCGCAAAAAGTGTTGCGCAGGCAGTTAACGTTGACACAGTACTTTCACAGGTGCTTCCTGATCAGAAAGAAGCATGCATTAAGCGCCTGATGCAGAATGGAATTGTTGCCATGACCGGTGACGGCATAAACGATGCGCCTGCGTTAACGCGTGCCCACACCGGTATTGCTATAGGTGCCGGTACCGACATTGCCATTGATGCTGCAGATGTTGTTTTGGTCAACAGCAAACTGAGCGATGTTGCAGCTGCGGTGCGTTTAAGCCGTGCGACTTTGCGTAACATAAAGCAGAACTTATTCTGGGCATTTGCATATAATGTGATTCTTATTCCTGTTGCGGCGGGTGTCTGGTATAAATCACTGGGACTTGCCCTTAGCCCCATGCTTGGTGCTGCTGCAATGAGTCTTTCCAGTTTTTTTGTGGTGACCAATGCACTTCGGCTTAACCTGCTGAACATACATGACAGCAAGCATGACAAAAAGAAAAAATCAGTGTATATTGAAAATCTGACAGAGGAGAAACATATGGAACGAACAATACACGTAGAAGGAATGATGTGTGCTCACTGCGAGGCTCACGTAAAAGAAGCACTTGAAGCTGTAGACGGAATCACAGAGGCTGTTGCAAATCATGACACTTCATCTGTTGTCATTAAATGCACAAAAGACATTTCTGACAGTATTCTTTCAGAGGTAATTCAAAAAGCAGGATACACGTTTAAGGCGTAACTTACTGCGACACCTTTTTGGCGTCTTCGTCACGGATTGTGTTGCGCTTAATTTTACCGCTTGTTGTCTTGGGTAATTCTTTTACAAATTCAATTACCTTAGGACGCTTGTAAGAGGCGGTGTTTTTCTGCACATAATCCTGAATGTCGTGCTCAAGTTCTGTGGTAGCTTCATAACCTGCAGTAAGAACGATTGTTGCTTTAACAATGTTGCCGCGTCTCTTGTCGGGAACACCGGTAACGGCACATTCCAGAACTGCGGGATGCTGCTGCAGAATGCTTTCTACTTCAAACGGACTTACACGGTAACCTGCTGTCTTGATAACATCATCATTACGGCCAACAAACCACAGATATCCGTCTTCATCATAGTATGCAATATCTTTAGTGCGGTATACTCCGCCTGCAAATGCTTTTTCTGTTTCTTCGGGATTCTTGTAATAGCCTGCAAGAAGACCAAAGGGTTTTCCGTTTTCTACGTGGATGATAACTTCTCCGTTTTCATGCGGGGCACAGCGGGTTCCGTCGGGATGAACAATTTCTACATCGTAACCGGGTGCCGGTTTTCCCATAGAGCCCGGGCGTGGTTCCATACCGGGGAAGTTTCCGATAATGACAGAAGATTCTGACTGTCCGAATCCTTCAAAGATTTTATGTCCTGTCTGCTCAAGCCACTTGCGGTATACTTCACCGTTAAGCGGTTCTCCTGCAGTGGTACACTTTACCAGAGAAGACAGATTGAACTTTGACAGATCCTGACGGATAAGATAGCGGTAAACGGTAGGCGGTGCACAGAACGTTGTAATGTGATACTTTTCTACCATCTGCAGAATGTATGTTGCCCTGAAGGTATCGAAGTCGTAAATAAACTGTGCGGTACCTGCAATCCACTGTCCGTATATTTTTCCCCAGCCTGCTTTTGCCCAGCCGGTTTCTGCAAGCGTTAAATGCAGTCCGTCATCAATTACGCCATGCCACAGCTTACCGGTGGTAATGTGTCCCAGCGGATAGGTAAAGTCGTGTAATGCCATCTTGGGGTAACCGGAAGTTCCCGAAGTAAAGTAGATGAGCATTGGGTCGTTGTTATGTGTTGCAGCATCTCCGGTAGGACGGGGGAACGACGAGCTGTACTGTTCAATTTCGTCATGGAAGCTGACCCAGCCTTCGCGTTTAGAGCCGACAGTTACCAGCTTTTGTACAGACGGTGAACTTTTGAGCGAACCTTCGATGTTTGCATACACGCGTTCATCTTCAAAGGTAACAATCATTTTTACGTCTGCAGCTTTATTGCGGTATTCGTAGTCTGACTGCAGCAAGAGGTAGGTTGCGGGAATTGCAATTGCTCCGATGCGGTTGAGTGCATAGATAAAAAACCAGAACTCGTAGCGGCGACGTAACACCAAAAGAACGGTGTCTCCTTTTTTGATTCCCTGTGCAACCAAGAAGTTTGCTGTCTTTTGTGTATATTCAGAAATCTGCTTGAACGTAAATGTTTTTTCTTCGCCCTTGTCATTGCACCAGACAATTGCTCTTTTTTCAGGAGCTTCTGCGGCGTAGCGGTCTATGATGTCGTATGCGTAGTTAAAGTTTTCGGGACACTTGAGCTTATAGTATTTGCGCATTTCCTCGTAGGTTGTGCACTTGTCAAAATTCTCTACATAGTCATTCAGAAAATTCATTTTATTCCTCGTCAATTAGAACTCAAAACCGCTCGTATTGTTGCATAATAGTAGAAAACAGGATTTTTTTCAAGATTTACGGAAAGGAAATAAGAAGGGATCTTTGTTAAAAAAATAGCATACAGCCAACAAGTATCTGCTGACCGTATGCTGTCTGAATGCCGTTACGGCTTATTTTTTGCCTAAAAGCCAGCCGACCAGTGCGACGATCCAGCCTGCAATGATTGCATAGAAGCCAACGCTTAACACTTTAGCAGCAAGTTTAAGTCCGACATCGCTTGTGTTAAAGAAGCAGTACAGACCGCCTGCAATACTTATCACAAGTGCAATCAGTTTCAGAAGGTTTGAAACTCCGCCAACAGGAACAAATTCAAACACAATGCCTGCAACTGCACCAATGAAGACTAACAGTGCTGCAACCTTCATCAGGGAATCGCCCTTACCAACAAGGTCAAAACCGTTTACGCTTGCCTTTGCAATGCCCAGAATGTTTGCACTGAAAATAGGCAGTACAAATCCAACTGCAGTGATTGCACAACCAATCACAAACAGATAGCCCAGTAAAGAAGTACTTTTCTTTGCCATTATAATCCTCCCAGGATGTAATATGCTTTATTGTAATCCCATATTTGAAATTTTACAACCAGAATATATCATGTTATACTGAACGCATGAAAAAGATTCTTCGTACCTGTGTTTTGTCTGTTGCACTGCTTTTGTGCGGCGTAGTAACTGCGTGTTCTGGTTCCATAAAAAATCAGAGTAAAAATCTTTCTGACTCGTGGTGGCTTGATGGTGCCATTTATCATATCTGGATTAAAGGCTTCTGTGATTCTGATGGTGACGGCTGTGGTGATATAAACGGCATCCGTTCAAAACTCGATTATCTTCATGATGATGTGGGCTGCGATGTTCTGTGGATTTCGCCGTTCTTTGAGTGTGAAGGAAAAGGTACCGCTGTTGACTACAACATGCACGGTTACGATACGACTGATTATTTTGCAGTTAACTCTCTGTTTGGAACAGAAGATGATGTGCTGGCTCTGGTAACAGAATGTCACGAGCGCGGTATGAAAATCATTTTTGATTTTGTTCCCAATCATACATCGAGTGAACATCCGTGGTTTAAAGATTCTGTTGCAGGAAAAAACGGAAAGCGCGACTGGTATGTGTGGTCAGACGAAGCTGGTGGTGCTAACCCCATGGGTTCATCTCCTGCATGGTTTTATAGCGAAGAAGCGGGTGCGTGGTACTATGCTCCGTTCTGGGAACACATGCCTGACTTAAATTACAAAAATCCTGAAGTACAGAAAGAAATGCGTTCGGTTGTGTACTACTGGCTGGACCGTGGCTTTGACGGTATGCGTATTGATGCTGCCCGTTACCTGATAGAAGACGGAAGCCGTTCTGCAGACAGTGACAGCACACATGAATGGTTTACCGATTTACATGCACGGCTTGCAAAGCGCTATAAGTCTCCCAAACTGATGCTTGGTGAAATATGGATTGAACGCCGCCGTGATGCCCTTGAAAAATATTTTGGTTCCGCAGATAAAAAAGAATTTGACCTGGTAACTGACTTTGATACCGGACGAGCTCAGCAGGGAAGCATTATTATCGGTGCAAGTTCGTTACCCGATGCATCATACGAAAATCCGCACGACATTCCCGGTGCTGCCTATGCTACCTTTCTGTGCAATCATGACGAATACCAGAGCCGCTTAGGTTCTGTGTTTGGAACAGACTATAAACGCATAACGCTTGCCCTTGTGCTTGCTGCATTACGGCCGCCGGTACCCGTTATTTACTACGGACAGGAAGCAGGACTTGCTGACATGAATCTTACGGGCGACATCCGTCACCGCGGACCGTTTGACTGGCAGACTGCAGATGCACTGCTTTCAGATCCTGACTCCAGCATAAATGTGCTGCATGCGGCACTTGAATTACGAAAGCAGTATGCGCGGACGTTTACCGGTGCGACGGTAGAAGATTTTGTTCCCAACCGTGGACAGTGTGCTGCATACGTACTGCATCCTCAGGACAGCACTCAGAAAGATATATTGTGCGTGTTTAATTTTTCTGCAGAAGATTACCCTGAATACATTTTTAACAAAAAACAGAAACCGCTTTCTGTCTGGTCTGAAGAAGAACTGGTGTTTGTTACGCCGGGTGCAGAAGAGACACAGCTGGCCCTTGAAGACGAGCGGGTTATTGTAAAAAATATTCCTGCCCGTTCAGCAGCAGTGTTTTTACTTGACTAGCGAAGAAAGCACGTACTTAATCAGATAGATGTGACCGGTTTCGTCAATGTCAATTTCAAGCAGATAGTGTGGGTTTGAAACATCTGCATAAACGGCAAGTTCTGCGCCTGTATTACGCGAAACAGGTGTAAAGTCGGGAGAAAGTTTTGCCTGTGCGCTTACGATTGTGTCGCCCACCTTTATGCCGTGAAACTGATACTGTCTGTTCCATTCGCCTAAGATAATGCTCTGAAGCTGTCCGTCGCGGATAGTGTAGGTCATGTCCTGCGAAGTAGTGTCCAGTCCGGTTACGACAGGTTTTTCTCCATACGTTTTTAAGAGATAGTCGGATATTGAATCCTTGTGATAGTACAAGTCATTTGACGCAGTTCGTGCTTTTTTTACAGAAGAACCTGCCGTTCCGCCAGCAACTCCTAAAGTTCCGCACGAAGTAAGAAAGAGTCCTGTAAAAATAAGTGTAAGCGTAATAAAAAGATGTGTTCGTCTCATATCATGATTTTAACTGAATCTTTTATAAAAGGGCAAGTCTTCACTTGCGGATTTTGAATTTATGGTTCATACTATTTGTATGAAATATAATTTTGCATTCCAGATTGCTGGATTTATTCTTGTATCTCTGATTATTGCCATGTTCTTTTCAAAGAAGCGCTGGTCGTCTCTGCCTAACACTATTTTTAAGGCGCTGCTTATTTCAACGCTTTTGGAACTGGCCTGTGATATCATCAGTGTTATAACTATTACCGATCGTGCATACGTTCTTCCCTCTATAAACGATTTCTTTTCTAAAGGATATATTATCCTTATGCACCTGTGGATTGTTCTGGTTTTGTGCTATGTCATTGCGTCATTTCTGGAAAGTGCATGGGCGGTAAAAGGAATTGATATCCGTCAGAATAAGAAACGTCTTTTTATGCATTATCTTTGGATTTTAATTCCAGAAGCAGTCATGCTGGTTATTGTTCTTTTAACACCGGTGTATTATGCGGGCGAAGGACAGGCAATTTATTCTTACGGAATACCTTCTACCTGTACATACATTTATTCAAGTTATTGTGTCGTTGTCGCACTGGTCTATTTCTTTGTTAACTTTAAAGTCGTTCCCGTAAAGCGAAAGATTACGCTCTTAAGCTTTACCCTTATGGAAGGCTGTGTTGCATTGCTTCAGTCTATCTTCCCCGAAATGCTTATCCTGGGATTTGGAACTGCAGTCTGTATTTTTATCATGTACATGAATATGGAAAATCCTGACCTTGAAATGATTGCACGGCTTAAGGCAGCAAACGACAAGTCAGACAAACTTTTAAAAAATATTCTTCCGCAGAAAATTGCAGACTCCCTAAAAGATGATATGACCGAATCGGGCGGTCTTGCAGAAAAAGTAATTGAAGAATTTGATGATGTTACTGTTGCGTTTATGGATATTGTCGGCTTTACCGAACTTTCAAATGCAATTGGTCACGTAAAGACAGTTGACTTACTGAATGAATTTTTCTCTCAGATTGATGAACTGCTTGATTCATACCGCGTAGAAAAAATCAAAACAATCGGAGATGCCTACATGGTTGCTGCCGGTGTTCCTGAACGGTATGAAGGACATCAGGAAGAAATGCTGCACTTTCTGTTTGCGGTCCAGGATCTGATTGTGCGCTTTAACAGTGCTCACCAGACATTCCCTGATCTTTCACTTCGCATTGGTGCAAACTCAGGACCGGTTGTTGCGGGTGTTATTGGTGAAAAGAAATTCGTATACGACATGTGGGGTGCAACCGTTAACTTTGCTTCCAGAATGGAATCAAACGGTGAGCCGTCACGCATTCAGATTTCTACGGCACTGTATGCTAAGCTTTTGCAGAGTCCCACGGCTTCCGGTAACTTTTTGTTCCAGAAACGTGAAGCGGTTGAAATAAAAGGCTGCGGCCAGTGTACAACTTATTTTGTAACCAGCACGCAGCGTTTGTAAGGTTTTTACTTTTTTGCTACTTCTGAAATTGCGCTTACCACTCCGGCAAGATTCTGAAAGTCTGCAGGAACAATCAGTTTTGTTGCCTGACCATTTGCTGCTTTTTCCAGTGCTTCAAGACTGCGCAGTTTGATAACTTTGTCATCAGCACCTGCATCGCGGATCATGGCAAGACCGTCAGCAGTTGCCTTCTGAACTTCACGGATAGCCTGAGCTTCACCTTCTGCACGGCGCATCTTTGCTTCTTTTTCTGCTTCTGCGCGTAAGATTGCAGCCTGTTTTTCTGCTTCGGCTTCAAGAATTGCTGCCTGCTTTTTTCCTTCTGCAACCAGAATCTCTGACTGTTTCTGTCCTTCTGCAATAAGAATCTTTTCGCGGCGTTCACGTTCAGCACGCATCTGCTTTTCCATTGCTTCACGGATTGCTTCGGGCGGCATGATGTTCTTTACTTCAACGCGGTTTACTTTGATTCCCCACGGATCTGTTGCTTCGTCAAGAATTGAGCGCATCTTTGAGTTGATGACATCGCGGCTGGTAAGGGTTGCATCCAGTTCCAGTTCACCGATGATGTTACGCAGTGTAGTTGCACTCAGGTTTTCAATTGCGGTCATGGGGTTTTCAACACCGTAAGAATACAGCTTGGGGTCTGTAATCTGCATGTAGACGACAGTGTCAATCTTCATGGTTACGTTGTCTTTGGTAATAACCGGCTGCGGGGGAAAGTCCAGAACTTTTTCCTTAAGCGAAACACGGTTTGCAATGCGGTCAATGAACGGAGCCTTAACATGAAGTCCTGTCTGCCAGGTTGCAACATAGGTACCCAGGCGTTCAATGATGACGGCGTGTGACTGCGGAACAATGCGGATGTTGGTGATAATCAGCAGCATGGCAATTATCAGCAGTGCAATAATGATGTACAGATTCATACACTTCTCCTTTTATGTTGAATGATTTATAGCGATACTATTGCGGTTGCGCCCTGAATGTCGGTAACCGTAACCTGTGTGCCTGCAGCAATAACCTGCGAACTGTCTGCAAGGTTTGCACATGATGCAGTCCACTCAATGCCGTTGATTTTAATGGCACCTTTTTCCAGAGCAGAAATAGGCTGCGATACAACGACTTTTTTCCCAATCAGGGAGTCTGCATTGGTTGCCTGTTTTTTAAGTTTAAGCTTTTTGTAAAAAATGGGACGGGTAAAAATCAGCAATGCAAGTGAAATTACCACGAACAGAAGAAGCTGCCACTTAAACGGAAGCGGAGTCATAGAGACGAACACCATTACCAGTGCGCCACATCCAAACCAGATGGTTGTGAGCATCATTGTCATAGATTCAATGATGATGCACACACCCATGACCACCAGCCAGAATACCGGTAAATGCTGTAAGAAAAAATCTATCATGCCCTAAGTATAACACGCACAGTGTCAGTCTGCAAGAAGTTTTGTTGCGGTAAACTTTCCTACAATCTGAATCATGGGGCCCAGAAGAAGACCCATTGCAACAGAACCGATGAGTGCAGTTTTTATGGGAATAGTGGTGCCTAAACTTACCAGTATGCCGACAACGACTGCGGTCATGTCAAAGGCAATGCGCGTTACCGCCCGGGGAATGCGTTCAAATTTTTTCCCGATGAGTGTTGCAAGTGCATCGTACGGAGAAAGACCCATCTGTGCATTTATATAGAACGATGCAGCGGCGGCAAACAGTATAAGCGACAGAATAAACAGTGCAATTTTAGCCGCGAGCCATGAACTGTCAGTAAACAGTGCAGCAGGAAGAACTTTACTCCACAGCCATACAAAAAAGTCTGAAATGTAACCGATAAACACCATGTTTGCAATGGTACCAAAGCCAATCACCTTTCGGTCCCAGATGACTACAATGATGAACATGAGTGCATTCAGACAAAGCTGCCAGGTTCCGAAAAGCCAGCCTATTCTTGTTGAAATGATTTTATTCTGAAAGGAATACGGATCGGTACCCCATCCAATGCAGATAAGAAACGAAAGAAAGAATCCCATGAAAAAAATCCCCAGAATCATAATCAGAAATTTTTTCCAAAAGTTCGGGACAATAAACTGTTCTTTCAAAAATTCTTTTACTGGAAACTGCATTGACTACCTCGAATCCGAGTATAGCGGTTTTACCGGTGCTAGGCAATCGGCAAACGAATAATGTCTAAAAATAATTGTCTTGAAACATCACCTAATTCTTCAAGCGTTTGTTCGCTTTGATGAGCGGCATAGTGTTCTAACATTTGCATTGTTTTGTGTCCTGTTGCAAGTTGTAGTTTTCTTCCGTCAACAAAGTCTGCCATGCATGCGGTAAAAAAATGTCTCCAACAGTGAAAGGTTATGTTGCTTGCGTTTTTTATACCAAGTGAAAGTGTAATCTCTTTAAGTGCTTTGTTCCAAAATTGAGCAGAACGTGGTTTCTTTCGTGTTTGCCCAAAAAAAATAAAATCGCCAGGGCTTGTTCCAAAAGGATTTTTCATTCCCTGTCGAATAAGCATGTGATGTAATTCTGGGGTAATGAGTATTTCTCTTGCTTCTCCGTTTTTGGGAGTCTTTAAGCCATCTCGCCGAGCCCAGTTGTGTCGCACATAAATACGGTCACTTCCAATGTCACCCAGTTGTAGTGCTTGAATTTCTCCTATTCTCATGCCAGTACACATTGCAGTTAAATTTGCAAGTCTACTCGCACTGTCGTTCCAATGAATTCCAAAAATGCGTTTTACATCGCTGAGTGTTGGAATATGTCTTTTTTGTGGAGTGACATGGCAATAGATAAGTCCCGAAAAACAGTCGTTGGGTGTAAGTCCGTTTTGAAATGCCCACTTAAGTGCACAGGTTGCAGAACGAACTACTTGATTTACTGTTTCTGCAGAAAGAACTTGCGCTGTCTTCTTGCGTGAACCGTCTGCATTTTTCTTTCGAGAAAAAACATTTTGTTTTTGTGTTGCCAGTTGCCACATGACGCGTTTAATGTCTTCTTTTGTTATTTGCCCTAAGGGTTTGTTCCCCATGCGCGGAATCCAGTAGGTTCTGGCACGACTTAACATTATGTCTGTGTAGCGACGGTGAATGGATTGCCCAACAATTCGTTTTTCATGAACATAGGGAGACTTGTCGTAATCCCAAAAGCGTTCAAGAAAATGTTCAAGCGTTTCACTTTCATTTGTTTGTGTACGAACTGCCGAAACAATGTAATTTTTGAGTTTGAGTGCATCTAAGATGAGAGAAACTCCATCAGGTGTCCAGTCCTGTGTAAGGATATTTGTTACTATTTCTTGTTGTGTCATTGCTCTTCCTTATACAATTGATGTATTTCTGTGGGGTAAAAAAAAAGGGCTGCCCTTCACAAATGAAGTGCAACCCATTTATTGCGTCAACTAAGTGACTTATTTTTTTGCAGCCTTTTTAGCAGGAGCTTTTTTTGCTGCAGGTTTCTTTGCAGGTGCCTTCTTAGCTGCTGCTTTTTTAGCAGGAGCTTTCTTTGCTGCCGGCTTTTTAGCTGCTGCTTTTGCAGGTGCTTTCTTAGCTGCAGGTTTCTTTGCTGCTGCTTTTGCAGGTTTTGCTGCTACTGTTTCATCAACAATCTGTGCTGCAGGAGCATTTGATTTGATTGATTTGATTCCATTGCTGACGCCAGCTTTATCTTTGTAACCTTCGCCAACACCGATGATCTGTCCGTTTCCGCTCTTAAGACGATAACGGAATTCTCCGCGCTTGTCCTTGTAAATCTCGAACTTGGGATTTGCAACCTTTTTGAATCCAGCTTCAGTCTGATCTTCTACAGGAGCCGCTGCATTTTTCTGTACACTCTTGATGCCGTTTTTAGCAGCAACTTTGGTGTTGTACACTTCTGAAGTCAGAATAATCTCGCCGTTTCCCGCAACAAGATTAAATTTAACTCCGGTCTTTGCCTTTGAGATAATAAACTTACCCATTGGTTATCCTCCATTGTTTCCATTATACGACCAAAATTTTAACTTGGCAAGTTTTTTCTTGCGTGTTATACTGACTCATCTTTGTTACGAGGAAACTATGAAAAAAACTGTCCTAACTTTTTTTGCGCTGATTGTATGTGCGGTGCAATTTGCATTCGCTTCTCCGGCAACGCTCACCAAACAGAATTCACGCATGTTCTGGTGCATTAACGGAACCGACAAAAACGGTAATCCGTCTGCAGTGTACATTCAGGGAACAATTCACTTAGGTGATGAACGGCTGTATCCGCTTTCTGATGAAGTGCTTGATGCATGGGCATCTGCTGACCGTCTGGTCGGAGAAATTTCTTCACGCGATATGGGACGGCTTCAGTCTGTGGTGCAGCGCGACATGTTTGCAAGTTACCAGCGTGCATCAGGCCGCAATCTGTTTGACTACCTGACCGAAGAAGAAAAAGATCTTCTGTACATGGTAATGGACGGAAATCAGGCTCAGGTATATGCCGTATTTGAACCCTGGGTGCTTAATTCAGTCATAACCACTCTTGCTACTGTTGATACCGGCTTTGAAAGTGAAGCAGGAATTGATCAGACCTTACTTGCAATGGCAGAACGCGAAGAACGCAGTGTTGCGGGGCTTGATACGCTTCGGACTCAGCTGAACATACTGGAATTTGGTGACTATGACCAGCAGCTGTATCTCTTAAAGCAGTCAATTGCAGGTCTTGATTCTGAATCGGAAGAAACGCAGAAACTTGATTCCATGTATGAAGCCTATCTTGCAGATGATCTTGAGACACTTGCTCAGATTCTGCTGGATGAGATGGAACTGGAAGAAAACGATCCTGACTTTGCTGCAGAATACATTGATGCAATTTATGCTCAGCGCAACCGGGACTGGTCAATTAAAATTGCAGACTGGCTTGAAGAAGGAGGCGTAACCTTTATCTTTGCCGGTGCGGGACACTTTGTGGGAGATGATTCGGTATTTGTTCAGCTGAGAGAAAACGGAACTATCTGGTAATTCAATAACAGGAGCATGATATGAAACAGGAAACAAAATGTATTCAGGCTGGGTACACTCCCAAAAACGGTGAATCACGTATGATTCCCATTGTTCAGAGTACAACCTTTAAATACGACACTAGTGAAGATATGGGAAAACTGTTTGACCTTGAGGCAAGCGGTTACTTCTATACACGTCTCCAGAATCCCACTAACGATTATGTTGCGGCAAAAATAGCAGCCCTTGAAGGAGGGACAGCTGCAATGCTTACTTCCAGCGGACAGGCGGCAAACTTTTTTGCAGTGTTCAACATTGCAAATCAGGGAGACCATGTTGTTGCAAGTTCATCAATCTACGGAGGAACATTCAACCTGTTTAACGTGACCATGCGTAAAATGGGCATAGACTTTACGTTTGTTTCTCCTGACTGTTCAAAAGAAGAACTGGAGGCTGCCTTTAAGCCAAATACCAAAGCCGTATTCGGAGAAACAATTGCTAACCCCGCACTGACTGTCCTTGATTTTGAAAAGTTTGCTTCTGCGGCACATGCACACGGAGTTCCGCTGATTGTAGACAATACATTTGCAACTCCCATTAACTGCCGCCCGTTTGAGTGGGGTGCAGATATTGTAACGCATTCGACCACCAAGTATATGGACGGACATGATGCGTCTGTCGGCGGCTGTGTTGTCGATTCCGGTAAATTTGACTGGATGGCTCACAAAGAAAAGTTTCCCGGACTGTGTACTCCCGATGAATCCTATCACGGCATTACCTATGCAGAACGCTTTGGAAAAGAGGGTGCTTTTATAACTAAGGCGACTGCCCAGCTTATGCGTGACTTTGGTGCAATTCAGGCTCCCATGAATGCATACTTCCTTAATCTTGGTCTGGAATCGCTTGCAGTTCGTATGGAACGCCACTGTGCAAACGGACTTGCAGTTGCTCAGTTCCTTGAAAAGCATGACAAAGTTGCCTGGGTTAACTATCCCGGACTTGAATCAAACAAATATCATGCACTTGCTCAGAAGTACATGCCAAAGGGAACCTGCGGAGTTGTGTCGTTCGGTATAAAAGGCGGCCGTTCTGCAGCTGAAGCATTTATGAAAAAGCTTAAGGTTGCAATGATAGCAACTCATGTTGCCGATGCCCACACCTGTGTTCTGCATCCCGCATCATCAACTCACCGTCAGCTGACCGAAGAAGAGCTTACTGCTGCGGGTGTTCCTTCAGATTTGATCCGTCTTTCTGTGGGAATTGAACACATTGATGATATTCTTGCAGATTTGACAAACGCTTTGAGCTAAAAAATACATCTTCTTAGCACTGTTGAAATTTGTGGTGTTGTTATGTTACAATACAGACACTTTGTAAACTATAGAGGAGTTCAATATGATGAAGTTAGTTTTAGTTCGCCACGGTGAAAGTGAGTGGAACAAACTCAATCTGTTTACCGGCTGGACAGACGTAGATCTGAGCGAAAAAGGCCACGAAGAAGCAAAAGCAGCAGGAAAACTGCTTAAGGCAGAAGGTTACGATTTTGATGTCGCATATACTTCTTACCTCAAGCGCGCAATCCATACCCTTAACCACATTCTTGACGAAATGGACAGAGCATGGCTTCCTGTTTACAAGACATGGAAACTTAACGAACGCCACTACGGTGACCTGCAGGGAAAGAATAAGAGCGAAGCAGCAGAAAAGTTCGGTGAAGATCAGGTAAAAATCTGGCGCCGTTCTTTCGATGTTAAGCCTCCGGTTCTTCCTGATGAAGATGAACGCAGTGCTAAAAAACAGGCAATGTACCGCGATGTAGACGCAGCATTCCTTCCCCAGAACGAAAGCCTGGAAACAACAATTGAGCGTGTAGTTCCGTTCTATCTTGAAACCATCAAGGCAGATATGAAGGCTGGCAAGCGTGTTATCATTGCTGCACACGGAAACAGTCTGCGTGCTCTGGTAAAATATCTGGACAATCTGTCTAACGAAGAGATTCTGGGAGTTAACATTCCTACTGGTACTCCGCTGGTATACGAGTTCGACGATAACTTCAAGGTTATCAAGCACTACTACCTTGGCGACCAGGAAGCTCTTAAGGCAAAGATGGAAGCAGTTGCAAATCAGGGCAAGGCCAAATAAGTCTCTTACCCGATTGATTTAAGATGGTGAGCATGAAGAATTTTTTCTTTATGCCCACCGTTTTTTTTTATTCTTTGGAGTTCTCCTGAGATGTCACGTCCTGTTCGTCTGGTTTTTCTGCAAAGCGTTCGTATTCCTGTTTTATGACGTGATTCCGCCACATTCTGAATGCAATAGTTACAATCAGTGCGGCGACAAGAAAAATAACGGTTCCTAAAATCTGTTCACTGGTCATGTTCTGCTCCGAAATGTCAGCCCTGTGCTTCCGGCAGCGAGTCCAGAAGCTTTCTGAGTGCAATTAAATCCTGCTGGGTAAGGGTAAGGCCTTTTCCCATTTTTTCATGCTGCGGTGCCCATGAGCGCAAGTCGTATTTTGCGGGGCGGTTACTCCATGACACCAGGTTCAGCTCCAGCTGCCATCCACCTTTTCCTTCAGAAACAACCCCCAGTTCTTTCTGAATTTCAAAAGAAAAATCATCTGCCATATTTTTCCTCCTGCGGCATTAACACTAGCACAGATTTGTGCATCAGACAAGTTTTATCTGTCCTTACCCTTTATATAGGCGCCAGCGTCAAAAAGTACCACAAAACACTTGCGGGAAATGTAAATGTATAGTATTCTTATTCTATATAGAAATTTGCAGGGGGACTTATGAAAAAAAGACGGCTCTTGCTGATTGGTTGCGTTATGACTGCACTTTTGTTTGCAGGCTGTAAGACAAACGAAGTTGACACAGACGACGGTACTGCATCAACTTCTACCACTCAGACAGGTACATCATCATCTTCTTCATCACAGAATTTAGTATCTGATTCGACGAGCGGAAGTTCATCATCATCCAGTTCATCATCATCTTCTTCCAGTTCTTCATCAACAGAGGACTATGCTTCAGCAAACGAGGCGCTGTGGGCTGCAATTCAGGCTTCACGCAAGGCTGCAATGGAAGCAGGTGCTGCAGAAGCAAATCCTGTTGCATGGGCTGCTGCAGAAGCTGACTATGAAGCTCAGAAAGCACTTATGGAATCTGGTGCATCTTCTCAGGATATGAGTGCAGCACTCCGCGATTTGAACTATCGCTATCAGGGACTGACTGCTCTGGCAAATGCTCAGAAGAAAAAAGCGTTTATTGACGAAAACGACTGGGCCGGCTACAACCGCAGTGCCTACGACGATGGTGCAAAGAAAGTTTCAGAACTGACCGATCCGCTCAAAACTTTTGAAACAGGAAAGTCATTCTATGACACCGCTGCTGCTGCAGAAAAAGATTTTGATACGGTTATCAATACCGCATACCGCACCATTTCGAAAGAAGAACGTGAAAAAGCATTCGAAGCAAAGAAAAATGCAGACAGCGTTAAAGCTGCAGTTTCACGCAAGGCAGATTACGAACAGGCTGTTAAAACCTTTAAGAGTGGTGACTCTCACTATGTAACCGGTAACCTGCAGGGTTCAATCGACGACTACATTTCTGCACGCACTCAGTTTGAAACACTGTATGCTGAAATTTCAGAAGCACGTGCTCAGGCTCTTGCAGCAATTGAAGCAGCCCGCAAACGTGTTTCAGAAAGTGAAGACGTAGCCCTTGCTGCAGATAAAGAAGCTCCTTTGGGTAACGCTCAAGTTGAAGGCATTGAAGCAGAAGATGCAAAACTTCTGGATGACGATGACTTTGCTGAAGCAGAAAGTGCACAGGCTGCTGCCGAAGATGCTATTGGGGAGGATGTGGAATGAAAAAGAAACTTGTTGCATTTACACTTATAGCACTCAGTTCAGTATGCGCTTTGTTTGCAGTAAGCTATAAAAACAATACGTATCAGAAACTGGCAGAAGAGTATACCGTAAAGGCTGTCCGTGCAATGGATGCCGGTGAGTATGCCCTTGCAGAAGAATATGCAGCCCTTGCAGAAGAAAACGCCGCTCTGTCAGAAGCCTTTATCAGACACATGCTTGCCCAGAGTGAAGCAGAACAGAAAATTGCACTTGCCAAAAACAGACTTGAATATGTTAAGTCTATTCACGGCGATGTAAACTTCCCCATCGCATATAAGGCAGCAGAAGGATATTTTAATCAGGCTACCGAAGCATACGACAAGGAAGAATACGAACTTGCAGTTGCCCGTGCTCAGCTGGTACTGGATTCACTTGCAGAAGTGTACGAAATTACACCGCTGCCAAAGTATTACATTGTCCGTCCGTGGGCAGAAACCAAAGACTGTTTCTGGAACATTTCTGGACGCACTTATGTATACAACAATCCGTTCCTGTGGGAAAACCTCTACGAAGCAAACAAAGACAAGCTTCCCGAGCCTGACAATCCAAACCTTATCTTACCGGGTATGAAGATGGAAATTCCGTCAATTACCGGTGAGTATCGTGACGGTGTGTACAGTCCCAACACAAAGTACGAAACCTATTCTGTAAGCAGATAAACAATATAAGTTCTGTTTGCTAAGAGACTGCGGCGGTTTAAAACTGCCGCAGTTTTTTTTTACTTCTTTTTCAGAAGATACAGTGCCAGTGCAGACGCCATAAGTGCATGCGGAAATGCATTGGTTCCTGCAAGGTCGTACACTTCCTGTTTGGTCATGCGCAGGCAGTTAACAAATTCATCCTTATCCAGATGCTGGGTTCCGCTAAACTGTAAGTCGGTTGCATAAAAAATATGAACATGGTTTGCAAACAGAGCAGGGTTGGGATTCATGGTCCCCAGGTGAATCAGTGTTCCGGCTGTTGCACCGGTTTCTTCGTTCAGTTCGCGTCTTGCAGCGTCTTCGGGTTTTTCGCCGTATTCAATAACACCGCCGGGAAACTCAATGCTTAAAGCCTGTTCTCCATGCCGCCACTGTTTTACCATTAAGAACTTTTCTTCATGTTCAGCAATTACAATTGCCCAGTCGCGTGCTTCGTTTACTATGTAGTCGCCTTCAATTCCGCCGGGTCCGGTACTGTGCCGCTCGGTTACCGTAAAAACAGGAGTTTTAAGTAAAATGTTTTTTGACTGTTCTTTCCAAATCAGATCTGCATCGGTTTTCATACTTGCCTCCTTTCGGTAATGACAAAACTTTTGACAATTATGACATTTAAATCTATAATGAACAAGGTTAGGGGATTCAGGAGGTTGGTATGGCTGTTATTACGATTTCGCGTCAGGTTGCTGCGTTAGGAGATGAAATTGCTACCGCTGCAGCAAATAAACTGGGATATACCTTTGTTGACCGTAAGCAGATTGAACGCCGTATTGTAGAACTTGGTTTCCCTCAGGAAAAGCTTGCAAAGTATGACGAACGCCGCCCTGGATTTTTTGCTTCCCTTGCAAAAGACCGTGATGAATACCTTAACTATCTGCAGCTTGCGGTTCTTGAAGCAGCCAGCAAAGGAGACTGCATTCTGATTGGACGCGGTTCTTTTATCATCCTTGAAGAACTGGCAAATCTTCTGTCTTTCCGTTTTATTGCCCGCGATGATATCCGCATGGAACGCCTGAAAAAAGAATTTACCTGGAATGACAAACAGGCACGTGCCCGCATTGACGAAAGCGATACAAACCGCCGCGGATTCCACAAAAGTTTTTTTAATCTGGAAAACGAAGATCCCCAGCACTTTCATCTTGTGGTAAATACTGGAGTGCTTTCTGTTGACGAAAGTGTAAAAGTCATAGAAGGCATGGTTAAGAGTCTGATTACTCCTGAAAAAGAAGAAGCTGGATCTATCCGCATACAGGAACTCTTGCGCGGTCAGGAATTAGTTAATCAGCTTTTATACACCTACAAATACAGCATCAGTTTCTTACGCGCAGAAGTAAAGGGCGACACCGTAACCCTGCAGGGTATTGCTGACTCTCAGGCTATAGTAGACAGAGCCGTTCAGTCTGCCGCAAAACTGCTGCCGTCTTACGCAGTGCAGTCTGCAATCTCGGTAACACCTGCTATGTCTAAGCTGTAGTTGTAAAACCGCATTTTGTGTGGTATACTTTTTGGCATGAGAACGTCAAATAAATTTACTACTGTGCGCATTTTTGCAGCTCCATTGTTTTTTATTATCTATTTTTTACCCGTGTGGCTTAATGCTCCTTCTGGTTCTGCGCTGTCGGTTGCATCGGTGTGCATTGCAATTCCCCTGCTTGCCTTTGCAGAGTTTACTGATTTTCTTGACGGACACTTTGCGCGTAAACACAACGAAGTAAGCGATTTCGGAAAACTGTATGATCCTTTCGCTGACGTGTTTCTGCATATTTCTACCTTTACCTGTTTTACCGTTGCGGGTTACTGTCCTACAGTTGTATTAGTGCTCATCATTTACCGCGAGTTTTCGCAGAATTTCCTGCGTATGGTTGCAGCAAAAAAAGGAACCGCAATTGCAGCGCGTAAAGGCGGAAAACTTAAGACGGTGTTTTATGTTGCCGCAGGATTTGTTTCACTTGCACAGGAAGCACTTGTCAGAACCGGTCTTGATTCAGCATGGAATATCGACATGAATATATTCCGCATTGTGGGAATTGGTTTTTATGTTGTGTGTGTGATTCTTGCGTACGTTTCTTTTGCCGACTATCTTATTCACTTTGGAAAAATCCTCAAAGAAGAAATGTGACGTATGAAAGTAAAAGCCAGCGCTGTTGTTTTAGCTTTTGTATTTGCTCTTTCATCCTGTTCTGTTGTTATCCGTTCAGAGGAAACAGAACCCAGTGAAGATGTTTCATATAATCCCTCACGTGAAGAACTTGAACAGACCAATATACCCGTGCTGTATCTTACCACAGAAGACGGAAAAAAAATCAATTCAAAACAAGCATGGAAAAGTGCTGCGTTTAATCTTTTGGGTGAGTACTGCGGTTATACAGACCTTACGCTTGAGGCCGTGCAGGTAAAGGGAAGAGGAAATACTTCGTGGTCGCTTCCTAAAAAATCATACTCTATAAAGCTTGAAGAAAAAACAAAAGTTCTGGGCATGAAAAAAAGTAAGCGCTGGGTACTGCTTGCAAACTACAGTGACAAAACGCTTTTGAAAAATTATTACGCTTCGTATCTGGGAAATGAACTGTATGATTCAGTGTGGAATCCTTCGTTTGTGCCCGTTCATTTAGTGGTAAATGATCAGTATCGCGGTGTGTATCTTTTGGGTGAACAGATAAAACTGGAAAGCAATCGTGTTAACATAACCGATATCAGTAAAACAACAGAACAGGATGGATCAGACGGCGGTTTTATTTTTGAAGTTAACTGCTGGCATGATGAGCCGTTCAATTTTAGAACCGAAAAAAAAGTTTCCTTCAGCCTTAAAGATCCTGACGAAGTAAGTGAAGAAATTCAGGCAACCGTTCAGACGATTGTTCAGAGGGTAGAGAATGTCCTGTATTCACGAAACTTTACAGATGAGCAGAACGGATGGCGTGCATATTTTGATGAGCAGTCGGTCATTGACTGGTATATGGTTAACGAGATTACAAAAAATAAAGATGCAAATTTCAACACCTCGGTGTACATGTACTATGATGCTTCCGATGCAAAAATTCATTTTGGTCCCAACTGGGATTTTGATATTTCCTGCGGAGGAATTCGTGCCGGTGGCTGTGATGAAAGTGACGGTTTTTATATAAAGAAAGCAGCGTGGATTTCGCGCATGTTTGAAGATCCCGTATTTGTTCAGAATGTTAAGCGCACCTGGAATGAAAAAAAAGATGAATTGCGTAATTCTATAGATGTCTGGATTCCCGCACAGGCAGCGCTGCTTCATGATGCAGCAGACTGTAACTTTAACCGGTGGCTTGTTTTTGGATGCCAGATATGGCCCTTTGTTGAAGGTGCAGAGACACGCCATACCTATGAAAGTGAAGTTGCATATCTTACGCAATGGCTTTCTGAACGCTATCAGTTTTTAGATGCAGCAATCAATGCTCTGTAGGAAAAATAAATGACACTCCGTGCGTATCAGGAACAGGATTCAGAAATCATCGCTTCGTGGGTGCAGGATGAAAAAACGCTGTATCAGTGGTCAGCAGACAGACTGGGGGTGTTTCCGCTTCCGCCACAGGCACTGAATCAGCACTACAAAGGGTGCGACTCTTCTTCGTTTATTCCGCTTACCGCACTTGATGATGAACAGAATGTTGCAGGTCATCTTTTTATCCGCTATCCCGACGAACATGACCGGACAACCGTTCGCTTTGGGTTTGTTATTGTTGCTCCGTCTTTGCGTCAGAAAGGCAACGGAAAAAAACTGCTTCTCTGTGCGTTAGACTATGCAAAAACTCAGCTTAAGGCACAGCGGGTTACCCTTGGCGTTTTTGAAAACAATGAAAAAGCATATCACTGTTACGCGTCAGCCGGCTTTGAAAAGACGGGGACGTATACGGTTCCCATAAAGGGGCAGGAATGGCAGTGTATTGAAATGTCACGGGCGATATAATTTTTTGCTTACGGGCTTTCCGGGGTTCCGCTTTTGCTTCATTGCTTCATTCGCATCCGCTCATTGCGCAACCCGCCTTTCGGCAGGCCCCTCCAATCCCGCGCAGGTGTGGTGTGCCGACTTTTATATAACTATTGGTGCAATATCATTTTGATTATACAAATGAGCCAACTTAAACAAAACATTTGTTTTTCCAACACCTGGTAAACCTAAAGTCATAATTATTCTTGTTTTCATAGTTATAAAATACAACTGTAGACTCTCACAGAATAAAAGTGTAAAAAAATTAAGCAGAAAATAATCAGAAAAAAAATATAAAAAATAAGTGGTTTTACTCTTGACACAATATGCAAAACTCTGATATATTCACCCTTACCGTCTGAATTCAAGCGGTACACAGCGGATCCGGGTTCCGGATATCCGAAAATCCAGTTCTAAAAAATTTTTAGAAATTTGGTAAAAAATCCGATATGGACTATTGACACGTTTTAGTGAATTGCGCTATACTCGCAACGCTTACTGAATTTAGTTATTCAGTCGGATATCTTCAGTTTAGAAGAAATGCTATTTGACAGACGCTTCTGGAAGAAAAACCGGGAGCAAAGGGAAGGAAAGGACAGAGGCGTTGGTTGGAAACAATCGGCGCTTCTTTGATGAACGACAGTGTTTTGCATATCATATGATATGACACATGCGGGAACGAAACTTAACAGGATTTCTTGTGTCCT